>NZ_JBSSEW010000020.1:0-92861 GCF_054062095.1 Pseudomonas sp. TE6288
ATTGCCCGTGAGGCTTGACCATATAACACCCAAGCAATTTGCGCTGAGGCCAAATTGTGGTGGTGAAGACGAAACGAACCGAAAGTTCGCGACGAACCACACATATCGCATATCCGAATTGGCTGGCATGTCTGCAAGGACGTACTGGCAACCGAATTTCTTGACGACCATAGAGCATTGGAACCACCTGATCCCATCCCGAACTCAGCAGTGAAACGATGCATCGCCGATGGTAGTGTGGGGTTTCCCCATGTGAGAGTAGGTCATCGTCAAGATTCATTTCGCAAAACCCCTATCTGCGCGAGCAGGTAGGGGTTTTGTCTTTTCTTCCGTGGTAAAGAAATCTGGCGTGGGAGCGGGCGTATCGGAACGCCGCTCCCACGAATGTTCAGGCCAGGCTTCATCACCGCGTCAGTGGCGCTCGCCAAGCAGCGCCACCAACTCATTGAAGGCAGGACGGGCCAATACGTCGGCCTGCTGGCAGCGCTCAGCAAGTTGCTTCAGTGATGTGTCCTGCTCGTCGCAACACGCCAGCAATTCCTCGACAAGAATGCCAAACGCCCTCGTTTCCAGTCGTTCGAGTGCCGATGCCGCAAGGCTTTGCCCCTGAGGGTGGAACGAGGCGGCACCGAAGTCGCCCAGCAGGCACTGGCCATTATCGTCGAACAGGATGTTGTGGGCATACAGATCACCATGGCTCAAGCCACGCCCATGCAGGTGGGCACAGACCGAGGCAATACCGCTGACAAGGCGACGCAGAGCCGGCTTGGTCAACTGGCGGTCGGCTGGATAGCGGTCGCGGGTGCAGCTGTCGAGGCTAGGCGGGCCGCCCAGGTTCGACCAGTGCGCGTCGATCAGTTGCATCACCAGGGCGGGCAGTTGATCTGGGTGATCGTCAATGCGCCCAGCCAGGCGCACCAGCTGTGGATGGTGGCCGGCGGCGATACAGGCGCTCATCTCCGCCAGTGGCGAACCGTCGCTGGTGATCGCGCCCTTGTACAGCTTGACCGCAACCGGTGCTTCCTGGCCGCGCCAGTGGGCGCGGTGAATCACCCCTGAGGCACCACGGCCGAGCTCTTCTTCCAGTTGGATGTCGTGCCAGTGCAGGGCGGGGCAATGGCCATCGGTGGCAGGTGCAACAAAGCCATAGGGCAATGGGTTGTCCGCATAGGCCAGCCAGGCCAGGCGTGGCATGAGCAGCAACCAGTCGGGTAGGGCGCCCAGGCGGTTGCTGGCGATGCGCAGCAGTTCCAGGCGGTGGCAGCGCGCCAGGCTTGCCGGCAGATCGGTGAGGCGATTGCCGGCAAGCATGAGCTTTTGCAGGTGTGCGCAGTCCCCCAGTGCTTCGGGCAGCTGCTCCAATACGTTGTCGGTGAGCACCAGTGAGCGTAGCGACGGTGGCAGGGCCTGGGCATCTGCCCGGCTGATGCGGTTGCTTCTGAAGCCTACGGTTTCCAGGGCCTGGCAGCTGCCAATGGCGTGGGGCAGGTGGGTGAACTGATTGTTGGAGCAGAACAGCACCTTGAGCCGGTTGAGGCGGTGCAGGTCCTCGGGCAGTTCGCTCAGCCTGTTGCCGCTCAGGTCGAGCACTTCGAGGCTGTCGCCAAGTGCGAAGATCTCCTGGGGAAAATGGGTCAGGTTCTGGCAGAGATTAAGTCGCGTGATGCCGTGCAGGCGACCGGCGCGCAGGTCTTCGAGGGTATGCATGGGACTGTTCGCTAGACGTGGCTGGCCATTGTAGGCGCTCGGGTGCGGCAAATCTGCATATGGGTTGCGACTTAAGTCCGATGGCGGGCCGCCGGCCTCGGTCCATACTCAGGGTTCGCCCTTCAATAACAACAAGTACCGGGTTGCGAACCAATGACCTATCAGCACAGTTACGCCCATTCCATCTCCGACCCCGCCAGCTTCTGGCAGGCCCAGGCCGAGCAGCTCGCCTGGCAGCGCAAGCCGACCGTAACCTTGCAGCAGAACGCCGATGGTACCCACCGTTGGTTCGCCGATGGCCGCCTCAACAGTTGCTACCTGGCCCTTGACCATCAGATCGAGCAGGGGCGCGGTGAACAACTGGCGCTGATCTACGACTCGCCAGTGACTGGCGTGCAACAGACGTTCACCTATCACCAGCTGCGTGATGAAGTGGCTTGCTTGGCGGGTCTGTTGCGTTCGTTGGGTGTGCGCAAGGGCGATGGCGTGATCATCTACATGCCGATGGTGCCCCAGGCCGCCATGGCCATGCTCGCCTGCGCCCGCATTGGTGCGGTGCATTCCGTAGTATTCGGCGGCTTCGCCGCGAACGAGCTGGCCCTGCGCATCGACGATGCCCGGCCGGCCCTGCTGCTGACGGCTTCCTGCGGCCTGGAGTTCGACCGCGTGATCGAGTACAAGCCGCTGGTCGATCGCGCCCTGCAGCTGGCTCGCCACCAACCGCGGCATGTGCTGGTGTTGCAGCGCCCGCAGGCGAGCGCCGAACTGCAGCCCGGGCGTGACCTGGACTGGCAGCAGGCCTTGCTCGGGGCCGCGCCGGTCGCCCCCGTTGAGCTGGACGCCGGCGATCCGCTGTACATCATGTACACCTCCGGCACCACCGGTAAACCCAAGGGTATCGTCCGCGAAAATGGCGGCAACGCAGTGGCGTTGTGTTATGCCATGCGTCATGTCTACGGCATGCGGGCTGGGGACGTATGGTGGGGGATCTCGGACGTCGGCTGGGTGGTGGGCCATTCGCTGATCGTGTACGGGCCACTGATGAGCGGGTGCACCACGGTGTTCTACGAGGGCAAGCCGATCCGCACGCCGGACGCCTCGGCCTACTGGCGGGTGGTGGAACAATATCAGGTCAATGGCTTGTTCTGCGCGCCCACCGCCATGCGCGCCATCCGCAAGGAAGATCCGGAAGGCGCGCTGATCCGCCGTCACAATCTCGATTCGTTGCGCCAGCTGTTCCTGGCCGGGGAGAAACTCGACTCCAGTACCCATGAATGGCTCGAGCGGGTCAGCAGCAAGCCGGTGCACGACCATTGGTGGCAGACCGAGACCGGCTGGCCGGTGACTGCGCCCTGTGTCGGGCTCGAAGGCAGCGCGGCGCGGCCGGGCTCGAGCAACCGGGCGGTGCCGGGGTACCACGTGCAGGTGCTGGATGACGAAGGCAAGCCGTTGGGGCCCAATCAACAGGGCGCTATCGTGATCGCCCTGCCATTGCCACCGGGTTGCAGCCAGACGCTCTGGGGCGATCACCAACGCTACCTGCAGGCCTACCTGCAGAGCTACCCCGGTTACTACCACACCGGCGACGGCGGCTACCTGGATGAAGACGGCTTCGTCTACATCATGGGGCGCACCGATGACGTGATCAATGTCTCGGGGCATCGCTTGTCGACCGGGGAAATGGAGGACCTGGTGGCGCGTCATCCGGCGGTGGCCGAGTGCGCGGTGATTGGTGTGCACGACGAGATCAAAGGCCAGGTGCCATTGGCGCTGGTGGTGCTCAAGGACGGGCAGGGCATTGGCGAGGCGCAACTGCAGGGCGAGTTGGTGGCGGATGTGCGCGAACAGATCGGCGCACTGGCCTGCTTCAACCGCGTGCGCCTGGTCAAGCGCCTGCCCAAGACCCGCTCCGGCAAGATCCTGCGGGCGGTGCTGCGCAAGATCGCCGATGGGCAGGCCTACACGGCGCCATCGACGCTGGATGATCCGGCGGTGCTAGGGGAGATCGAAGGCGTGTTGGCAGACTTGCCCAGGGCGGGGTGATGCCATCGCGGTGCAGCATCGCCTGTGGGGAGTCGGCTTGTCGTGGCGACGAACCGCGGCAAAAGGGCCGCCTGGCGGCCCCAACTGCTGGATGCCTTACGACTTGAAGCGCCCCACCAACCCGTTCAGCTCATCCGACAACTGCGCCAGCCTGCCAGAGTCGGCCTGCGCAGAGCTGGCCAGCCCCTCCACCAGTCGCGCCTCGTCGTAGATCTGCTGGATGTGTCGGTTGATCTCCTCGGCGACGCTGTGCTGCTCCTCGGCGGCCGCCGAGATCTGCAGGTTCTGGTCGCGGATCTCGTTCACCGACAGCTGGATACCCTCGAAACTGTCACGCGCGCTTTCGATTGACGTCACGCTGGCCCGCGACAGGTCCAGGCAGCTTTCCATCTTTTGCGAGACCTCATGGGTCTTGCCGCCGAGGGTATTGAGCAATTGGTCGATCTCGCCGGTGGAATCGGCGGTGCGCTTGGCCAGTGCCCGTACCTCGTCGGCCACCACCGCGAAACCACGCCCCTGATCGCCGGCCCGGGCGGCCTCGATCGCGGCGTTGAGCGCCAGCAGGTTGGTCTGCTCGGCGATGGCGCGGATGGTGCCGAGGATCTGGTTAATGCTGCGGCTGCCTTCTTCCAGCTCGACCATGGCCTGGGACGACTCGCTCAGGCGCCGGCCCAGGCGATTGACGTTATCGGTGGTCGCCTCGATTTGCTGCTTGCCCTCGGCCACCCGCCGGTGCCCATGTTCGGCGGCATCTGCGGCGCTGCTGCACGAGCGCGCCACCTCGTTGGCGGTGGCGACCATCTCGTTGAACGCGGTGGACACCAGCTCCACTGCTTCTCGCTGGCGACCGGCGGCCTCGTTCATGTTGCCGGCCATCTCGCTGTTGCTGCGCGAGGCTTCGTGCAGATTGGTGGAGGCCGCGCCGATGCGCTGGATCAGCTGACGGATGGCGGCGAGGAACTTGTTGAACCAGCCGGCCAGCTCGGCGGTTTCATCCTTGCCCTGGACCTGCAGGTCGCGGCGCAGGTCGCCTTCACCTTCGGCGATCGACTGCAGGCCGGTGCTCACCTGGCCGATGGGCTTGACGATCACCCGCGAGAACGCTGCCGCCACCCCGGCGAAGATCAGCGCCAGCAGCACCACGATCACCGCCGTGACATAGGTCATGCGAGTGGCCGCGGCCATGACCTCGTTGTACTCGATCAGCCCGACGAAGCGCCAGCCCAGGCCTGGGGAGGTCCACACATTGGCCATGTAGCGCACGCCATCGATCACCACCTCGGTGGCGCCTTGTTCGGTGGCGGCCAACGCCGCGTACGGCGCGCCGAGGTCCTTGAGCTGCTTGAAGCTGTGCCCGGCGTTGCGCGGGTCGACCAGCACGGTGCCGTCCTCGATCAGCATCACGTAGCCGCTGTCGCCCAGCTTGATGCTCTTGACCAGTTCGGTGAGGTTCTTCAGCGACACGCTGACCACGAACACGCCCTTGGCCTTGCCGGCCACGTCGAGCAGCGCACGGGCGGTGCCGACCAGGGCCACGTCGTCCTTGTCGTAGTAGTACGCGGCGGTGCGCACCGTCTTGTCCGGGCTGGCCATGGCGGCCTTGTACCAGGGGCGGGTGCGCGGGTCGTACTTGGCCAGCTGTGGGTCATCCGGCCATTTGGCGTAGCTGCCGTCTTCCAGGCCGATTGAAAGGATCGCCGCTGCCGGGTGAGTGGTGCCGTAGCGGGCGAAGGCGTCGATGACCCGTTGCGCAGCCTCGGGCATCGGCTGGCTGGCGGCATCGGCGCCGGTGTAGTCCTTGAGCGAGGTGACCGAGGTGTATACAGGATCCTTGGCCATCTGATCGACGTTCTGCAGCGTGCCATCAAAGAACTGGCGCATGTTGCCGTCGATCTGGCGAATTTCCCGGGTGCTGCTGTCGAGGAACTGATCGACCGCCTCGCTGCGGATGTTCAGCACCGAGATGCCGCCAACCAGGGCGACCGGGATGAAGGCCACCAGTACGAAGGCCAGGATCAGTTTGTTTTTTATTTTCATCGTGACGCCCATCCGTGAGTGTGAAGGGTGTACATGGCCGCTTCGCTAGGGTGGTGGCCACTTGCTACTTTTTCTGTTTCGGCGGGCGGAATATAAACCTTTAGTAGATATTTCGTGTACAGGAAATTCAGAAATTGTCCTGACTTGGCGGGCAAGTAGCAAAGATGCGTAGGAGCGGGTTTGCCCCACGAAGAGGTCTGAGCTGTTGATTCAGGACGATTACTAAGACTTTCCCTATTTCATGTAGGACGTTTCCCAAGCATGCTTTTGCGGCCTTTCAGCTGTTGTTCTGGCCAGCCGCATTCCCTAATCTCGCCCTGTCGTTGCCAATTCAACGACCGGGTGTGCAAGCCCGAGGATGTGGTCCAAGTCGCTCAATGGCGGCTATACGTGGGAGGCCTTCGGGCCAGCCGGGTTCCTACTCCACGGTCTTGCACACCCGCGTATAGCTGCCTCCCTCGCGCTGAGCGAAAGCGGATATCGAAAGCTCCCATGGCTACCTTCAGTGATCGAGCACCTTGTGATAGGTCACGAATTCCTGCTCGGCCTCATACCCCAGCGATTCATACAGCGCCTGGGCGGCAAGGTTGCTCCTGGCGGTGTCCAGGCTTAACCGCTGCGCGCCCTCGGCCTGGAAGATCCCGATCAGTTGCTGCATCAGGTAACGGGCATGACCGCCCCTGCGGGCGTGGGGGACGACGAACAGGTCATACAGCCAGTAGAAGCGCTTCATCGCCAGCGAGCAGGTGGCCGGGTACAGCTGGGCAAAGGCGATGGCCTGACCCTCGTCGTCCAGCAGCAGGTAGATCCGTGAGTTGCCGGTTTCGAGGTTGGCCTTGAGGAAAGCACGGGAAGCGGGGAGGTCATCCGCCTCCTGGTAGAACATCCGGTACTGGTTGAAGAGGTCCGCGGTGGCGTCCAGGTGGTGCAGGTCACAGGCAATGACGTTCATGTTGGGGCTCGCTATCAGGTTGTCCAGCGCCTTTGCTGTGGGGGCGATCCTGCAGGATTTCATGAAACACAGACGTAGGGATTCTGCTGCGTGCCGCAAAGTCGGAAAAGCAGGTCTTTGTCACGAGTGTTTGCCGACCAATGGGGCTGCGGCTTGCTGGCGTCTATTCAGGGCATTAGCATCTGCTTTCCTCACTCACGGCCATGCGCAACCTTTGGCCGACTCCAGGATCAAGGACGAATGTTGCCGCTGCTTTCCCGCTTCCTGCTGCACGCACTGGTGTGTGTGGCTTTTCCCTTTATCTTGAGCCTTGGCTTCGATCTCTACCGGCAGCATGTCGGCCAGCCGATGGCGCGAGGTGTCAGCGTCGGCTTGGCGACGATGCTGGTGTTTTACGCCTTCGTACTCTTCAACCTGTTGATGGTGGCCATTCCAAGGGCGGCAGTTCGCTACTGGCTGGCGCTGTTGCTGGTGCTGCTGGTGCTGGCGTTCTTCAATACCTTGCACCCGTTGCGGGCACTGGGATTTGCATTGTTGTGCGGTGGCTTGTGCGTGGTGGCCATCGGGATGACGCCACTGGTAACGTCGCTGTTGCACCAGTGCCGTCGGTGAGGGAGTTCAGCAGGCCAGCACCTGTCGTTCTTCGAGCCACTGTTCGAAGCAGGTGAAAGTGTCGACAGCGGCTTCTACCGTCCGGGCCTGGGCGGTGGGCTCAGGGGGGGCGGCAGCCAGCCGCTCGAGGAAGCTGCGCCAGCGTGCGCCGGTCAGCGGGCCGTAGACGTCGAGGAACGCACCGCCGTTGTCGGCGTCGATACCCAGGCGTTCGGCCATGGCCCGCTTGAGCACTTGGCCACCGAGCGTGGAGCCTTCCAGTACATACATCACCCCAAGCGCGCTGGCTTCGTCATCGATGCGAGGCAGGGCGTGGCACCGGGGCAGCGCTTCGATGTCGATGGCCAGGGCGTCCAAGTCGCGTGACAGAATTGGCGTCTTGTGGCGTTCGGCGCTCTGGTAGACGCCCAGCAGCAAATCAAGCGGCGCATGGAAGCCATGGTAGGCCCCGAGCAGGTCGGCGTAGGCCGCGCGGTCGAAGCCCTCGCTGAAGAAAGGCAGCCGCGCTTCCAGCCTCTGGTGGCAGGCGCGGGTACCTTCGCGCAGGGCAAGCAGCAACGGGCTGACGGTAGCGGACATGACGGCGGCTCTGGCGTTATGGCATTCGATACTGCCAGATCAGGCGACGCAATCACCAGTGCCGATTTTACGCACCTGGCCCTTGAACTGTGGAATCATTGCGCCGCCTCTGGAACGAGGCTTTCACCGCCAAGACAGGAATGCAGCACGATGCGCGCAACAACATGGAACTGGCTGGCCCTGGGGCTGGCGTTGCTACCGGGCCTGGCCGCCGCGGCGGAACCAGAGCCGGTACCGGTATACCGGGAGATCAAGGACTGGATTGTAGGCTGCGACAACACGCGTTTCTGCACCGCGGTCCTGGCCGATCACCCGGAGCGGATGCGAGTGGGCATGCTGGTGCAGCGTGAGGCGGGCGCCTGGGGCAACCTGCACCTTACCCTGGTGGGGAGCACCGACTGGTCGGGCGAGCCCATGCTCGACGGCCAGCTGCTGGTCGCCCCCTGGCGCATGACCCGCGGTGTCGAGACCACCCTGGAACTGGAGGGCGCCGATGCCTATGCCGTGTTGCGGCGATTGCGCAATGGCCAGCGCCTGGTGGACGACACCCGGCCAGGGGAGCGGGTGAGTTCGCTGCAGGGGCTGAGCGCCGCCTTGCTGCTGATGGATGCGGTGCAGGGCCGAATCGGCCACTACAGTGCGCTGATACGCCCCGGCGACAGCGTTGCCGATGCGCAGTTGCCAACTCCGGCCAAACCCCAGGTGCCGGCCTTTGTGGCAGGTACGGCCCTTGGCGCGCAGGAGCAAGCGGGCATCACCCAAGTGGTGATGGCCAAGGCCGCCGCCGAGGACCAGTTGAAGAACGAATACGATGTCGCTCCCAAGCTTGAGCTGCATGCCCTGGACGACCAGCATGCGCTGGCATTGCTCAGCTACAACTGCAACGACTTCCATTGCCTCTACGCGCTGTACAAGGTGTCGCGTGAAGCGCCTTACACCCTTGGGCCGCTGGAGTTCGAGGCGCCATCGAGCGCGGTGGTGATCAGCCGGATGCGCGACGCCATCGAGTTCTACCCTGGCAAAGGCGAGCTTCACAGCTATGCCAAGGACGACTATCCCGGCAGTTGCGGGGTCGAGGAAAGCTGGCGCTACGATGGCATGCGCATGCGCTTGCTCAGGCTGTCACGGATGGACCGCTGTGCCGAAGTGGGCACCGACAGTTGGCCGGTGCTCTGGCGCAGTGAAGGTTGAACGTGTGAAGCGGACTTCAGGGATAACGCCATGGCAATGGATGAAACACCCGCGCGTGGCATTGCTGCTGACGCTCATGACGCCATCGGTCGTGCAGGCCGAGAGCGCCCAGGCACCGCTCGAAGCGGTGCCGATGTACCGGCAGATCAAGGACTGGGCGGTTGGCTGCGACAACACCCGTGCCTGCACGGCGGTAATGGCCATCGACGACGACCTGATGGCTGGGCTGCAGACCATCATAAGGCGCGAGGCGGGGCCACAGGGTGCGCTCGAGCTGACCCTGCGCGTGGGCCCGGCGTTTGCGGAGCAGGTGCTGCTCGATGGGCAGGCACTGTCGGCCAACTGGCAGCGCATCCAGCTTGAATATGATTTCGACCTGCTGCTGGAAGACGATGAGGCGCTGGCGCTCATACGTCGGTTGCGCGACGGTACACGCCTGAGTTCGTTGACCGAGGATGGCGAGCTGGTCGCGTCCTTGCAGGGGCTCAGTGGCGCGCTGTTGGCCATTGATGCCGTGCAGGGCCGGGTGGGGCATGCCGATGCCCTGGTAAAAGTGGGAGATGCGCCCGCTGCTGATGTGCCTGGCGCTCCCGATACCGTGGTGTTGCCACAGTTCATCGCCGCGCCGCGCATGAGCGACGAGCAGGCCCATGAAATCGGCCGGGTGGTAAAAGGCCAGGCGAATGTCGAAGGCGATGTGCCAGGCATGAGCAACAGCCATTACGAGGTGCACCCGCTGGACGCAGCCAATGTCCTGGTCATTCTCAACGTGGGGTGCAGTGGCGAGTTCTGCGCCAATTACCTGTATCGAGTGTCCCGCGCCGCGCCCTACCAGATCAGCGAAATGGCCTTCGAGGTGCCGACGCCGTTGCTGGCGCCGCGTCTGAGTGGCCATGTAGCGTTCGATGCGCAGAGCGGCCAATTGTTTGCCACTGACAAAAGCCAGGTAGAGCGTGGTTGCGGGCTGATCCAGCAGTGGCGTTACGACGGTGAGCGCATGCGCCCCGAGCGTGTGGCGCGGCTTGATCGCTGCGGGTATGTGAAACCGCAGTTCTGGCCGGTGCTATGGCGTGTGCAGGAATAGCTCAAAGCGCCTTCTATCGGTCAGGCACGAGGTTCAGAACGCCAGCTTGTAGCCGATCAGCAACAGCATGGTTGCCAGGCAAGGCCGCAGCACGCGGTCGGAGATGCGCCCGGTCAGGTGGCTGCCCAGGTAGATCCCCGGCAGTGAGCCCAGCAGCAGGTAGCCCAGCAGCGACCAGTCCATGTTGCCCATACCGGCATGACCCAGGCCGGCCACCAGGGTCAGCGGCACGGCGTGGGCGATCTCGGTGCCGACCAGGCGGCGGGTGACCAGGAACGGGTAGAGCAGGAACAGCGCCACGGTGCCCAGCGCGCCAGCGCCGATGGAGGTGAGGGTGACCATCACGCCCAGCACCACGCCGGTGATCACGGTGAGGATGTTCAGGGTACGGTCGCTGAGGTGGTAGTGGTCGCCGGCATGCTTGCTGGCGAAGGCCTGCAGGCGCGACTTGAACAGGATCGCCAGGGCGGTGAGGATCAGCACCACCGCCAGGCCCTGCTTGATGATGGCGTTGAGCGCCGAGGTGTCGGTGTGCAGGGTGCTGAGGAACCACAGGGTCAGCGCGGCGGCCGGGACGCTGCCCAGGCTCAACCAGCCGGTGATCTTCCAGTCGATGTTCTTGTTGCGGCCATGCACCCAGACGCCGCTGGCTTTGGTGATGGCGGCATAGAGCAGGTCGGTGCCCACGGCGGTGGCCGGGTTGATGCCGAACCACAGCAGGATCGGGGTCATCAGCGAACCGCCGCCGACGCCGGTCATGCCGACGATGAAGCCCACGACCAGGCCCGCAAGGGTGAAACCGAAAGAACCTACATCCATACGCTACTCGACGCCCAGCTTGCCCGTGATCGGATGAGTGCCAGCATATAGATTTTTTTATAGCCAAATAGACTTGTTCGTTATTAGGTTATAACCACGCTGTGGCGGTACGCTCCTGAATATCCACGGTTAACCAGAGTGGGTTTACCGGGAGCTGGCCCGCTCGACTGTCCCGGGCACGATTCAGCCAACCATGAAAGGAGCGTTCCATGAGCAATGACATCCAGCGTTTTCCCAGCAGCCTGCCGTTTCCTTTTTCCCGTGCAGTGAAGGCCGGGGGCTTCCTGTTCCTGTCCGGCCAGGTGCCGATGAGCGCCAGTGGCGAAGTGGTACGCGGTGATATCCAGACACAGACCCGAGCGGCCTGCGAACGAATCGCCGAGAGCCTGGCAGTGAGTGGGGCGCGTTTCGACCAGGTAGTGAAATGCACGGTCTGGCTGTCGGACATGAGCCATTTCGCCGGCTTCAACGAGGTCTACAAAGAGTTCTTTGGCGCAGCGCTACCGGTACGTTCGACGGTGGCATCGGCGCTGGCATTGGGGGTCGATGTGGAGATCGAGGTGCAGGCGTTCGTCGGCGAGTAAGGAGTAGCTGAAGAATGCCTGCGCATTCGCCGATGTGATCGAAGGCCGTGATCGCGGAGGGAGCCCGCTCCTGCAACACATACAGGAGCGGGCGGCAGGTCAGATGCGGAAGCTGCCCACCAGTTGCTTCAGGCGCCCGGCCTGCTGGCTCAGGGCGTCGCAGTGGCGCAGGGTGTCGTTGAGGTTCTCCACCCCTTGCTGGTTCAGCGCGTTGATCTGGGTGATGTCCAGGTTCAGGCTCTCGACCACGGCGGTCTGCTCTTCGGTGGCGGTGGCCACCGATTGGTTCATGCCGTCGATCTCGCCGATACGCTGGGTGACACTGGCCAGGCGCTCACCGGCCTCGTTGGCCACCTGAACGGTCTCTTCGCTGGAGACCTGGCTGGTGTTCATGGTGTGCACCGCCTCACGCGAGCCGACCTGCAGGCTGGTGATCATGCGGTGGATCTCTTCTGCCGATTCCTGGGTGCGGTGGGCCAGGTTGCGCACTTCGTCGGCAACCACGGCGAAACCACGCCCGGCTTCACCGGCACGGGCGGCCTCGATGGCGGCGTTGAGCGCCAGCAGGTTGGTCTGCTGGGAGATGCCCTTGATCACGTCGAGGATCTTGCCGATTTCGTCGGTGCTGGCGTTGAGGGTCTCAATCTGCTCGCAGGACTCGCTGATGCGCTCGGACAGGGCGGTCATGGCGCTGATCGCCTCTTCGACCACCTGGCGGCCACCGTTGGCCTGTTCGCTGGCGCCGCTGGCGTGCTGCGAGGCGTCGGCGGCGTTGCGGGCGATTTCCTGGGTGGCGGCGCCCAGTTCGTTGATCGCCGCGGCGACACTGTTGGTGCGCATGCTCTGCTCTTCGGAACCGGTGAGCGAGGCATTTGAGGCGACCACGACCTTTTCCGACAGGTCATGCACCAGGCGGGTGGCCGAGGACACTTCGCTGATCGAGGCGTGGATACGCTCGACGAAACGGTTGAACGAGGTGGCCAGCTCGCCGAACTCGTCCTTCTGCTCGACGGTCAGGCGGCGGGTCAGGTCGCCTTCGCCTTCGGCGATGTCCTGCATGGCGCGGCCCATGGTGGTCAGCGGGCGCATCAGTACCGGGATCAGCAGGCCGAGCAGGCCGGCGATGACGGCCACGGCGATGAGCATGGCGATGATGGCCGAGGTACGGAACTGGCTCAGCGGGGCGTAGGCTTTTTCTTTATCGATCGACAGGCCGATGTACCACTGCGCCGATGGCAGGCCGTCCACCGGAGCGAAGGAGATGATGCGGTCCTTGCCATCGAGGCTGACTTCCTGGATGCCGGATTCGACACGCAGCGGCGAGCCTGGGTAGATGTCCTTGAGGTTCTTCATCACCCGGTCTTTGTCCGGGCTGACGATCACCTGGCCATTGCGGTCGACCAGGAAGGCGTGGCCAAGGCCGCCGAAGTCCACGGCGTTGATGATGTCGACCAGGGTGTTCAGGCTCAGGTCGCCGCCGACCACGCCGATCAGCTCGCCGCTGGACTTGGCCTTGACCGGCATGGCGATGGTCACCACCAGGCCACCCACTGCGGCCATGTAGGGCGGGGTCAGCATCGTCTGGTTGGCGGCCACGGCCTGGGTGTACCAGGGGCGCTGACGCGGGTCGTAGCCGTCAGGCATCTTGGCATCGGGGCGCTGGGTGAACAGGCCGGTGTTCTGGCCAAAATAGGTGAACTGGAAGTTGCTGGTGTACGACGGCTGGTCGACCAGGCCCGGCACGTTGCTGCCGGCACCTTGCTGGGCGATGTCCTGGGCCAGGTTTTCCAGGACCAGGATGCGCCCGCTCATCCAGTTCTGCACGCTGCTGGCGGTCTGCGCGCCGGCCTGGCGCACCGAAGACTCGATGTTCTGGCGAATGGTGTTGCGTTGCAGGTAGTCGTTGTAGAGGGTGAACAGGGCGAAGGCCAGTACAACGACGGCGCAGGCACTGAGCAGGATCTTGTGGCGGAATTTCAGGTTCATGTTTCGAGACCTTGAGCCAGTGAAAGGAGGGCGCCGCGTGCTTGTGGCACGAGTGGCGGAGCCTGTTGCAACGCTATCGGCCGATTCTGAAAAATGTTGAAAGACTAAATGTCGCAGTAGTTGGCCGAATCGGCCTGCCAAGGTGACAAATCATTTCGAAGCCAACAGGCTCACCAACGTCCTGGCCGCCTGGCCGAGGGGTTGCTGTTTGAGCCAGAAGGCGTTCACCGGCAGTTGCAATTCGTTGCGGGTATTCTGAAATTGCAGGCGGACCAGGCGTCCGTCCGCAAGCAGCGGCGCCACCCGGGCCAGCGGCAGGTCGCCCCAGCCCAGGCCGGCCTCGACCATCTGCAGGGCCAGGTCCAGGCTGTCGGTGCGCCAGTGCGAGGTGCCGATCAGCGAGCGGGGATCGCTCAATGGCAGGTCGCGGCTGCACACCAGGATCTGGCGCAGGTTAACCAGGTCTTCAAGGTTGCGGATGCGTCCTTCGCACAGTGCGGGGTGGCGTGGCGACAGGGTGGCCACCAGCGATTCCAGGGCGATGTGCTGGAAGCTGCGTCGCGGGTCCACCTGCAGCCCGGCGAAGGCCAGGCACAGGCGCACCCGGCCACTGTCGAGCAGTTGCAGGGCCTCTTCCTGCGGGGCGGCGAGCAGTTCGATGTCCAGCAGCGGGTAGCGCTCGCCCAGGCGGGTGATGGCCCCGAGCAACGGGCGCTGGTCGATATCCGGCACCACGGCGATGGCCAGGCTGCTTTCCAGCCCACGCGACAGCTCCAGCGCATGCACTTCCAACAGCCCCAGTTGTTCGGCGATCAGCCGGGCATGGGGCTCCAGGGCCTGGGCCTGGGCGGTCGGGCGTGCCTCCCGCGACCCACGCTCGAACAGCGGGTAGCCAAGCTCGGCCTCGAGGTTGCCAATGGCCATGCTCACCGCCGAGGGTACGCGCCCTAGCGCTCGCGCGGCAGCCGAGAACGAGCCGCGGTCGAGTACGGCGAGGAACAGCAGGATGGTATCGCTGGAAAAGTTCATGGCAGTCTCCTTTCAGCAAATCTGAAAGCTGCCGACTTTTTCTGTCAAGCCTGTTGATGCATTCTGCGCGCCTTCGTCATATCCGCAACAAGGTAATCCCGTGCAAGGACTCAAACGCAAACTGGTCTACGTGACCTTCTATGAACTGATTGGCCTGTGCATGTCGACCCTGGGCCTGGCCTACCTATCCGACACCCAGGCTTCGCACACCGGCCCCCTGGCAGTGATGATCACCACCATCGCCATGGCCTGGAACCTCATCTACAACAGCCTGTTCGAGTGGTGGGAGAGCCACCAGGCCACCCGCGGGCGCAGCCTCGGGCGGCGGGTGGCGCATGCCATCGGCTTCCAGCTGACCCTGGTGGTGTACCTGATCCCGCTGATCGCCTGGTGGCTTAACATGACCCTTCTGGAGGCGTTGATGGTGGATCTGGCATTCATCATCCTGGTGCCGTGCTACACCTTCGTCTACAACTGGGCGTTCGACCGCATCTTCGGGCTGCCGACTTCGGCCCTGGCGACTGCCTGAACGTGCCACCTGCGCGGGGTCATGGCGGCAGGCGAATCAGCAACGGTTCCTGTGACCGGCTCCCGAGCAAGCTGTCCTCCACCTGCCCCGACAGGTAATACACCCCGGCCATGGCGCCGCTCTGGCGATTCTCCATCAGCTCCTGCCATTCCTGGTTCAGCGCCACATTGAGGATCACCCGCAGTTGCTCGACCATCTGCGGCTGTTCACGGTCGTGGGTGATGATGCCGTAGCCGGTTGCCGCCACCGAGATCAACGCCCCTGCCGCCTTGCCCACGGCCGCCGCGATGGCACTGGCGGCACCGCGTGGCGCCAGTGTGGCGCCAAGTTTCTCGCTGGCCTGGGTGGCCACCGACGACAATCCTGCCTCGGTCTGCCCGGGGGCCTTGGCGGCCTGTTGGTGCAGGTGCTGGCGCAGGGACTGCCAGGCCAGCTGTTGGTCCAGCGACTTGGCCCGCAGCAGTTGGTAAAGCGAGGCATTGCGTGCATCCGGCGGGCCCAGGGCGATGATCGGGATGCGGTTGAGGCGCTGGCTGAACTGCTCGGGCGGGGCGTTGTAGCGCTGGATGATGGTCGGCAGTTGCTGGCCGAGCAGTTGCAGGTACAGTTCGCTGGCGCGGTCGCGAATGCCCTCGGGGTTGATCTGTTCGGCCACCGGGTCGATGACCCGTTCGCGGTACTGTTCCTGCAGATAAAGGCCCAGGCGCTTTTCAGCTGGCTCCTGGCCATTGCCGCTGTTCATCTTGTACCAGGCGACCTTGAGTGTGAGCCACTGCTGGGTCCAGTAACCGGTGAACCAGGGGATGAAGTCGTTCTCGGTGCGTTGCTGCACTTGCTCCTTCCACACGCGCATGGAACGCCGGGCGTAGTCGTTGGCCGAGCCCGCAGCGGCGACCGAGGCCTCGATGATGTCCTGGTCGATGCGCTGCCAGACGGCCGGTGGCAGGTTCTGCGGCGGGGGCGGGGCGGGTGGGCGTTTGCCGGCGCAGCCGGCGAGGGCCAGCAAGAGGCAGAGTGGAACCATCGCGAGGATCGATTTCACGCGGATTGCCCCCTTGGCGAGAGGCTGGGTGATTAACCGAAGTATAGGTTTGTCTTGAGGGTCTCATCGCGGGGCAAGCCCGCTTCCACGGCGAGCGCGTCAGCCCACCCGTTTCAGGTGCAGCAACGGGAACGGATCGCCTTGTCCATCCACCTCGCTGCGTCCGACCTGGACGAAGCCCTGCTTGAGGTAGAACCCCACGGCCTGTGGGTTCTGTTCGTTGACATCGACTTCTCGTACGCCCAGCTCATCGACCACGTGGGCCAGCAAGGCTTTGCCGATGCCTTGGCCACGGCAGGCCGGGTCGACGAAGAGCATTTCCAGCTTGCCATCATGCACCCCGGCAAACCCCTGTATATGGCCGGCGCCGTCCGCCCAGGCACGCAGCTGGACAAAACCCAGGTACTGCTCGCGCACCAGCGGGCGCAGGCGCTCGATGTAGCCCGCGGGCAGGAAGTCGTGGGTCGCCCGCACCGAGGCTTCCCACAGATCGGCCAGCCGATCGTAGTGTTGCGCGCCGACTGGCGCGATAGTGAAGTTCATAGGCCCTCCCAGGCATTTTGGTAATCGGTTTTAGGGTACGGCATTGCGCTATGCTCGGCATTGCGTCCGCGAACGGGAGAGCCGCTGATGAATGTTGCCAAGGCCGACGCCTTGCTGCTGGTGGATGTGCAGTGCGCTTTCATGGAGGGCGCCGATGCGGTGCCTGGCCACCTGGCCTTGCAGCAGAGCATCGCCCGTTTGCTTGGCCGCGCCCGCCAGGCCGGGGTGCCGGTGATCTTCCTGCAGAACGACGGTGCGCCGGGCAGCCCGGCTGCCCCGCACAGTGCCGGCTGGCAGCTGTATTTTCCGCCTGCACGGGGCGAGCACGTGCTGTTCAAGACCGAGGACGATGGCTTTCTCGAAACCGCTTTGCAAACCCTGCTCAACGACCTCGGGGCCCGGCGCCTGGCCCTGTGTGGCGTGCTCTCGGAAATGTGCCTGGCTGCCACTGCCCGTGCCGCGCTGCAAAGGGGCTTCGAAGTGTTGCTGCCCCACGATGCCCACGCCACCTACGACGTGCCCCCCGGCCCTGGCGGCTCGCCGGGTGTGCCCGCCGCCCTGGCAGCCCGGGCGGCGGAGTGGTCGCTGGGGGACGAAGTGCAGATCCTGCCCGGCGTCGAGGCCGTGGCGTTCGCTTGATTCAGCCGGCCTGATCCAGATCGAGTTTGGCCTCGAGGCGGTCCAGATGTTCATGCATCAGGCCCAGCGCTGCCTGGCCGTCGCCGTTTTCCACCGCGTCGATGATCGCCGCATGTTCCTGCCAGGCGCAGTGCTCGCAGCAGGGCGCTTCGTAGCGGGCGATGATCAGCGAAGTCATGGGTACCAGGCCATTGAGGAAACGCGCCAGCGGCGCGTTGGCGGCCATCTGCGCCAGCTTCATGTGGAACTCGCCGCCCAGGCGAATGGCCGTGCAGCGTTCGCCGCGTTCATGGTGCTGGCGTTCGCGTTCGACCAGTTGGCGTAGTTGGCGGATCTGTGCCGGGCGCGCGCGCTGGGTGGCCAGGCCGATCAGCGTGGTCTCGGCCAGGCGCCGGGCGCTGAGCACCTGGCGCGCCTGCTCAGGGTCGGGAGCGGCCAGGTGCGCGGTGTGGCTGGGGCGCTGCACTACCACCTGCTGGTCGGACAGGCGCCCGAGCACCCGGCGGATCACTGTGCGGCTGACGCCGAAAGCATTGCCCAGCGCCTGCTCGGGCAGGGCGCTGCCGGGTGGCAGGCGTTGTTCGAGGATGGCATCGAACAGGCGGGGGTAGATTTGTTCCGCCGACAGGCGGGTCTCGCCGGCACCGAGCAGGGCAGGCAGGCGGGGGGCGGCTTGGGCACAGGCGGTCATTGTCGCTCTCCTTCTTTGATCAGTTGCCTGGTTGGTCGTCCGGGATGTTCAGGGCGATGCCCATGCGCTGGCCTTCGGCGAGGATGTGCTGGCGCATCTGCTGGCTGGCCTTGGCGCTGTTGCGCTCGCGGATGGCGCGCACCACCGCCTCGTTCTCGCTCAGGCGCGCGGCCAGGTGCTCGGGCGAGTTGCGCAGCATGTCGGCGCTCTGCTTGAGGGCGTTGCCGGTCTGCTGCACGACGCTCTGGAAGATCGGGTTGGTGGTCAGCGCGAACAGCGCCTCGTGGAAGGCGATGTAGGCATTGATGCCAGCCTCGCTGTCGCCGACGTCGAGGGCTTCGCGCATGTCCATCAGGGTCAGGCGCAACTGGCCGATGTCCTGGCTGCCGGCCGATTGCGCCACCAGGCCGGCAATGAAAGGCTCAAGGGTGTAGCGCAGCTCGAGCACGTCGGCCAGGCTGGCCTCGGCGATGGTGTCCGGCTCTTGCGCCTGGCTGGCGTCGGCATCGAGCACCAGCACGCCCTTGCCCGGCATCGAGCGCACCAGGCCCAGGGTTTCCAGCACGATCACCGCCTCGCGCAGGCTGGGCCGGCTGATGCCCAGCTGTTCGGCCAGCTCGCGCTGGCCGGGCAGCATGTCACCGCTGCGCCACTGGCCACGGGCCAGGGCCTGGCGGAGTTTCTCCACCACTGAATTGACTACGGTCGAAGAGCTGATCACGGTTCGCTCCTTGGTTGACGCTGCATCTTGGCCCTTGGCGGGCCGGCGCGGGGCGCCGGCGGCCTTGGGCTTAGAATTCCTGTTGATGGGGTTGGCCCTGCTTGCGGGTGGCCGGGGCGAAGCCGGGTTTGTTGGCCAGCACATTGTTGGCGCGTTCCAGGTCGATGTCCTTCTCCCAGCGGGCGATGGCCACGGTGGCGACGCAGTTGCCGATCAGGTTGGTCAGCGCCCGGCCGATACCCATGAACCAGTCGACTGCCAGCACCAGCACCAGGCCGACCACCGGGATCGCCGGGACCGCGGTCAGGGTGGCGGCGAGGATCACCAGGGCCGAACCTGGGATGCCGTGGGCGCCTTTGGAAGTCACCAGCGACACCAGAAGAATGGTCAGCAGGTCGGTCATGGCCAGCGGCGTGCCGGTGGCGTTGGCGATGAACACGATGGCCAGGGTCAGGTAGATCGAGAAACCATCGAGGTTGAACGAGTAGCCCGTGGGGATCACCAGGCCGACGGTGGAGCTGCCGATGCCGAGGTGCTCGAGCTTGCGCATCACCTGGGGCAGCACGGCGTCAGAGGACGCAGTGCCGAGGACGATGGACAGTTCTTCGCGCAGGTATTTGATGAACGGCAGCAGCTTGAGCCCGGACAGACGCATTACCGTGCCGAGGATGATCAGCACGAAGCCGGCGCAGGTCAGGTAGAACAGTGCCACCAGGCCACCCAGGTGCTGCAGCGAGCTCAGGCCGTATTTGCTGGTGGTGAAGGCGATGGCGCCGAACACGCCGATGGGGGCCAGGCGCACGATCATGCCCATGATGCGGAAGATTACATGGCTGAGCTCATTGATCAGCCGCGAAATGCCCGAGGCCGACTCACCGACCAGGTTCAGCGCGCTGCCGAACAATACCGAGAACAGCAGCACCTGGAGGATGTTGTTGTCGGCGAAGGCGCCCACCACCGAAGTGGGGATCAGGTCCATGAGGAAGGTGGTGGTGCTGTGGATATGCGCGCCACGGTCGGCCAGGGCGCCGGCATCCGCGCTGGACAGCTGGTCGAGGTGGATGTTGGCGCCGCTGCCGATGCCGGTGGAGAAGGCGAACACCAGGCCGATGACCAAGGCCAGGGTGGTCAGCACCTCGAAGTAGATCACCGACTTCAGGCCGATGCGCCCGACCTTCTTCAGGTCGCCGGCGCCGGAAATGCCGCTGACCACCACGCAGAACACGATCAGGCCGATGAGCATCTTGATCAGCTTGATGAAGCCGTCACCCAGGGGTTTGAGTTGTAGGGACAGGTCGGGGAAGCTCAGGCCGCAGATCACGCCGAGGGCGAGGCCGAGCACAACCTGGAGGAAAATCGAACGCGAACACCATTTGAGCATGGGAGGAGTCTCTGGTCGGTGTCCTTGCCCCCCAAGCCACACGGAGCGAAAGAGTGCAGGACTTAATTATTGTGGTCTTACCGGTTTGTTCACTGCGAGGGCTATAAAACGCCGATTTTTCCGACAATGCAAGGGTTTTTGGCCTTACCGGTCTGACCAGTTGTGGTGCACTGACAGGCAGTCTGCTCTAGCGTGGTGCGCGGGGGATTTCACAGTTTGGCGAGCACCTGATCGACGGCGGCGATCAGCTTGCCGAGGTCCTTGGGGGGGGCGTTGTGGATGACGCCGAAGAGGTAGGCGCGTTGTTCTTCGACGTCATCGGGGTCGGTGAAAAACGCTTTTGGCTTGACCCCCAGCGCCTCGGCAAAGCTCACCAACGACTCGATGCTGGGGGTGTAGGTGCCGGTTTCGAAGCGGCTGATGGTCTTGGGGTCAAAGCCGGTTCGCTCGCCCAGTTGTGCCTGAGTGAAGCCTGCCAGTTTGCGGTAGCGGCGCAGGGCAGGACCTAGACCTGGTCTCGTCATCGCTTAATTCCCATTTAGAATCAAGCACTTAACGATATATGTCGATATAGCGCAACGCCATGATCCATCACCTTTATTTGCAAAATGTGATGGAATTCGTAGAATTCGTTGCTTTGATTGATCAGTCATTCAAGTAGTCGTCCAGGGCGATCCGGTCATCCACCGGCCCGTGTGCAAGCGTTGTCGGACATTGGAACTGATCCAGGATGAACGGTTCCGGCACCCCTGGCCTCCTGTCAGGCCGCGTGTCGGGCCGTGTATGAATGGAGTCTCATCGTGCGTCAGAACCTGCCGGTCAATCCGGTCGAGCAAAGCTTTCCCGAGCACCAGCGGCTCATTTCGGCCACCGATACGGCCAGCCTGATCACCTACTGCAACGCCGAGTTCGCGGCCATCAGCGGCTTCAGCCAGGACGAGCTGATCGGCAGCCCGCACAACCTGGTACGCCATCCAGACATGCCCGAGGCGGTGTTCGAGCTGATGTGGCAGTACCTCAAGGCCGGCCGCAGCTGGATGGGTATCGTCAAGAACCGCTGCCGTAACGGCAACTTCTATTGGGTCAACGCCTACGTCACACCGATGCTCGAGAATGGCCAGGTGATCGGCTACGAGTCGGTGCGCGTGCGCCCGACCCGTGAGCAGGTGGCCCGTGCCGAAGCTGTGTATGCCCGGTTGCGCGAGAGCAAGGCGGCGCTGTCGCCGGCCCGGCGCCTGGCCTTGCTGGGCCGGGCCATGGCGCTGCCACTGCTGGCCGGAGCCGCGGCCATCGCCGGCAACCAGCTGCTGCCCGACCTGCCTGCCCAAGGCTTGACCCTGGCGCTGTTCGCTGGCGTCGGCCTGTGGGCGCAAAGCCGCATGAGGCGCCACTTGCGGCGTATCGTCCAGGTGGCGGACAGCACCTTCAGCGACCCGGTCGCGGCCTTGACCTACAGTGATCTGCCGGGCGCTGCCGGGCAGCTGGAGCTGATCCTGATCAGCGAGGAGGCGCGCCTGAAGACCGCGCTGACTCGCCTGAGCGACCTCGCCGCGCAGATGGCCGGCGCCGCCCAGGATGCCGGGCGGCTATCGCGCAGCACCGAATCGGCGTTACTCGAACAGCGCGCCGAGACCGACCTGACCGCCACCGCCATGACTCAGATGGCCGCCTCGATCGGCGAAGTCGCGGGCCACGTGCAACTCACCGCCGAGCAGGCGCAGACCGCGCACCTGCTGGCCGGGCAGGGCAGCCAGGTGGCCGACGCCACGGGGGCGGCGATCCAGAGCCTGGCCGGCACGGTCGGGCAGATCAACCAGGCGGTCAACGACCTCGCCGGTCAGACCGGTGCCATCGCCGAGGCGGCCGGGATGATCCGTGCCATCGCCGAGCAGACCAACCTGCTGGCGCTCAACGCCGCCATCGAAGCCGCCCGTGCCGGCGAGCAGGGCCGCGGCTTTGCGGTGGTCGCCGATGAAGTACGTGCCCTGGCCGACAAGACCCGCCAATCCACGCTGCATATCCAGTCGATCATCGACAGTTTGCGCGGTGGCGCCGAGCAGGCGGTGAGCATCGCCAGCGAGGGTATCGAGGGTGCGCAACAGGGTGTGACCCAGGTCGCCCTGACCCAGGAAGCTTTGCAAGGCATCCGCCACGCCGTGCAGCGCATCAGCGATATGAGCCAGCAGATGGCCGCAGCCTCGCACGAGCAATCCAGTGTCGCCGAGGATGTCTCGCGGCAGATCAACGGGGTGGCTGGCACGGTCCAGCAGAGCGCGCGCCGCGCCAATGCCGCTGCCGTGCGTGGCGCGGAGCTCGAGCAGGTGTGCGCTGGGTTGCGTGCCTTGGTGGAGCGCTTCAACCGCTAGGTTGCGATGCTTATGGACGACAATTACCGCGCGGCCGTCGATGCGGCCGCGATCTTTTCCGAAACCGACCTGCGCGGTTGCATCACCTACGTCAACCAGCAGTTCTGCAGCATTTCCGGCTACAGCCGCGAGGAACTGCTGGGGGCCAACCACCGCATCCTCAATTCCGGGCTGCACGAACCGACCTTCTTCCTCGAGATGTGGCGCGCCCTGGCCGCTGGCCGGGTGTGGAAGGGCGAGATCTGCAACCGTGCCAAGGACGGCTCGCTGTACTGGGTGGACAGCACCATGGTGCCGCTGATTGACCCGCACACCGGTAAGGTGCGCAAGTACGTGTCGATCCGCTTCGACGTCACCGAGAAGCGCCAGTTGCTGCACACCCTGCAGTGGCGTGTGGGGCACGACGTGCTGACCGGCCTGCCCAACCGTGCCTATCTGTCCGACCTGCTCAACCAGGCCCTGGCGTTCTCCCGGCGCGAAAGCATCCCCCTGGCTGTCTGCATGCTCGACCTCGATGGCTTCAAGGCGGTCAACGATGGCTATGGCCATGCCACTGGCGACCTGCTGCTGGTGGAGGTCGCCCAGCGCCTGCAGAACATCCTGCGTGGCGGTGATGCGGTGGCGCGGCTGTCGGGGGACGAGTTCGTGCTGATCCTGCGGCATATCGAAGGCCCGCAGCAGCTCGACGCCGCGTTACGACGCATCCTCCAGGCGCTGGCTGCGCCTTACACGGTTCGCGAGCACCCGTTGAGCCTGAGCGCGAGCATCGGCGTCACCCTGTTCCCGCAGGACGACGAGGATGCCGACACCCTGGTGCGCCACGCCGACCAGGCGATGTACGTGGCCAAGCAGCGCGGGCGCAACCGCTACCACCTGTTCGACGTGTCCCAGGAGCTTGAGCTCAAGGCCACCCACCAGACGGTGGCACGGGTGCGCCAGGCCCTGCGCCAGGGTGAGCTGTGCCTGTACTACCAGCCGAAGGTGAACATGCGCAGCGGTCAGGTGATCGGTTTCGAGGCGTTGCTGCGCTGGATGCACCCCTCCAAGGGGCCGGTGCCGCCGGGGGAGTTCCTGCCCTTCGTGGAGCAGACCGACCTGATCGTCGAGCTGGGCGAATGGGTCATCGACCAGGCGTTGACCCAGCTGCAGCAGTGGCAGCTGTCCGGGCGCGATTGGTCACTGAGCGTCAACATCGCCGCCCGCCAGTTGCAGCGCGGCGACTTCGCCCAACGGCTGGAGCGGTTGCTGGCGCGCCATCCCGGAGTGTCGCCAGGGCGCCTGGACCTGGAGATCGTCGAGTCGGTGGCAATCGACAACCTGCCGCGAGTCGGCCGCTGCCTGGATGCCTGCCGAGCACTGGGCGTGCGTTTCTCCCTGGATGACTTCGGTACCGGCTATTCCTCGCTGAGCTACCTCAAGCGCTTACCGGCGCAGACCATCAAGATCGACAAGTCCTTCGTGCGCGACATCCTGCATGACCATGACGACCTGGCCCTGACCGGTGCGGTGATCGGGCTTGCGCGGGCGTTTGGCCGGGAGGTGGTGGCCGAGGGCGTTGAGAGTGTCGAGCACGGGCGGCTGCTGATGGAGCTGGGCTGCGAGCTGGCCCAGGGCTATGGCATCGCCCGGCCGATGTCGGTGGAGGCGGTGGAGCAGTGGGTGCTTGACTATCGGCAGCCACAGGCGTGGCGCTGAGGGCCTGCTGGTGGGAAAACCTGTTGGAGCGGGCCTGCACCGCGATCACAGGAGAGGCCTGTGCCGGGCCTCATCGCGGGGCAAGCCCGTTCCCACGCTGGTGATGCTTGCGTCTTTGTTCCCTGCGCGATGTCACCGGTCCCTGAACACCGGCCGATGGTTGCGCTGGAACTGGTCATTGGCATAGATCCGCAGTCGCTCCAACCATTCCTCGGTTCGGGTCCTGGATATGCCCATCGACTTGGCCGCTTCCTGGAGCAGCGCATACTCGGTGCGCAGGGTCGTCGGAATCACGCCAGGATCATCGGTGTTGATCGTGACCCGGATCGGGCCGCGTCGCAGCCCGAAACGATTGTGTATCGCACCGCGCTCCAGCGTGCTCTCGTCCGGAGGGTTCCAGCGGAAGATCGGGTGATCGGCGTGCTTGCCGATCCGGGCGATGTATACATTCGAACTGGGATTGGTCTCGAAGATGATTCCGCGCTGGTCGCACGATTCGATCAGGTGGTCCTGCAGCGCCTCCATGAATTCCAGCTCCTCCGGGGTCTCGTAGTCCAGCAGCAGGCCTTGCTCGCCTGGCATCGGCGGGGTTTCGACCAGGGCGTGGCGCTGGATGCGCACATGCACCATGCGCGGTGTGTAATCGGCGTGGGTCTGCAGGGTGGCGCGGCGCCAGAACAACAGCGCGGCGCCTGGGTCGTTATGCTGACCGTTGAGCCTAAGGAAGTTGACCGTGCCCAGAATATCCCGGTCGGGCAAGGCGGCGCGCATCTTGTCGTCGAGGGGTTCGTTAGGGCGATACTGCTCCAGCATGTGGAAACAGTTACGGCGCAGACGCCAGGCTTCATGCAGGGTGTGCGGGTTGATGTAGCGCCGCGACTCCTCGGGCTGGGATTGCGCCTGGCCTTTGCCGAGCTCCTGCCGAGGATAGAACGCATTGAGGTAATGAGGGCTGGTCCAGGCGACATGGGGCACGAACTGGGCGATACGGCGTTCCAGCCGCGGCAGGATCTGATTCGCCAGGGGGACGCAGGCTGCCAGTTGCGTGGCGTGGTGCCAGAGCCACACCAGGTTGTCCAGGTGCTCGTCCACCGGCAGCAGCATGTCGCCCTGGTTCTGGCACCACTGCAGCGGCGACCCGCCGACCGCCAGCGCATGGCCGATGCGGTCACCGTGGCGCATCTCGCAAAAGTGCACGGTCTCGTCGATATGGCGCATGCCCGACAGTGGGTGGGCATAGTCCTCGCCGGTGTGAATGCTCAGGTGCAGGCCGCCCTGGAAGCCATCGCCATGGCCGGCCGGCTGCAGGCCGGCACGCAGCCAGCGCAGCATCGGCGCATAGAGCTCGTTACGGGTCTTGTTCTCGTCGCCTGCGACATCCAGGCCGCGTACCCAGGCGCTCGGGTCGAAACGAAAGTGCTCGCTGACCTTGCCGTGCAGAAACGCCGGCGCCGACCAGCCAGAGTGCTCGCGCAGCTTGCGGTAGAGCTTCTCGCCATCGGACCAGATCTTGCCGCGCTTGTGCAGGTGCTCTTCACGGCGCAGGAAGTGTACGCACAGGTGCCAGCGCTCCATGCGTGAGCGGAAGTGCTTGGCCTGATGGGCGCTGACGGGCTTGAGAGGGGCAATCGGCGGCTGGCCGTTGTGCTGTTCGAGGGCGCTGACCCAGCCGGCCATGAAGTCGCTGGTGAAGACGCTTTCGGTAATTTTCAGTTCCGCGCAATCCTCGGGGTTCTGGAACAACTGGCGCGCGCAGGCGCGTCCGTAGGTCAGCAGGTGTTCTTGCGGATTGTGCCTGGAGGCTTTGCTGAACCCGCCATAAACCGCCGTGAAGCGCGTCAAACCCTGGCCGTCCATCAAAAGCTTGCGCCGTTCAGCCATCAGCGCCAGAACCAGGTAGAAGATGCCCATGCGCAGCACCGGAGGCGCTTCGGCATCCTGGTATTGCGTCCACAGCCAGATCAGCAGCCACAGCCAGGCTTTGCTCAGGTCGCCCGCGTTTATGGCCTGGGCCAGCTGCAGTTTCATCCAGCTCGGGTGGCGGCGGTCATCGGTGTGCGGCTGCAGGGTGCTGAAGCCCGGCCAGCTGAGGATCAGCGGCCCGTCGGTCAGGTGCGCCTTGCCCAGGGTGCGCTGGTACAGCTTGAGGATCTTGTCCGGCGTGCCGTTACCCAGACGCCCCGGCCATTCACCGAGCAGGCCGTGGCACAGGCGGTGCAGCGGTGCGAAGGCTTCCAGGCCCGGCTGGTGGGTGATCTGGTTCATCAGGATGATGCCTTCGAAATGCGCACCGCCCAGGTGCACATGGCCTTCAGCGAAGGCTTTGTTGGCGATCGAAGGCGGACTGAACAGTGGTTGCTGGGCCAGCACGATACGCTGGGCATCGGCTGCCGACAGGTGCGGGTTCTGCCTGAAACGTTGCGCCAGGTGCCAGGCGACGATGACGGTCGGATCGACCATGGCGCACAGGTGGGCGTAGTCCGTCAGGCACTCGGGGCGGTAGTGGATATGGTCGCCGTTGCACAGGAAGAACGTCTGGAACAAGGTGTCCAGGGCTTTCTGCTGCGGGGTGCGGAAGAGGTCAAGCGGGCAGAGCTCTTCCGCTGCCCGGGCAAGGTCGTTGAGCCTGAAGCGCCCAGGGTAACGCTGATCCACGGCGTTGCGGATACAGCTTCGGTACTCTTCTATGACCGCCTTGGATTCACGGATGCGCAGGCCGAGGTCCTTGGTCAGGAGGTCGCTTTTCAGGCGTGCGGCGAAGACCGGGCATGAGAAGAATGCGCCGGTGGTGAGTTCGAGCAGGGATGGCGTGAGCATGGTGAGCTTACTTGCCTGCTTCGCCGATCAGATACTGGAAATGTGGGTTGCCTTCGATGACGTCCTTGGGGATCTTTTGGGTGATGCAGAAATCACGAATGGCCTCGATATCCTCTTGGGTGACCTCGACTGAATAGGCGTCACTGATTGAATCAACCTCGAAGTGACGCTTTATGATCTCCGTGACAGAGCGGGTAGTGGGTTGATACAGCCACTCGTCCCCGAATTCGGAGTCTTCGAATTGATCTGCATGTTTCTGAAGATTTTCGATCATCTTGAAGAGCGGATGGTTAGCTAGCGCACTGGTGAAAGCACGGGTCTCACCTCCAAATGACTGCTCGCCATGGCGACGGAGGAACGGCAGGATGTTTTGTCGATATGCCAGACCCTGCTCGAACCTGTCTTTGTCGCCCATGCTGAAGCTCGTGACGATTGAGGGCATGCCGAATACTTCACCTTTTTCCAGGCTGGCAAAGGCATTCCACAGCGTCCGGTAGGCCCGGCGAGCGGTCATGCTCAGCATTCGCAAGCTGGGGTCGGCGGGGTTCTGGTTGGGTTTCAGCGGTTTGTTGAACTCCCAAGACTTTGCAAAGTAACTGTTCATGACGTTGAAGATCAGCCAGCCAGAAACTGTCTGTTCATCGATCCTGTGCTCTGTGCGCCAGTCATTGATGTTTTTTGCCATAGAGATGATCAGGGGGTCGATGTATGTATCTGGCGCACTGTCCTCGGGGGTAAGGTCTTGAGGATCAAGGTCGTCGTCGTTCAAGGCGGGGACAGAATAGAACGGTGCTCGGTTGACCAGCTCGCTCAGGTCATTCGGCTCCAGGTTCCTTACCAGGCTGGCAATCACAAGCTCGAAGAGTCGGCCGGTGAAAATCATGTTGGTTTTTCGGCTTTCGCTGAAGAAGCTCCGGTGTAGCATGAGTTCAGCAAGGAATTGAGCCTCAAGCGGCAGATCCGATGTGTCGTAGCGCTTTATGGCATGCCCTACCTCGGCCAGTGCGTAGGGATGGCGCTCATCCAGGCTGACGATTCCCTGCAAGTCTTTTGGCGCGTGTTTTTTCCATTCATCCAGGTTGGAGCGTACGAGGGGGGCCGGGAATGACAGGGCGCTCTCCTTCGACAACTGGGTCGGTTGGAACAACGTGGCCTTGAACAAAGTCGACAACCGGGCCGTCGGCGTCGCCCGGAGGTTCAGAATGTGAGCATCCGCCTCAAGTGCCAGGCTGGCGGCAGAAGAGGCATGCTCATGATGCAGATAGTTGAGCAAGACTTTTTTTGCCTCGGTGATGCAGTGTCGCCACTCAATCACCGAGAGTGGGTCTGCCTCATGCTTGGCATTGAAGAAATTCTGGTAGGCATGATTACTAGCCGTTTCGCGCTGCGTCTTTTCCTCGAGGCGTTGTGCGCGATGGTAATCCCGGGAAAATTCGTTCAGCGCCGGGATCATGCCCATTGGCATGATCATCGCGCGGTGCAGCGTCCACTCATTGGTAATGGACGGGCCCCAGCGCTTGAGCAGGCCGCTGAGATCGGGAATGTTCTGCCTGAACGCGAAAATCAGCTGCGTGAGCTCGCGGACGGTCTCCAGCTTGATCGAAAGGCGTCGTTCAGTGGGAGTGTTCAGCCGTTCATTGAGCAGGGCGTCGATCCAGCGCCAGAACACGGGCAGGGAGAAATACTCCTCGGTGTCCTTGCAGAGCAGGATTTCCTCGTTCGCCAGGTAGTTTGCCGCCGTGGGCATGTCCCTGCGAAGCTGCAGGGGCATGATCTTGCGTTGATACTCGGTCGCCAGGCTCCTGGCGGTTTCCAGTGCATCTCGGGTCTTGATCTTGCTGTTCTGCGTCAGCTTGCTATAGAAGTCGCGCCAGGTCACTTCATGGTAGAGCGCCAGGTCACCACTGATGATGGGCTGGACGTAAGGTGAGGTCAGGTAGCGCCTTACCACCTCAAGGTTTTCGAAGGCTCGATTGAGGGAAGTGTCGACATCGTCGATCGGCAGGACCAGGAGCTTCTTGCCGATCAACTCAAGCGATTTCTTGAAAAGCTCATGAACCTGCTTGTTCAGATCATGGCTGCCCATGAAGGCCCTGACCTTGTCCAGGCCGTACTTGTTGCGCTGGGACTGCAGCTGCTCCAGGGTATTGCCGAGTACCTGCAACTGGTGGTGGAACTCCTCGGCCTTGTGGTCTGCACGGCTGAGCGCTTCGGCGACCGACTTGTCCCGGATGATCGCGGCGACGATCACGTTCAGGAACAGATCGTCGGTGTCCTCCAACAGCGTCGGGTCCACAGGCTTGAGCACATGAATGGCTTTGGCGAGGTCAGTTCTTTCGTTCTCGAGATACAGGTTGAGGTTGACCAGTACCGAGCTTTTGCCTGTGCCGCGCTTGCCATCGATCAGAATCGCATTGTGCGAACGGTGTTGGTCCAGATCGTCCCGGTCAGGTTGGCTCCTGAGGCCATCCTCGAGCAGGTCCGCCAGGTCCTTGTAAATATCCCGCGCCAGCAACGTACTGTGCTCCCGCTGCGCCGCCTGCTCCTTCTGCTCGATGGGAAAACGAATACGCGAATCGTTGGATTGATTGCTGGCCACGGCTGTACATCCCTGGAAATGTGGAAACGCCCCGCGGATTCATCCGCGAGGCGTGGTCATTGGATCCAGTAATGTTACTAAGCCACTATCTTGCGCCACAAGCGCTACCTTGGCTCAAGCCTGCGGCGCCGTGCTCTTCACCGCCGCCAGTTCCGGATGCGCCACCAGTTTGTCGATATGCAGCTCGTCGTCGTTCATCCAGGTCTCGGTCAGCACCCGGTAATGCTCCATGTCGCGGCAGCGCATGCGCAGGCTGTAGTCGAAGTGCCCGCTGATCAGCTGGCACTCGTAGACCTGCGGGCAGGCGCGCACGGTGGCTTCGAAGGCCCGCTGCGCCGAGCGCCCGCTCTGGTTGGACAAGGCCACCAGCACCAGCAGCGACAACCCCGGGGAGACCTGCTGCAGGTCGATGATTGCTCCATATCCGCGGATCACTCCGCGCCGCTCCAGCTTGCGCACACGCTCCAGGCAGGGCCTGGGGGTCAGGTGCACGAGGGTGGAGAGCTTTTCGTAGGTGATCCTTCCGTGGTGGCGCAGCACGTCGATGATCGCTTCGTCGATGCGATCCAGCGGTGCCGCGGTGGAGCTGATGGCCTTGCTATCCATATACGGCTTGACTTCACTTGAGGCGGTTGGAGAGGAACTGCCGCAGGCGCTCGCTCTGTGGCCGGTCGAGGATCTCGGCGCTGCCGCTTTCCTCGACCAGGCCCTGGTGCAGGAACAGCACCTGGCTCGATACCTGGCGGGCAAACCCCATTTCATGAGTGACCATGAGCATGGTACGTCCTTCCTCGGCGAGCGTCTGTATCACCTTGAGCACTTCGCCGACCAATTCCGGGTCGAGTGCCGAGGTGGGCTCGTCGAACAGGATGATTTCCGGCTCCATGGCCAGCGCCCGGGCGATGGCCACGCGCTGTTGCTGGCCGCCGGAGAGAAACGCCGGATACTGCTCGGCGGCGCGGGCCGGCAGGCCGACCTTGTCCAGGTACTTGCGCGCCCGCGCCTCGGCTTCACCGGCACTGATCCCCAGCACCTTGCGCGGCGTCAGGCAGATGTTCTCAAGCACGGTCAGGTGGCTCCACAGGTTGAAGTGCTGGAACACCATGGCCAGGCGTGTGCGCAGGTTCTGCAGTTGGGCCGGCGGCGGGGTGCGGGTGCCGGGGTGGATCTCCAGGGTCTGGCCGTCGAGGGTGATGCTGCCGGCGTTGGGCTGCTCGAGAAAGTTGATGCAGCGCAGGAAGGTGCTCTTGCCCGAGCCGCTGGCGCCGATCAGGCTGATCACATCGCCCTTGCGCGCCTGCAGCGAGACGCCCTTGAGCACCTGGTGCTCGCCGTAGTGCTTGTGCAGCCCCTCGACGCTGAGCTTGATCGCGCCGGCATGGGCGTGTGCCTTCGGGGCCTGGGCGAAGGTGGAAAGTGGCAGTGCGGTAGCAGTCATGTTTTCAGCCTCGGGCAGGGTCAAGGAAGCGCATCCAGCGCCGTTCGGCCACGCGGAACAGGCCGACCAGGGCGAAGGACAGCAGCATGTACAGCAAGGCGGCCACGCCGAAGGCCTGGAAGGTCAGGAAGGTTGCGGCGTTGGCGTCGCGGGCCACCTTGAGGATGTCGGCGACGGTGGCGGTGAAGGCCAGCGAGGTGGCATGCAACATCAGGATCAGTTCGTTGCTGTAAGCCGGCAGCGAGCGGCGCAGGGCGGCGGGCAGCACCAGGAACAGGTTGAGCTTCCAGCCACGCAGGCCATAGGCCTGGGCCGCCTCCAGCTCGCCAGCGGGCAGATTGCGGATGGCGCCGGCGAAGATTTCCACGGTGTAGGCGCAGGTGTTGAGCACGAACGCTAGCAAGGTGCAGTTGAGCGCGTTGCGGAAAAACTGGTCGAGCAGGGCGTGGTCGCGCACCACCTGCAGGCTGTAGAGCCCGGTGTAGCAGATCAGCAGCTGGATATAGAGCGGCGTGCCGCGGAACACGAAGGTGTACAGCTGCACCGGCAGGCGCAGCCAGGCATGATGCGAGGTGCGCGCCAAGGCCAGTGGCAGCGACAAGGCGAAGCCCAGCACCATGCTGGCCAGGAACAGCCAGAGAGTCATGGCCAGGCCCGAGAGGCCGGTGCCATCGTTGTAGAGATAGGCCAGGCCGTATTCCTGAAGGAGTTCGATCATCGTGCCAGCTCCTTGATGCCGGTGTTGTAGCGCCGCTCGAGGTGCTTGAGCAGGCGGTTGGACAAGGTGGTGATGACCAGGTAGACCAGGCCCGCCAGGCACAGGAAAAACAGCATGTCATTGGTGGTCTTGCCGGCGTTCTGCGCGGCCTTGACCAGGTCGGCCAGGCCGATGATCGACACCAGTGCGGTGGACTTGAGCAACACCAGCCAGTTGTTGCCCAGCCCTGGCAGGGCGAAGCGCATCAGCTGCGGGAACAGCACCAGCCGAAACCGCTGCGTCCTGCTCAGGCCATAGGCGGTGGCGGCCTCCAGCTGTCCGGCGGGTACGCTGAGGATGGCGCCGCGGAAGTTCTCGGTGAAGTAGGCGCCGTAGATGAAGCCCAAGGTGACTACCCCGGCGCTGAACGGGTCGATTTCGACATAGTCCCAGCCCAGCATCTCGGTCAGGTCGTTGAGCCAGATTTGCATGCTGTAGAAGATCAGCAGGATCAGCACGAGGTCGGGAACGCTGCGGATCAGCGTGGTGTAGAGGGTGGCCGGGAGGCGCAGCAGCCTTGATCGCGACAGCTTGGCGCTGGCGCCGATCAGGCCCAGTGCGAGGCTGAGCGCCAGTGACAGCAGGGCCAGCTTGAGGGTCATCCAGGTGCCCTGGGCCAGCAGCGGGCCAAAGCCTTGCAGGCCGTGGGAGAGGAAGTCGTTCATGACAGGGATCTCGCGGGTAGGCCGTCGCGGGGCAAGCCTGCTCCCAAGCAGAGGCGAGCCCGTGGGAGCGGGTTTGCCCCGCGATCGGCGCTGTAGGTCACTCGTTGTAGATGTCCACGTCGCCGACGTATTTCTTCTGGATCTCGGCGTAGGTGCCGTCGGCATGGATCATGGCGATGCCCTTGTCGAGCAGGGCCTTGAGTTCGGGATCGCTCTTGCGCAGGCCCATGGCGATGTCCAGCGGCAAGGTCGGGTCCTTGATCGCCGGGCCGCTCCTGAAGTCGGCGCCTTCGGGCTTGGAGAGGAAGTTGAGCTGGGCTTCGAGCTTGTCGGTGACGGTGGCGTCGAGGCGGCCATTGATCAGGTCGGCGTAGTTCTGGTCCTGGCTCTGGTAGGCCTTGACCTGCGCGCCCTGAGGCGCCAGCACGGTGCGGGCGTAGGCTTCCTGCAGCGAACCCTGGAGCACGCCGACCTGCTTGCCCTTGAGCGATTCGGTGGTGTCGCCGAAGTCGGCTGACTTGCGCACGATCACCGAGGTGGGGCTGAGGAACAGGCGGCTGGTGAAGTCGATCTGCTTCAGGCGTGCCGGAGTGACGGCCATGGAGGACATGATGGCGTCGAATTTGCGGGCGCGCAGAGCTGGGATCATGCCGTCGAACTCGTTGTGCACCCAGGTGCACTTGACCTGCAGCTTGGCGCAGATGGCGTTGCCCAGGTCGATGTCGAAGCCTTGCAGGCTGCCATCGGCGGCAACGGATTCGAAAGGTGGGTATTCGGGGAAGACGCCGAAGCGGATCTCGGTCCACTCCTTGGCCTGGGCAACGCTGGTGGCACACAACGAGAACAGCAGCACGCCGAGGCGTTTTCGCATGGAGAACATGGTCTTGGGTCCCTGGGTGTTGTTATTGGTAGTAGGGCGGTTGATGCGCGTAGGTCCGTCCGTGACTCATGGGTCGCGCTCAGGATGCGCGAGATAGACAGGTTTTTTGTGTCGTTTGCCAGCGCGTGGGAGGCCGGATTCGGTTGTTAGTGGGCTACTTGCAGCCGAAACGGCTGTTACGACAAAGATTTATGGATGTGCGACAGCCGTTTCGGTCAATGGGGCCGCCAGGCGGCCCCGCGTGTTCGGTCAGGCAGCACTGGCCTTGCGCTCACGCCCTTTTGGCTGCAGCAAGGCAAACAGGTCCTTCGGGTTCTCGAGTTCAGGCACCAGCGCAATGTCATGCCCGATGTCCAGGGTGCGGGCCACGTCGAGCACATAGCGCAGCGCCGAGTAGTCCTCCAGGGCGAAGCCGACCGAGTCGAACAACGTGACCTGCCCGGCGTTCTCGCGGCCTGCGGCGCTGCCCTCGACCACCTGCCAGAACTCGGTGGTCGGCGAGTCGGCCGGCATCTGCTGGATCTCGCCCTCGATCCGGCTCTGCGGTTCGTACTCGACGATCACTCGGGCACGCTCGACGATGTCGCGGTGCAGTTCGGTCTTGCCCGGGCAGTCGCCGCCCACGGCATTGAGGTGCATGCCCGGCTCGATCAGCTCCGGGGTGAGAATGGTGGCGTAGGCCTTGTCGGCGGTGACCGTGGTGACGATATCGGCGCCGCGTACCGCCTCGGCCACGCTGCCGGCGATGGTCAGCTTCAGTTGCGGGTAGCCGGCCAGGTTGGCTGCCAGTTTCTCCGAAGCCTTGCGGTCAATGTCGAACAGGCGGATCTCCTCGATGCCCAGCAGGGTGTGGAAGGCGATGGCCTGGAACTCGCTTTGCGAGCCGTTGCCGACCAGCGCCATGCGCTTGCTGTCCGGACGCGCCAGGTAGCGGGCGGCCAGGGCCGAGGTGGCGGCGGTACGGATGGCGGTGGTCAGGGTCATCTCGCTGAGCAGCACTGGCGCGCCGGTATCGACATCGCCCAGGGCGCCGAAGGCCATCACGGTGAGCAGGCCGTTGTGGGTGTTCTTCGGGTGGCCGTTGACGTACTTGAAGGCGTACAGGTTCGCGTCGGACACCGGCATCAGTTCGATCACCCCGTCCGGCGAGTGGTTGGCCAGGCGCGCGCATTTCTCGAAGTCGTGCCAGCGCAGGTAGTCCTGGCGGATGTACTCGGCCACCTCGGCCAGGCAGGTGGGCAGGCCCTTGCGGTTGACCAGGCGGGCGAGGTCATTTACGTCGATGTAGCGGGTCATGATGGTTCTCCTTGACGGGTCAGTGGCGCGAGGGCAGGTGGATTTCGGCGAGCATGCAGCGGGCGCTGCCGCCGCCTATACGTTCGATATGGTCGATGTTCACCACCAGCGGATGGCTGTGGCGTTCGACCTGGCGGCGCTGCTGCGCATCGAGCGAGCGCCAGGCGCTGCGCGACATCACCAGCAGCGAGCGGCCGTCGCGGTCGTGGACCTCGAGCATGTTGCCGGCGAAGTTCTCCAGCTGATCGAAGTTCAGCGCCAGCACCTGCTTGTCGGTGTCGCGCAGCGAATGTTCCAGTGCGCGGCGTTCGTCTGGGTGGGGCAGGGCATCGAGGCAGGCCACGGCGAGCTGGCGGCCGACATTCATCATCACGTTGCTGTGGTAGATCGGCGCCTGCTGGCGGTCCACCGCGTGGAACAGGCACAGGCGGTAGTCCAGGTGCTCGGCGAACTGGCGCAGGGCGCGTTCGTGGGTGCGCCCGGAGTGACAGGCGTAGCTGATGCGGTGCTCGCGGTCCAGGACCATGCTGCCGGTGCCTTCGAGGAACAGATTCTGCTGTTCCAGCGGGCTCAGGTCGACGGTGCGCTGGATGGCGAAGCGCTCGCTCAGCACGCCCAGTACGCCCTTGCTGCGTTCCAGGCGGCGGTTCTTGCCCTCCATCGGGTAGAGCACCAGGCTGCCGTCGGCATGGCTGCTCCAGCAGTTGTTGGGGAAGATCGAGTCAGGGGTATGGGGCTCTGGGGTGTCCTGCACCACCAGTACGTCGACGCCGTGCTGGCGCAGGCTGTCGACGTAGCCGTCGAACTCTTCCAGGGCCTTTGCGCTGGCGGTCTCAGGGTCCAGCGGCGCTTGCTGGAAGCGGTTGTTGGCGGCGGTGTCGGGGTTGAAGGCGAACCGCGCCGGGCGAATCATGAGGACGGTATTTGTTGTTTGCATTGGGCACGCATCCACAGGTGGGCTGTGTGACCATTGTGTGATGGTTTGCGGTGAGATCCCGGCTGAAGCGGGCGGGGCGGGCAGCGGGTCCAGCTGAAATGGATTGTTTGGCAGCGGAATCGGCTGGTGTCACAGAAAAAGGTCGCCGCTCCCACAAGGATGAACTGTACAACTGAAAACGGCGCCTCGAAGGGCGCCGTTTTCTTTATTGCCGGAACACCGTATTACTTGTGCAGCTCTTCAGCCGCATACAGGGTGTTCTCCAGCAGGCATGCCCGGGTCATCGGACCCACGCCGCCCGGCACCGGGGTGATCCAGCCGGCGCGGGGCAGGGCGGTCTCGTAGACCACGTCGCCGACCAGCTTGCCGTCTTCCTGGCGGTTGATGCCGACATCGATGACGATGGCGCCTTCCTTGACCCACTCACCCTTGACCAGCCCCGGCTTGCCGGCAGCCACCACCACCAGGTCGGCACGGCCGACATGGCCGGGCAGGTCCTTGGTGAAACGGTGGCAGACGGTGACGGTGCAGCCGGCCAGCAGCAGCTCCATGGCCATCGGTCGGCCGACGATGTTGGATGCGCCGACGATCACCGCGTTCATGCCGTACAGATCCTGTCCGGTGCTGTGCAGCAGGGTCATGATGCCTTTCGGGGTGCACGGACGCAGCAGCGGGATGCGCTGGGCCAGGCGGCCGATGTTGTAGGGGTGGAAACCGTCCACGTCCTTGTCCGGGCGGATGCGCTCGAGCAGCAGCGAGGCGTCCAGATGCTCCGGCAGCGGCAGTTGCAGGAGAATGCCGTCGACTGCCGGGTCGTCGTTGAGCCGGTCGATCAGATCGGCCAGGGCTTGCTGCGTGGTATCGCTGGGCAGGTCGAACGCCTGGGAAATGAAGCCGACCTCTTCACAGTCCTTGCGCTTGTGCGAGACATAGACTTGGGAGGCCGGGTCGCTGCCGACCAGGATCACCGCCAGGCCTGGCGTGCGCAGGCCCTGCTGGCGGCGCTCGGCGACACGTTGGGCGATCTGCTGGCGCAGGTTGGCGGCGATCGCCTTGCCATCGATAAGGTGTGCAGTCATAGACGCGTGATTAACCATCGAGAAGGGAACATATATAAGAAGGGCACATTCTCGCACGACATGGCCCAAGGGCAAAGGCGGGTGGTCGGGCAAATCCCCTAACCCCTTCAATAATTTAAATTTTTTTGCGAAAGGTGTTGACGCCCCTCAGGGTCGCCTATAAGATTCGCCGCACTTGTCGGGCACTGCCTGGCACGGGTTGGCAAAGTCGAGCAGGGCAAGTGGTTCGCTTGTTCGGTTTGGCTGGAAGCTTAAGCGCCCGTAGCTCAGCTGGATAGAGCATCCGCCTTCTAAGCGGATGGTCGCAGGTTCGAGTCCTGCCGGGTGCGCCATTTAGGCTCGGGCAAGTAAGCAGTAACGCGTTATGGTGGGCGTAGCTCAGTTGGTAGAGCGCCGGATTGTGATTCCGGTTGTCGTGGGTTCGATTCCCATCGTCCACCCCAGATTTTTCAGGGGCGCCTCGATTGAATGATCCGGCGCCCTTGTTCTAAGCGTTTCATGCGGACGTGGTGAAATTGGTAGACACACTGGATTTAGGTTCCAGCGGCGCAAGCTGTAAGAGTTCGAGTCTCTTCGTCCGCACCATGTTTCTGTAAGGCTGTACCGCAACACTGCATTATGGTGGGCGTAGCTCAGTTGGTAGAGCGCCGGATTGTGATTCCGGTTGTCGTGGGTTCGATTCCCATCGTCCACCCCATATTTTCAGAAGGCGCCCGGATCGAATGATCGGGCGCCTTTTTTGTTTCTGCCATCCGGTGCCTGTGGCTACTGGTGGTCAGGCGATAAAAGCTGTTAGATTTCAGCCGGTTGAATGCCTGGCTGAACAGACTGGCAGAGGAGTAGCGCAAATGATTGCAAAAGAGGCGCGCCAGGCCCTGGCGCTGCAGCGTTTTGCCGAGGCAAATCCGCAGTTGCTCGAAGAAATCCGTGAGCTGGATGCCCGTGAGCAGGCCCAGCAGATCGAATGGGCGTTCGAGGATGCAGCCCAGGAGCAGGGCGTCCAGCCTTGGGAGTACGCGTTGCAGTTGATCGCCGAGTCGCCGGAGCAGTTGCAGGTCATGCGCCTGGAAGTGCACCGCGAGGTGGCCGAGGCGTTGGGCCTGGCTTGGGAAGAATACTGCCAGTTCAACGAGATCGAGCCGCAATAAAACTGGCGATCGCCCAGGCTGTTGTTTGTTTGACAAGGTTTTACAACTGCGCGGCATTCGAGGTGGCGCGCGGTCGTTATATGAATAGGCTCGACGCCCCGTCGTGCGGGCCTTCCAGGGAAATCGACCGGCGTGTTTCGCCGACAATCCGGGTGGGGTGACTTCTGGTGCGCGAGTCACTAGAATGTTTGCCCTTGATTCTGGAGTCGGGTTATCGCCGGCTAACGTCTGTGCAACGAGGAATATCCATGCAAGTTTCTGTTGAAAACACTTCCGCTCTCGAGCGCCGCATGACCATCGCCGTTCCGGCCGAGCGCGTCGAGAACGAAGTCAACAAGCGTCTGCAGCAGACTGCCAAGCGCGCCAAGATCGCGGGCTTCCGCCCGGGCAAGGTGCCAATGAGCGTGATCCGCCAGCGTTTCGAGGCCGATGCCCGTCAGGAAGCCTTCGGTGACCTGGTCCAGGCTTCCTTCTACGAAGCCATCGTCGAGCAGAAGCTGAACCCCGCCGGCGCTCCTGCCGTCGAGCCAAAATCGTTCGAAAAAGGCAAGGACCTCGAGTTCGTCGCCATCTTCGAAGTCTTCCCTGAGTTCACCGTTGCCGGTTTCGACTCGATCGCTGTCGAGCGCCTGAGCGCCGAAGTGGCTGACGCCGACCTGGACAACATGCTGGAAGTCCTGCGCAAGCAGAACACCCGCTTCGAGGCTGTCGAGCGCGCCGCGCAGAACGACGACCAGGTCAACATCGACTTCGTCGGCAAGATCGACGGTGAAGCCTTCGCCGGTGGTTCGGCCAAGGGCACCCAGCTGGTACTGGGCTCCGGCCGCATGATCCCGGGCTTCGAAGAAGGTCTGGTTGGCGCCAAGGCTGGCGAAGAGCGCGTGGTCAACGTGACCTTCCCAGAGGACTACCAGAACCTGGACCTGGCAGGCAAGGCCGCCGAGTTCACCATTACCGTCAACAGCGTTTCGGCTCCTGTGCTGCCAGAACTGAACGAAGCCTTCTTCGCCCAGTTCGGCATCAAGGAATCGACCCTGGAAGGCTTCCGCGCCGAAGTTCGCAAGAACATGGAGCGTGAACTGCGCCAGGCCATCAAGACCAAGGTCAAGAACCAGGTCATGGACGGTCTGCTGGCCGCCAACCCGGTCGACGTGCCGAAAGCCCTGCTGGAAAACGAAGTCAACCGTCTGCGCGTGCAGGCCGTTCAGCAGTTCGGTGGCAACATCAAGCCTGAGCAGCTGCCAGCCGAGATGTTCGAAGAGCAGGCCAAGCGCCGCGTGGTCCTGGGCCTGATCGTTGCCGAAGTGGTCAAGCAGTTCGACCTGAAGCCGGACGAAACCAAGGTTCGCGAAGTCATCGAAGAGATGGCCTCGGCCTACCAGGAGCCTGAGCAGGTCATCGCCTGGTACTACAAGAACGACCAGCAACTGAACGAAGTGCGTTCGGTTGTACTGGAAGAACAAGTTGTAGATACTGTCCTGCAGAAAGCGACTGTGACCGACAAATCGGTCTCGTACGAAGAAGCTGTGAAGCCAGCCCAGGCAGCTGCCGACGCTGAGTAACAGGCTACTCTCGTAGGAAACCCCCACAAGCCAGCCTTCGCGCTGGCTTGTGCGTATTCAAGCCATGACTATTTGGGAGTGAGTGCAGGACATGTCCCGCAATTCTTATATTCAGCAGAGCTCTGACATCCAGGCCGCGGGCGGCCTGGTCCCGATGGTTATCGAGCAGTCCGCCCGTGGCGAACGCGCCTACGACATCTATTCGCGCCTCCTGAAGGAGCGCGTGATCTTCCTGGTCGGCCCTGTAGAGGACTACATGGCCAACCTGGTAGTGGCGCAACTGCTGTTCCTTGAGGCGGAAAACCCGGACAAGGATATCCATCTTTACATCAACTCCCCAGGCGGCTCCGTGACAGCTGGCATGTCGATCTACGACACCATGCAGTTCATCAAGCCGGACGTCTCGACCATCTGTATCGGCCAGGCCTGCAGCATGGGCGCCTTCCTGCTCGCGGCTGGTGCCGCCGGCAAGCGCCACTGCCTGCCCAACTCGCGGGTGATGATTCACCAGCCGCTGGGCGGCTTCCAGGGCCAGGCGACCGATATCGAGATCCACGCCCAGGAAATCCTCAACATCAAGGCGCGCCTGAACGAGCTGCTGGCCCATCACACCGGCCAGCCGCTGGAAACCATCAAGCGCGACACCGAGCGTGACAACTTCATGAGCGCTGCGCGCGCGGCCGAGTACGGCCTGATCGACTCGGTCTACGACAAGCGGCAACTGGCATCCTGAAGCAATGCGCCAGAGCGGGTGGGTGCAGATTGCGCCTACCCGCGGACTTGAAAAAGCCAGCGATTGCCTTCATCTTGTGTTTCAAGCCTACCGGATTGGATCGATCGAATGACTGACACCCGTAACGGCGAGGACAACGGCAAATTGCTCTATTGCTCCTTCTGCGGCAAAAGCCAGCACGAAGTGCGCAAGTTGATTGCCGGCCCCTCGGTATTTATCTGCGACGAGTGCGTCGACCTGTGCAACGACATCATCCGTGAGGAGGTGCAGGAAGCCCAGGCCGAGAGCAACGCGCACAAGCTACCCTCGCCGAAAGAAATCAGCGGTATCCTGGACCAGTACGTCATTGGTCAGGAACGCGCGAAAAAGGTGCTGGCGGTAGCGGTGTACAACCACTACAAGCGCCTGAACCAGCGTGACAAGAAGGGCGACGAAGTCGAACTGGGCAAGAGCAACATCCTGCTGATCGGGCCGACCGGCTCGGGCAAGACGCTGCTGGCCGAGACACTCGCGCGCCTGCTGAACGTACCGTTCACCATTGCCGACGCCACCACCCTGACCGAAGCCGGTTATGTCGGTGAGGACGTCGAGAACATCATTCAGAAACTGCTGCAGAAGTGCGACTACGACGTGGAAAAGGCCCAGATGGGCATTGTCTACATCGACGAGATCGACAAGATCTCGCGCAAGTCGGACAACCCGTCCATCACCCGTGACGTCTCGGGCGAGGGCGTGCAGCAGGCGCTGTTGAAGCTGATCGAGGGCACCGTTGCCTCGGTGCCGCCGCAAGGCGGTCGCAAGCACCCGCAACAGGAGTTCCTGCAGGTTGATACCCGCAACATCCTGTTCATCTGCGGTGGCGCGTTCTCTGGCCTGGAAAAGGTCATCCAGAACCGCTCCACCAAGGGCGGCATCGGCTTCAGTGCCGAAGTGCGCAGCAAGGAAGAGGGCAAGAAGGTCGGCGAGTCGCTGCGTGAGGTCGAGCCGGACGATCTGGTCAAGTTCGGCCTGATTCCGGAGTTCGTCGGCCGTCTGCCGGTTCTGGCGACGCTGGACGAGCTGGATGAGGCTGCGCTGATGCAGATCCTTACCGAGCCGAAGAACGCGCTGACCAAGCAATACGCCAAGCTGTTCGAGATGGAAAGCGTCGACCTCGAGTTCCGCAGCGATGCGCTCAAGGCCGTTGCCCGCAAGGCGCTGGAGCGCAAGACCGGCGCCCGTGGCCTGCGTTCGATCCTCGAGGGCGTGCTGCTCGACACCATGTACGAGATTCCTTCGCAGAAGGATGTCAGCAAGGTGGTGATCGACGAAAGCGTTATCGAAGGCTCTTCGCAGCCGCTGCTGATCTACGAGAACAGCGAGCCGCAAGCCAAGGCCGCTCCCGACGCCTGATCGGGAACGGGGTAGCAACAGGAAGGGGCCTTTTTGGCCCCTTTTTGCATTTCATGGCCTGGGCGCTTGTAATTTCCCAGGGCTGCCCCCACATTAGCCCCAAGCACCATTTCCAACGGTTTCCGGCCACATGGCCGCTGTAGAGGCGAAATCATGAAGACCACCCTCGACTTGCCTCTTTTGCCATTGCGCGACGTAGTCGTCTATCCGCACATGGTCATCCCACTGTTCGTGGGGCGTGAGAAGTCCATCGAGGCCCTCGAGGCCGCGATGACGGGCGAGAAGCAGATCCTCCTGCTGGCCCAGAAGAATCCTGCCGACGACGATCCGGGTGAAGACGCCCTGTATCGCGTGGGCACTGTCGCCACCGTGCTGCAACTGCTCAAGCTGCCCGATGGCACCGTCAAGGTGCTGGTCGAGGGTGAGCAGCGTGGTGCTGTCGAGCGCTTCAATGAAGTCGATGGCCATATCCGTGCCGAAGTCAGCCTGATCGACGAAGTCGAGACCGCCGAGCGCGAGTCCGAGGTCTTCGTGCGCACCCTGCTGTCTCAGTTCGAGCAATACGTGCAACTGGGCAAGAAAGTCCCGGCCGAAGTGTTGTCCTCGCTCAACAGCATCGAGGAGCCTGGGCGCCTGGTCGATACCATGGCCGCGCACATGGCGTTGAAGATCGAGCAGAAGCAGGAAATCCTCGAGATCGTCGACCTGCAGGCGCGTGTCGAACACGTGCTGGCGCTGCTCGATGCCGAGATCGACCTGCTGCAGGTCGAGAAACGCATTCGCGGTCGCGTGAAGAAGCAGATGGAGCGCAGCCAGCGCGAGTACTACCTGAATGAGCAGATGAAGGCCATTCAGAAGGAGCTTGGCGATGGCGACGAAGGCCACAACGAAGTCGAGGAGCTGAAGAAGCGCATCGACGCCGCAGGCTTGCCCAAGGACGCCCTGGCCAAGGCCCAGGCCGAGCTGAACAAGCTCAAGCAGATGTCGCCGATGTCGGCTGAAGCTACCGTGGTGCGCTCGTACCTCGACTGGCTGGTGCAGGTGCCATGGAAAGCCCAGAGCAAGGTGCGCCTGGACCTGACCAAGGCCGAGGAGATCCTCGACGCGGACCACTACGGTCTGGAAGAGGTCAAGGAACGCATCCTCGAGTACCTCGCCGTGCAGAAGCGGGTGAAGAAGATCCGTGGCCCGGTGCTGTGCCTGGTCGGGCCACCTGGCGTGGGCAAGACCTCGCTGGCCGAGTCGATCGCCGCCGCCACCAATCGCAAGTTCGTGCGCATGGCGTTGGGCGGCGTGCGTGACGAGGCCGAGATCCGTGGCCACCGTCGTACCTACATCGGCTCGATGCCCGGTCGTCTGATTCAGAAAATGACCAAGGTCGGTGTACGCAACCCGCTGTTCCTGCTCGACGAGATCGACAAGATGGGCAGCGACATGCGCGGTGACCCGGCCTCGGCGTTGCTGGAGGTGCTCGACCCCGAGCAGAACCACAACTTCAACGATCACTACCTGGAGGTCGACTACGACCTCTCGGACGTGATGTTCCTGTGCACCTCGAACTCGATGAACATCCCGCCGGCGCTGCTTGATCGCATGGAAGTCATCCGCCTGCCGGGCTACACCGAGGACGAAAAGATCAACATCGCGGTCAAGTACCTGGTGCCCAAGCAGGTCAAGGCCAACGGTTTGAAGAAGGATGAGCTGGAGGTCGACGTTTCGGCCATTCGCGACATCATTCGCTACTACACCCGCGAGGCCGGCGTGCGTGGCCTGGAGCGCCAGATCGCCAAGGTGTGCCGCAAAGTGGTCAAGGAGCACACCGGTGCCAAGCAGGTGAAGGTCAAGGTAACCGGCGAGCAGCTCGAGCAGTTGCTGGGCGTGCGCAAGTTCCGCTACGGCCTGGCCGAGCAGCAGGATCAAATCGGCCAGGTCACGGGCCTGGCCTGGACTCAGGTGGGTGGTGAGCTGCTGACCATCGAGGCGGTGGTTATTCCCGGCAAGGGGCAATTGATCAAGACCGGTTCGCTCGGCGACGTCATGGTCGAGTCGATCACCGCCGCGCAGACGGTGGTGCGCAGCCGCGCTCAAAGCCTGGGGATCGCTTCAGACTTCCACGAGAAGCGCGACGTTCACATCCACATGCCCGAAGGTGCCACGCCCAAGGATGGCCCTAGCGCCGGTATCGGCATGTGCACCGCGCTGGTGTCGGCCCTGACCCAGATCCCGGTTCGCGCCGATGTGGCGATGACCGGTGAGATCACCTTGCGTGGCCAGGTCCTGGCCATTGGCGGGCTCAAGGAAAAACTCCTGGCGGCACACCGTGGCGGGATCAAGACGGTGATCATTCCGGAAGAGAATGTTCGCGACTTGAAGGAGATTCCGGAAAACATCAAACAGGATCTTCAGATCAAACCGGTCAAATGGATTGACGAAGTCCTCCAAATTGCGCTGCAATACGCCCCGGAGCCCTTGCCAGATGTGGCTCCGGAGATTGTCGCGAAAGATGAGAAGCGCGACGGCGATGCTAAGGAAAGAATCAGCACGCACTAGTACGTATTTCGCTGGGGGGCTTTGGTTGACAGCATTTTCGGCCCCTTGCTATAAAGCGGCACGCCAGTGTCAACAGGCCACCCAGCGCTCGTTTCATAAGCTTTTCATTACATACTTAGAAACAAACTCAATAGAGAAATAAGGGGACTTAGAGTGAACAAGTCGGAACTGATTGACGCTATCGCCGCATCCGCTGACATCCCGAAAGCTGTAGCCGGCCGTGCGCTGGACGCAGTGATCGAATCCGTTCAAGGCGCCCTGAAAGCCGGTGACGATGTTGTCCTGGTTGGCTTCGGCACCTTCTCGGTCAAGGAGCGCGCTGAGCGCACCGGCCGTAACCCGCAAACCGGCAAGGCGATCAAGATCGCTGCCGCCAAGGTTCCTGGCTTCAAAGCTGGCAAGGGCCTGAAAGACGCCGTCAACTAAGTCGTCTTTCAGCCGGCCCGGGCGTCGCCAGGGCCGACCGCGTGACGGCGGGTCGCAAACGTTCCCGCTGGCACGCTCGCTTCGAAAAGGCGCATCCACTGGATGCGCCTTTCTTCTATCAGGATTCTACCCACGCTCCGCGGTTGTCGACGCAGTGGTACAGCCGTTTCTGGGGGACGCATGCTGCAGAATATCAGGGACAATTCACAAGGTTGGATTGCCAAGACCATCATCGGCCTCATCGTCGTACTGATGGCGTTGACCGGTTTCGAGGCCATTTTCCAGGCCGCCAGCCATAGCCAGGACGCCGCCAAGGTGAACGGCCAGACCATCAGCCAGAACGAGCTGAGCCAGGCCGTGGACATGCAGCGCCGCCAGCTGATGCAACAGTTGGGCAAGGATTTCGACCCTGCGCTGCTGGACGAGAAGATGCTGCGCGAAGCCGCGCTCAAGGGGCTGATCGATCGCAAGCTGCTGTTGCAGGGTGCCGAAGATGCCAAGTTCGCTTTTTCCGAGGCCGCGCTGGATCAGCTGATCCTGCAGACGCCTGAATTCCAGGTCGATGGCAAGTTCAGCGCCGAGCGCTTCGATTCGGTCATCCGCCAGATGGGCTACGGGCGCATGCAGTTCCGCGAGATGCTCGCCCAGGAAATGCTCATCGGCCAACTGCGCACCGGCCTTGCCGGCAGCAGCTTCGTCACCGACAAGCAGGTTGAAGCCTTCGCCCGCCTCGAGAAGCAGACCCGTGATTTCGCTTCGCAGACCTTCAAGGCCGATCCGGCCGCGGTCAAGGTGAGCGATGACGAGGTCAAGGCGCACTACGACCAGCACGCCAAGGAATTCATGACCCCGGATCAAGTGGTCATCGATTACCTCGAGCTGAAGAAGTCGGCCTTCTTCGATCAGGTCAAGGTCGACGAGGGCGAGCTCAAGGCCCTGTACGAGAAGGAAATCGCCAATCTGGGCGAGCAGCGCCATGCCGCGCACATTCTGATCGAGGTCAACGACAAGACCGACGATGCCAAGGCCAAGGCCCGCATCGAAGAGATCCAGCAGCGCCTGGGCAAAGGCGAGGACTTCGCCAAACTGGCCAAGGAATTCTCCCAGGATCCAGGCTCGGCCAGCACCGGTGGGGACCTCGGCTTCGCCGGCCCTGGCGTGTACGACCCGGCCTTCGAGGACGCGCTGTACAAGCTGAACAAGGACCAGGTATCGGTACCCGTGCGCACCGAGTTCGGCTACCACCTGATCAAGCTGCTGGGCGTGCAGGCGCCGGACGTACCGAGCTTCGCCAGCCTGAAGGACAAACTGACCCACGAGCTGAAGACCCAGCAGGTGGAGCAGCGCTTCGTCGAGGCCACCAAGCAGCTCGAAGACACCGCCTTCGAAGCTTCCGACCTGGCCCAGCCGGCCCAGGACCTGGGCCTGAAGGTACACACCTCTGCCGCCTTCGGTCGCGAGGGTGGTGAAGGCATCACTGCCAACCGTGCGGTGATCCAGGCCGCGTTCAGCGAGCAGGTGCTCGAAGAGGGCGCCAACAGCAACGCCATCGAACTCGACCCGGAAACCGTGGTGGTTGTGCGCGTCAAGGAGCACCGCAAGCCCGAGCAGCTGCCGTTGGAGGCCGTGGCCAAGAACATCAACGAGCACCTGGCCAAGGAGAAGGCGATTGCCGAACTCAAGGCCAAGGCCGACAAACTGATCGCCGGCCTGCGGGATGGCTCGGTCAAGGCCGAAGGTCAGGGCTGGAAGCTCCATGAAGCGGTCACCCGTGGCCAGGATGGCATCGACCCGGCCGAGCTGCAGGCGGTGTTCCGCCTCGGCAAGCCAGCGGCCAAGGACAAGCCAGTCTACGGCAGCGTGGTGCTGGGCGATGGCAGCCTGGTGGTCCTGCAACTGAAGGGCGTCAACGAAGGTGCTGCCGCCACCGATGACGAGAAGGCGCAGATCCGTCGCTATCTCGCATCGCGTGCCGGTTCGCAGGACTTCGCGGCCTATCGCAAGCTGCTTGAAGGCAGTGCCGACATCACCCGCTACTGAGTCGTGTGCTGATCGCGAAACAGGCCGCTTATGCGGCCTGTTTCGTTTCTGGCTTTGGTTCATCGCGGGGCAAGCCCGCTCCTGCATGACGACCTGCGGCAGGTGTGCACGGACTTGTTTCAGGGGCGCCGGATTCCCTCATGGTTGTCCAGCGTGTCCCGGGCGATCTCCCGCCCCAGGGCGATCAGCTCCGGCGCCTTGTAGAACTCGAAGAACCGGCACACCCGCTTGGGTACGTTGATCAGTACATCCGGCGGATACCCGGCGATCTTGTACTGCGCCAACGACGTCTGCATCACTTCGAAACTCTGGTTGATCAGGTCCAGCAAGGACGCGGGGCCGACGTTGTCGACGATGAACGAGCCAGTGGCCGACTTGGGCGCGCCTTCGCTCTGTGGCGCCGCCGCCGGCTGCTGGCCCTGCGGTTCGGCGCTCTCGCCCAGCCAGGGGTTGGATGAGGCCAGCCCTTCGGCGACGATCTCCTGCTCCAGGCGGATCAGCTGTTCGGCCGGCTTGCGCCGGAACGGCAGGCGCGACCCCAGCGAGCTGATCAAGGCGTCGAAACGCATCTTGAACGCCGCCGGGCGCTCGATCACCGGCAACTGATACTGCTTCTGGTTGGTGGCGTTGAGGTTGACGGCGATGATCAGGTCGCAGTGGCTGGACACCACCGGGACGATCGGCAACGGATTGAGAATACCGCCATCGACCAGCATGCGATTACCTTGCACCACCGGGGTGAACAGGCTGGGAATGGCCGCCGAGGCGCGCATGGCCTGGTGCAAGCAGCCCTCCTGGAACCATATTTCCTGCTGGTTGGTCAGGTCGGTGGCGACCGCTGTGTAGGGAATGCGCAATTGCTCGATGTTGATTTCACCGACGATCTTGCGGATCTGCCCGAACACCTTGTCGCCACGAATGGCGCCCAGGCGAAAGCTGACATCGACCAGGCGCAGCACGTCGAGGTAGTCCAGGCTCTCGATCCAGCTGCGGTACTCGTCGAGCTTGCCGGCGGCGTAGATGCCGCCGATCACCGCGCCCATGGAGCAACCGGCGATGCACGCGATCTCGTAGCCGCGGCGTTCGATCTCCTCGATCACACCGATGTGCGCGTACCCTCGGGCCCCGCCGGAGCCCAGCACCAACGCCACGCGTTTGCCCATGATTTTTCCCCCCGTGCCTGTGCAACCATGGTCCAACAATGCACCCATGCCGCCTGTGCTTCAATGTAGTCCGTGCTGGACTACGCTGAGCAGGGCACTTTTTGTTTGCTTTGCCGTCGAACGGCCACTTCAGTTTCCACCCTCGAGGTATTACCGATGAAAGCCTGGATCACCCTTCCTCTGATTGCCCTGGCCTTGGCCGGCTGCGCGGGCAAGACGGCCTACCGTGACAGTTGCGCGACCCAGCTCGATGCCGCCTGGAAGGAACTTGACCTGGCCAAGGCCGAAGGCTTTGCCGGCACCGTGAGCTATTCCAAGGCGTTGTCGCTGCTGACCGGTGCCAAGACCCAGCAGCAGTTCGAAGGCTTTGAAGGTTGTACCCACAAGGCCGAGAAAGCGCGTTTCTACATTCGTGAGTCCCGCGCCGGGCGTTGAGTGAGGAGCGTCACATGCCGAGCATGATCGACCATGTGGTTTCCAGGGTCCTGGCCCTGCAGGTGGGAATGCTGGCCTGTCGCGAGCGCCTCGCCGCCGATACCGACAGCGAGGCGCTGCACGACCTGCGCACCACCCTACGGCGGCTGCGCAGTTTGTTGCGGCCTTTGCGTGGCTTGCCGGGTGTCGAGCAGTTGGAGGAAGCGGCGGGGGCACTGGGCACGCTCACCACACCGTTGCGTGACCGTGAAGTGCTGGCCGCGCAACTGGTCGGGCGCGGTCATGTGCAGGCCGGCGAGCGCCGCCAGGAGGGGAGGGCACGGACCTTTGCCGGCGTCGCGTCCAGTGCCCAGCTTACTCGGGTGCTGGCAATCCTCGACGCCTTTCCGCTGTTTTTGCGTGCTGCCGACCGCGAAGGCTTGACGCAAGGCATGCGCAGGCGCATCGACAAGCGCCTCGAGAAGCAATGGCGCAAGCTGGCCAGGGCGCTGGACGACCCGGCCCATGATCGGCATCGTCTGCGCCTGCTGATCAAGCGCGTTCGCTATGGGGACGAGGCCTACCCCCAACTCGAGCATGCCGGCAAGGGGCTGCAGCGGCTGTTGAAAAAGGCGCAAGGCGATCTTGGCGACTGGCATGACCGCGTGCAGTGGTTGCTGCAGGTACATGAGCACAGCGACCTGGCGGGCTGCAAGGTGGCCTGGGAGCATGAGCTGCATGCTGCCGAGGGGCGCTCGGATCTGACCCTCGAGGCATTGCAAAAAGCCCTGGCGCGCCGTTAGTCCCGGCAAATGACCGAAATGCGGGCTGTGGCTGGCGTGATCGCTGGTTACTATCGGTTCTTTTCGCGCAGGAGCCCTGGCACATGAACTTCACAGAATTGCTGACAGCCGCGCGCGCTCACCCCGAGGCGGTCAGCGTGCCGGCTGGCTGGGCCCAGGGCCGCGCGGTGTTCGGCGGCCTGATGGCGGCGATGGTGCACGAAGCGATGCGCCAGAAGCTCGGCGACAACCGCCCGGTGCGTTCGCTGGCCATCACCTTCGTCGGCCCGGCGGCGCCGGATGTGCCGATCAGCCTGGAGGTTGAGGTGCTGCGCGAGGGCAAGGCGGTCAGCACCTTGCTGGGACGCGCCGTGCAGGATGGCCAGGTGGTGACCCTGGTGCAGGGCAGTTTCGGTGCCGGTCGTCCTTCCGTGGTGGCGGTCGACGCGCCAGCCGCGATGCCGATGAAGCCGCTGCAGGAGGCGGCACCGGAGCTGCCCTTCATCAAGGGCATTACACCGGAATTCATGCAGCACGTGGCGTTTCGCTGGGCGGTGGGCGGCCTGCCGTTCAGTGGCAATGACTCACGGCATATGGGCGGTTGGGTACGCCTGCGTGATGTCGCCGAGGAGCCGGTCGGGGTGGCGCACCTGCTGGCGCTGGTCGATGCCTGGCCGCCCAGCCTGCTGCCATATCTCAAGCAGCCCGCCGCCGGTAGCACGCTGACCTGGACCATCGAATTCGTGCAGCCCACGCCGCAACTATCGACCCTCGACTGGTGCCGCTATGTGGTCGAGACCGAGTATGCCCGTGATGGCTATGGGCATGCAGCCGCGGCGTTGTGGACGGCTGAAGGGGAACTGTTGGCATTGAGTCGGCAGACGGTGACCGTGTTCGCCTGAGTCTGGCAGGACACTGGACAGGGGCCGCTTTGCGCCCCATCACCGGCAAGCCGGCTCCCACTCCGATCGTGTTAACGCTGGGTCATACACCATTCCTGTGAGAGCGGGCTTGCCGGCGATGCGCCGCGTCAGCGGCGCTGTGTGCTCGATCTTGTCATTTCCCGTGCTTGTGCCGCTCGCGCCACGCTCGCCACCAGGCGCCGCTGAGCACGAAGCGCGGGAAGGTGATGAATTGCTCGGTGAGCAGCCGCTGCAGGGCATCCTGGCGATTGGCGAAAGGCTCGGGCTGCTCGGCTTCCAGGCGGTGCCCATGGCGTTGCAGGCCCAACCCGGCGGCCAACGCAATGACGCCCACGGCGATCTGCGACAGGTCCAGCGCGAACAGCCCCGACAGCACCAGCAGCGCGCCCAGGATGAACAGCGGCACTGCGATCAGATGCAGCACCAGGTTGGTGGGGTGGCGGTGATTGTGGTGGTAGCCGCGCCATTGCCAGGCGGGCAGGTTGGGCAGTCGTTTGCTCATGGACGGATCCTCAGGGGTCTGTCCAAAGCTTAGTGCGGCCCCCGCAGGGGGGCCAATCGAGGCTGGCTATGGTGACCATAGCCAGTGCTGGTCAAAGCTTGAGCTGGCCGATGGCCTTGTTCAGTTCGCCGGCGAGGGTCGCCAGTTCGCTGCTGGTGGTGGCCGAGCCCACGGTCTGCTGCACGGTCTCTTCGGTCACGTCGCGGATGCTGACGACGGCGCGGTTCATTTCCTCGGCCACTTGGCTCTGCTGCTCGGCGGCCACGGCGATCTGGGTGTTGCTTTCGCGCATCTGTGCCACCGCGCTGGTGATCTCGGCCAGGGCCTCGCCGGCTTCGCGCGCCTGCTTGACGCAATCGTCGGCCTTATACGAGCTTTCCTGCATGAAATCCACCGCGTCGCGGGTGCCGGCCTGCAGGTCGGCGACCATGCTGGTGATCTCGTCGGTGGAGGTCTGCACGCGCTTGGCCAGGTTGCGCACCTCGTCGGCGACCACGGCGAAGCCCCGGCCCAGGTCGCCGGCCCGGGCGGCCTCGATGGCGGCGTTGAGGGCAAGCAGGTTGGTCTGTTCGGCGATGCTGTGGATGACCCCCACCACGCCATTGATCTTCTGGCTGTCGTCGGCCAACTGGCGGATCATTTCGGCGGTCTGCTGCACACCACTGGACAGCCCGGCAATCGAATCCTGCACGCGGCTGACCACGGCCTGGCCGCTGCCGGCCAGGGTGTCGGCGGTCTGCGACAGGTCGCGGGTGGCGCCGGCGTGCTGGGCGATATGGTGTACCGTGGCGGTCATCTCGTTGATTGCGGTGGCCGCCTGGTCGGTCTCGCTCTGCTGGCCGATCATGCCGTGGCGCACCTCGTCCATGCTGCCGGCCAGGCGCGCGGCCCCCGAATCCAGCTGCGCGGCGGTGCGCGCGACGGTGCTGACCACGCGGTGGTAAGTGGTCTGCATGGCGTTGAAGGCACCGGCCATCTGCCCGACCTCGTCGCCGCAGGCCAGCGGCACCCGGGCCGAGAGGTCGCCAGTCTTTTCCACATGCAGCATCACATCCTTGAGGGTGTTGAGCTGGCTGAGCAGGAAGCGGATCAGCAACTGCGAGGCGCACAGCATCGCCAGCATCAGGATCAGCACGCACACGGCATAGTTGCTGAAGCGGTCGAAATAGACCTGACGCAGGCTGGGGGACTGGGCAAGCACGGCGATGTGCTGCTCGCCCCGGCGCAATACCTGGGCGCCGCGCAGCGGGTTGTCGCCGAGGATCCAGGCCCCGGGCAGATCGACCCAGCCTTGGGCATCGCGCAGGGCCTCGAGTGGTTCGCCGGCAAATTGCGGCGTCTGGCCGTTGCGCCAGGTGATCAGGTTGGCCTGCGTGGGCAGTGCCTGTCCGGCGGGCCAGGCTGCCAGCAGTTCGGCCTGGGCCTGCGCTTGCGCCCGGGCGCCGCTGGCGCGGGCTTGTTGCTCCAGGTGCACCGCGTAGAGCACCAGCATCAGCGTGGTGACGAAGGCCACTGCGTTGACGGCCCAGAACTTGTATTTGAGGGAAACGTTGCTAAGCCAGGCACCCATGGTAGGTCTTCTCTGAGTTGGCGGAAACATTATTGGCAAGGTGCCATCATTGTGCCCGCCAAGGCCAGAAGCCTCGTTGATATGCGTCAAGAAACCTCAGGCAGGCCGAAGAACGCGCGGGCGCAGGTGCTGGTATGGGCGGCGGTGTGCTCCATCGCTTCGCCGCGGTGCTGTGCCACCTCGCGCAGCACTTCGGGAAGGAACGCAGGCTCGTTGCGACCGTTCTTCGGCTTGGGCCTGAGGCTTCGGGGCAGCAGGTAGGGCGCGTCGCTTTCCAGCATCAGGCGGCCTTGCGGGATGCTGCCGACCAGTGGGTGCAGGTGGGTGCCACGACGCTCGTCGCAGATCCAGCCGGTGATGCCGATATGCAGGTCCATGTCGAGGTAGGCGAACAGTGCCTGGCGTTCACCGGTGAAGCAGTGCACCACCGCCGCGCTCAGGTGGTCGCGGTAGCCTTTGAGGATCGCCAGCAGGCGTTCGCTTGCCTCGCGCTCGTGGAGGAACACCGGCAGGCGCAGCTCGACCGCCAGCGCCAGCTGCGCCTCCAGGGCCTTTTCCTGGGCGGGGCGTGGGGAGAAGTCGCGGTTGAAGTCCAGGCCGCATTCGCCCACGGCCACGACCCGTGGCTGAGCGAGCAGTTCGCGCAGTTGGCGTTCGCTGTCGGCGCTCCAGTGGCTGGCATCGTGGGGGTGCACGCCGGCAGTACCGAACAGACGCTGGCCGGGCTCGTCCAGGCGCTGGCACAGTTCAAGCGCCTCGGCGCTGACATCCAGGCTGGTGCCGGTGAGGACCATCTGTGCCACGCCGGCTTCCACGGCACGCTCGACGATAGCGGCCTGCTGGTCGCGGAAACTGCTGTTGGTCAGGTTGACGCCGATATCGATCAGTTGCATGGTGCTACCTCTTGCCGCGGGGCGGCCAGCATAGCAAAAACCCAGATATCGCGAAAAAGCCAAGAACTTCAAACGTTTGCCGTGGTCTGTTGCGGTCATTTATCACGGATCGATCACAGCGCATGGTGCCTGCCAACCGCCCTCGGACCCTTACCGCCATGGTGCGAACCTTTTTCACCAGCCTGTTGCTGTCCGGGTTGCTGGCCGCCGGGCCGGTCGCTGCCGGCGAGGCGGGGCCGCAGCAGCATGTGCCTGCCAGCCAGGCCCGTGACCTGACGCAGATCCGCTCGAGCAAGGTGCTGCGGGTGTTGGTCAACCAGAGCCGCAACAGCTCCGGCGAGGTAAAGGGTGAACCGGTCGGGATCGAGTACTACCGCCTGCGTGCCCTGGAGCACGCCCTCAATGCCCGGGTCGCCGACGGCCAGGAAATCACCCTGAAGATCATCCCCCGCGCCAAGGAACAGTTGCTTGGTGCGCTGCAGCGCGGCGAGGGCGATCTTGCCGCGCCCGGTGAACTGCTCGACCCTGGCGTGGTGCGCGGCGTCGATGCCAGCGCGCCAGTGCTCGACCAGGTTCCCTTGCAACTGGTCGGGCGCAAGGGCGAGCGCGGCTACAACCGTGCCGAACAGCTGTCCGGGCGCACCATCGCCCTGACCACCGCCAGTGCCGCAGGGCCGGCGATCGAGGCGATCAACCAGCAGTTGGCGCTGCGCAAGCGGGCACCGATCAAGGTGGAGTGGGTCGACCCGACGCTGGCGGTGGAGGATGTGCTGGAGATGGTCCAGGCGGGCATCTACCCGCTGACCGTGGTGGAGCGTCCCATCGCCCAGCGCTGGGCGCGGGTGATGCCGCGCCTGCGGGTCGACAGCAAGCTGCAGCTGGCTCCGCCCCAGGCCATGCGCTGGTATCTGCGCAAGGATGCGCCGATGTTGCGTGCGGCGGTGGACCGCTTCCTGGCCACCTACCGTGCGCCCGACAACCAGGACGCGGCGTTCGAGCGCATCTACCGGCGCCAGTACCGGGTGCATAACCCCTTGGCTCGCCAGGACCGCCAACGCTTGGCCGCGTTGCGCCCGGTGCTGCAGAAACATGGCGGCGACCAGCAGTTCGACTGGCTCAACCTGGCCGCCCTGGCGTTCAAGGAGTCCACCCTCGATCCCAAGGCGCGTGGCACCGGCGGTGCCCACGGGCTGATGCAGATCACGCCGTCGGCGGCCCAGCGGGTAGGCGTGAGCAACACCGCCACGGTGGATGGCAATGTCCAGGCCAGTGCCCGCTACCTGGCGCTGATCCGCCGCAAGTTCTTCGCCAGCCCCCAGCTCAACGAGCGCGAGCGCATGGCGTTCATCCTGGCCGCCTACAACCTCGGGCCGGAGCGGGTCCAGGCCATGCGCGCCGAAGCCCGGCGACGGGGACTCAATGGCAACCAGTGGTTCTTCCAGACCGAGCGTATCGCCATGGAGCAGGTGGGCATGGGGCCGGTGAGTTTCGTCAACAGCGTCAACAAGTACTACCTCGCGTTCAACCGCGAGCGTGCCTCCCTGGAGCGGGTGGCCAAGCGCTGATCAAATCAAATTATTCGATATTAATTGCGCGTTTTTTGCGATTTTATTATTCGATGACTTGATTATGATGGCGCCCATCCAACACACACCCGCTCAAACAAGGAAGCGCCTCATGAACAACTCCCTGAAAGCCCTTTTCAACACCCGCGCCGGCTACGGCCTGAGCGTCGTGCGCATCCTGGTCGGTGTCATCTTCATGGCCCACGGCGCGCAGAAACTCTTCGGCCTGTTCGGTGGCTACGGCCTGGAAGGCACCGGCCAGTGGATGGAAAGCATCGGCCTGGCTCCGGGCTACCTCATGGCGCTGCTGTCCGGTAGCGCCGAGTTCTTTGGCGGCCTGGCGCTGGTGGTCGGCCTTTTGGCCCGCCCGGCTGCGCTGGCACTCAGCGTGACCCTGGTGGTGGCGATCTTCTCGGTGCATATCGGCAACGGGTTGTTCATGTCCAACAACGGTTATGAGTTCGCCCTGGCGCTGCTGGCCGGCACCGTGGCGGTGCTGATCGAAGGCGCGGGCCGCCTGTCGCTGGACCATGTGATCGCACGCTGAAATAAAGCTGCAAGCTTCAAGCCTCAAGCTGCAAGTGGTCAAAGCGATCAACTTGCAGCTTGTAACTTGCGGCGTGTCCCTCTAGCATACCGATTGCGCCGATTTAAACAGCTACTTGCGGGGCGCAGGAGAGGCCCCGGTGGGTCATCCGAAATACCGCTAAAGCGCTGGTTCGGTGACGCCTCCCACCGCTGCCCAGCGGGATCAGCGAGGCGGAGAGAGACTCCATGAGTTGCCCACGTACCAGTGTCTGTTTGACCCCCCTGGCCAAGAACCAGGCTTCCCGTACCCCGCGCATCCTGCTCGGCGGCCAGCATCAACCCACGCTTTTGCGCAATCTCGATGGCTTCTCCCGGCGCAAGGGCCAGGCCTGTGCCTTCCTCATCCAGTTCTCCGACAGCTGTGACCAGCTCGATCAGTATGGCAACGACCGCTTCGACCTGGCCGTGATCCAGGCCCCCGCGGCGCAGGATGCCGACGAGGTCATCGGCCAGCTCACCCGCATCGCCCGCCAGGGCCTGATCACCCGCCGTTGAGCGGCGTGTCGCGGCCAAGCGTTTTTCGTTAAGCTCGGTCTCTCGGTGGGCGCCTTGCGCCTGCTGCGGATGCGCTGGCCTCCTCATAGGGGGTGAACAAGTCCATCAGACGCGCCCAGGCATCCGATTGGCCTTTGCCATACAGGCAGGTGAGGTAGTCGATCATCAGCCGGCCTGCAGGCTCTTTTGGCAAGTCCTGCAGCTCGCTGTCATTCCTTGAAGTAATGCCCCGCCTGACAAGCTCCGCCATCAGGGCCGAGCCATAGTCGTCTACCTGACGAGGCATCAATACTGCGATTTCCCGCGGTGGAACTCCCACTTCGATCCACTGGCGAATGTTGTCAGCCAGCACCATCGCTTCTTGTGAAGTGTGCTGGAAATGAACCGCTAGGGTCTGTATGAAAAGTCTTGAGACGAAGGTCAGGCAAGGCGAAAACAGCCGAGGAACGGTCGGAGTCGCGCCCGACTTTACGGGTTGTAAATGAGCATTCCGAGGCTGTTTCCAACGCAGCATCACCGAGTATCAAGGCTTTTCATACAGAGCCTAAGACCACAAATCCCTTTCTAGCCAGGCAGTTCTTGAGCCTATAACAACTGACAGTCGCTTCCGGTAAATCAAGCGCTCGACTCACCTCTGTTTTCGACATGCCGCTGGCCTTCAGCTCCAGCACGGCGCGAACTAGATCAGAGCTGCTAGGTTTGTCCCGCGTGCGCTTGATTAGCCCTTCACCCAGCTTCCCAGTGATTTCTCAGGCCTTGAAAGCCTCCACTACCGGAAAAAGATGACAGCTGAACCAGCCTTAAACTTTTCCCATTCCTAATCGTTTATTTCAAAAGCGTCATGCGGACATAAGAGGTAGTCATGGACGATTTAGTTTACTACAAACACGGCAAGCCGGTTGCCATTATTGCGCCCTCCGTACTGTTTTCCCGGGAATCCGATGAGACCATTATAAATGGCCCTAAAGGAATTTCGAGTTTCAGAAGTGGAGACGAACAATCGCTGGAGCAGGCCCTGAAGGAATGTGGAGCTTTAATCCAAGGTGCGCACGATGAAATTGAACAAGTGAAGCAGCTTCTTCAAGATCCTGTAACCAGCAGAACGACGAGCTACTTCTTGAGTGTTGCACGCCAGTGTGCAGATGTAATAGCCGACATGGAAATACTGAAGAACTCCAAAATTATAATTGCTGGTTGTGGAGGAATCGGAAGTTCAGTGGCGATGCTGTTAGCAGGTGCGGGTATACGAAATCTAATACTAACCGATCATGACGTGGTAGAAAAGAGTAACTTGAATCGCCAGCTCTTTTGGACGCTTGCAGATGTAGGAAGCTATAAAGTGGACGTACTCAAGAAGGCGCTGACTGCAAGGTTTGAAAATCTGAGCGTAGTAACTCACGTGAAACCCTGCTCACTTGAGTTGCTGAGGGAACTTATTTCAGATGTTCAAGGCGCCGTTATAACTGCTGACGACCCTCCTACTCTCGCGAGAGATGGTGTTTTTATCGCAGAGGAGTTCGATATACCCGTTGTGTCTGGTGGATATCTTCATTGCTTCAGTACATCGCTCCTATTTAATCCAAGCGATGCGAAAAACCTTGCGCCCAGCGTCAGGCGTGACGTATCGGCACCACTCACAAGGTTGCCAAGCGGCATAATGCCGAGCTACGGCCCAGTAAATTTCAGTCTTGCGTCGATGCTAAGCAGCAATTTGATTTCTGCACTGGCAACACACACATTCAAAGGATTTGAATCCAGAATAGAGCGCTGGGATAGCTCTAGAATGATCCTGTAAGCTTGTAAGGTTGACTATCCATCCGGTGTTTAGGGAGTTGCAAGTAAGCGAAGTGAGTTAACATTTTAAGCTGTCTGCATAGGAGAGGTAGAATTATTGCGCGACTTTAAAAAGATGCTTGACAAAAGAGCTATAAGTCGCAACTATAATCAGGAACGATAATCGTTCTCACGGAAAACAAAGGAATGTAACATGGATAAGAAATTGCTCGGTATCGCTTCAGTTATCTTGGCAAGTTCGCCTGCCGTACAGGCTACTGCTTTGCCACCGGCACCGGTTGAGACTGAGGCGCAGCTTCAAGTCAATGCAGCGGGCCAACCAGTCGCACCCTTTACTAAACATGAACAACTCAAGGAGTCTCTTGCCAGCGTCTGCACACTTCCGAGTGCTCACCAGCATTCGATGTGCAATTAGAGCTCGTCTAAAGCTGTAGGTCTTTAAGCGGATCTGCACCAGCTTGACTCTAAATAGATGCGAAGCTTGTCTTCGCATCTATCTCTAATTATGCTTTCTCGGAAGGATATCTCGTGAACACCAAACGCGTAGACTTCAGTTCTATGACCTATCCTGATCTTGTAGCATTCATGCAGCAAGAGAATACACCTCCTGGTGCAAGTCATGCGCTCGACTATTTGATCGAGGCGTCGACTGTTACCTCTGGCTCTTATCTTCTAGATTTAGCTTGCTCTACAGGATTTAGTTCAAGGTATTGTTATGAGCAGGTAGGAAGCCGGGCCGTAGGTATTGATACAAGTAGTGCTGCAGTCAGCGTTGCTAATGAAAAAACAAACGAACTAAATGCGGCCGATAAATTACAATACTTAGTGGCCGATGCTTGCGCATTGCCATTCGAAAATGAGTCATTCACTCATGTGCTAGGTGGTTGTAACTTTGGTTTCATCCAAGATCGCCAGCGCGCATTGTCAGAATGCCATCGAGTTCTAAAGCATGCTGGAATCTTGTGCATCTCAAACTTTTTTTTCAGGTTGACGCCCCCGGAATTTATACTAAATGCGGTCGAGAAAGCACTAGGCTGGCGTCCAGAACCCTCTTGGACATACGATTATTGGAAGGAATTTTTTACGGAGCATGGATTTACACTCGGCTCCGAATTTACGTACGAACTGTTTGCTGAAAGTGAGGATGCACTGGCAATGCGTGTAAGGCGTTATTTATGTCAAGAAAATCCTGAAACTAGAGCTATGGCGACGGATCAACAAGAAGCTTTATATAGTCACTTTTTTGAAATTCGAAAAAGCTTGAACGCTCAGAAAGATTTTCAAGGAGTGGCTTTCCAGACATGGCACAAATAGCTCCCCCGGAAAAATTCATGGAGACTGTCCGGAATCATATCTTAGAGGAGGCCAGCCCTGATCGGCCTTTTTTCATTTTTGATCTTGAAAGTGCCCGAGCGAAAGCGGAAAGCTTTATGCATTCTGCAAAAAAGCACTTTGATGGGGTCGTGCTCGCGGCTTCGTTGAAATCGTGTAATTTAGGGGCGTTTTGTCAAATGCTCAAAGATAACCATTACTGGGTGGAGGCCTGTTCAATAGAGGAAATCAATTTAGCGTTACAAGCAGGCTTTGAAAGCAGCCAAATAATTTTTGATGGCCCGCTTAAGCTTGATGACGAACTGTTGTTCGCTGTTAAGCACGAGGTGCTGGTGCAGGTTGATAGCATTAGTGAAGTCGAGAGGCTAGGGTCTATATGTTCGAGCATCAGAAAGAAATGCCAGATCATAATTCGCTTATCGCATCTTTATCGAGACACTGGATATTCCCGCTTCGGCTGTACATCAAATGAGTTTGAAGAAATTCTCTTGCCCTGCCTTCGCAGGTACGAGTGCATAGAGCATGTCGGATTTCATCTTAATGCTGGGTCAAATCTGCCGGCGACGACAGCCATAACTGACACGCTGGCGCTATGGGCTTCTTTCCTAGTCAAACATATGCCGGAGCGAGGAATACTAGACTTGGGAAGCGGTTTTCCAGCAGACTCATTCTCAAAAGATATCAACATCAAAACACCCTCTGCTGACATTTTTTTTAAAGAAATCGCTCAAAAAGCTCAAGCATTGTTTGGGCAAGTAAATCAGCATTGGCGTTACATCTTTGAGCCGGGTAGATGCCTCAGTGAGGATTATGGCTATCTCTGCGGTAGGGTTTTTAGTACTAAGTGGCGTAATGGTATAGAGCTTCTCCAAACAAACGTAGCTTCAAACTGGGTTCCCTCAATCCATCAGTGGGCTCATTCGATCGTACCCGTATCAAATTTTCCAGAAGCACCGACGCGTCACGCTCAGTACTTAGTGGGTTTTAATTGCTTCGAAGCGGATTACATTACAGCTCTCGGGGAAACGTTTTCTCTCAAGGAAAATGATCATTTCCTTATAAAAGGGTGTGGAGCGTATGACCTTCAAACTATGACTCAGTGGGTCAGGTGTAAGCCTGTGGTTTATAAGTACGACGACAGACGTCTTGGTTTATGTCGGTCGCCATCCAAGCCTAATTGTCTGGTGCTTGACGACATTTATTGCGTATCCGAAGACATTAAAATTACAGAAACTCTGTCTTTGGTCAACGCTAAGCCTTCATACGCTAAGGACTTGTTCGAGCTCATAACAAAAAATAAAAAAAACTTTGAAAGGTATATGCACTGGCCTAGAAGCACAAGGTGTTCGAAAGACGTAGAGGAGTTTTTAATTTCATGCTCAAAGGAACATCAAGAAGATATCTCCAAAACGTATATACTTTGTGAGTCAGGTAAGCCCTGCGGTGTTCTGTCTTTTAATTCGATGGATCTCGTGAATAAAACCGCTTATTTAGGTTACTGGTTGGATGTTGATATGCAAGGGAAGGGCGTTCTATCAGCTGCGGTAAAAAAACTGATTGAAATTTATGTGGAAAAAAGCCAGATATGCCGCTTCGTTATCAAGGCTGCCGTAAAAAATGGAAAAAGCAATGCGCTGGCATTGCGCTGTGGTTTCAGTTATGAGGGCACACTTAAAAAAGCAGAGCGTATAGGGGATGAGTTTCTTGATCAAAATATATATGCGTTGGTTCTATAACCGCTTGACGCAGAGTTGTTAGCAACACTGCTGAAACACGGCCTGTCGAGCAAAGAGGCTTTGATGCCCTGATAGATCTTAAGCGATCAAGCGGTGGTCGGGCCAACAGCGTGTGACCAGAGCCTTGGGGCGCAAAGCTGGGGGCGGCTCAGTGTGGTCGATTAGCCATCGTCTCTCTGCTTCATCTATTGGAGCGAAGATTTCTCAGGCGCCATAACCATTTTCCAAGCGCCTGATCTGCTCGATGGCGTCCTGGACGGGCAGATCATTGGGGGGCGCGGGTCAGCAAGGACACCCTCTTTGAGCAGGCGGATATCGCTACCCTCCATAGGGTGCTCAGCGAGCGCTCCAGAAACATCGTGGGGCGTGCTGAGCTGCAGCGAATGAAGCCCCATGCGTGGTTGATCAATACCGCCCGCAGTGGTTGGTTGATCAGCAAGCGTTGTTGAGCGCGCTTCAGGCGGGCCAAATTGCCTTCGAGGATCGATCTTTGCTGACAACCGATCCTGTCCGACCTGTTTGTAGGCGCTGGCTCCCCCGTGGTGCAAGCAAGGCTGCCGAATCCTGGTGGAAGGGGCTACCCGTGGGCAGGCTGTTCGTAGGAAATGCTAGCGATGAACCAAGTCGCTTCGCCCGTCGGAGTCTGCACCACGACCTCGTCCCCTTCCTCTTTCTTCAGTAGGGCGCGGGCCATGGGGGAATCAATCGAGATGTAGTCCTTCCGACCGTAGATCTCATCGTACCCGACGATTCGGAATCGCTTGCTCTCACCATCTTCATTGTCGATCTCAACCCAGGCGCCAAAGAAGACTTTGCCCTCTTGCTCGGGGGCATAGTTGACAACCCGGATGTCCTCCAACCGCTTCCGGAGGTATCTGATCCGACGATCAATCTCTCGAAGAAGCTTTTTGTTGTATTGGTAATCCGCGTTCTCACTCCGATCCCCTAGAGAGGCGGCCCAGGTAACCTTCTGAGTGATTTCGGGACGGTAGGTGTGCCAGAGGTGGTCTAGTTCAGCCTTCAGAGCAGCGTGCCCTTCTCTGGTGATGATGTTGGTCGGCAACCTCTACTCCTGATACAGATACGGTGGCACCTGGATCAATGGGGACGGAGCCGCCAGGAGATGTCCTTAGGCAATCGCCGCCGAGATGATGATCCAAGTCAAATCCAAGCGAGACTACCACGCCTTGGATTGCTGTTTGAACAGCTTCCGATAGGGCAGTACTTAGGGCCTATGCCTAGGACTTTCCGGGTGGCTTCTGAGGCGCCGCTTCTTGAGTGACGCAGCGGCTTTGCTATGAGACCGGTTGTTTGGGGCGAACGGAGCTGCTGAATGGGTGTTCGTCTGTTGCTGCAAAGGTGGGCTTAACAGTTCTCCCTCCGTGATCTCTCTGGTGCACCAGAATATGCGGGCAGGGTGAAGCCGCCTCAGGCTGCTTGGATGGATTCGGCAGGTGCGGGGTACGTCCAGTGTGGAAGTGCTGCTTGGTTGGATCGCTAATGCTGTTCTGGGGTTGGGGTGATAATACCAGTACAACAAGAAGCTGCTGCGCGAGATCGACCGCCGCGTGCGTTACCTGCGCAAGCGCCTGGAAGACGTCGTGGTGGTCGAGTACTCGTTGCGCTTTCGCATCGTCGGCTATGACGAGATCCACGGGCGCAACGACTATATCTCCATCGACTCGCCCATGGCCCGGGCGTTGCTCAAGAAGGAGGAGGGCGACGAGGTGGTGGTGCACACCCCCCCGGGTGAGGCAACCTGGTACGTCAACCGCATCAGCTACCCGGGTAGCGATGCCCGATAGACCTCTACCAGCACTTGTGCCGCTGCTGCGATCTGCTCATCGGTGAGCGCTGCATAACCGATCAGCACGCCGGCGGGCCAGGTGTGTTTGCGGCAGAACAGACCGATCGGCTGCAACACCAGCCCGCATTGCCGGGCCCGCTCGCAGAACGCCTGCTCACTGACGCCGTTGGGCAACCAGAGGACGAAGTGCAGGCCGGATTGCTCGCCGCTGACGGTCATGCCTGGCTCTGCCGCGAGGCGCTTGAGCAGCAGGTCCCGGCGGCGTTGGTAGGTCTGCCTTGCGATGCGCAGGTGCCGTTCATAGTGACCGCGCAGCAGATACTGGCGCACCGTCCGCTGGGCGATGATCCCCGGCGTCTGCCCCGTTGCCGCCAGCCAGTCGATGAACCGTGCGCGCAAGGTTCGCGGTACGACCGCGAATCCCAGCCTCAGCCCGCTGAACAAGGTCTTGTTGAAGCTGCCGCAGAACAGCACCCGGTCATGCTGGTCGAGCGCCTTGATCGCCGGCAGTGGCGCGCAGGCATAGTTGTATTCGCTGTCGTAATCATCCTCGACGATGTAGGCATCTCGGGTCTGTGCCCAGTCCAGCAGCGCCTGGCGTCGCTGGACGCTCATGCAGATGCCCAGCGGAGCCTGGTGCGCGGGGGTGGTGTGCACCGCGCGGACGTGGTCGTGCGTGGCCAGTTGTTCGACGTCCAGGCCTGCCTGGTCCACGGCGACGCAGATCACCCGTCTGCCGGTCTGTTCGAACATGCGTGCGGCCCAGGAGTAGCCCGGATCCTCCAGGGCGATGGCGTCGTCCTGTTCCAGCCACTGGCTGATGAAGTGCAGGGTGTGGCGAATGCCCTGGGTCACGACGATAGCCTCGACGTCGCACTCGATGCCCCGATAGAGACGGATGTGCGCCGCTATAGCCTTGCGCAGCAACATGTCACCTGCGTGCGGAACGCTCTCGGTGATTGTCGCAAGGGCATCGGCGGCCAGTTGCAGATGACGCTGTTCAAGCAGCGTCGGGTCTGCCAGCCGGGCGACGAAGGGCACGCCCGTCTGCAACCGGGCTTCTGGCAGGGCGGCAGGGCTGACGCAGGGCGCGGGCTCACGGGGGCAAGCGAGCGTGGCCAGGGGCTGTTCGTTGGCCGCGATCAGCGCGTCGGGACGCAGCGGTGCGACCACTGAGCCCGCGCCTTGTCGGCGCAGGATGCAACCTTCCAGGGCGAGTTGTTCGAAAACCAGCTCGACGGTGCCCCGCGCCACTCCCCACCGCTGGGCGAGGGTACGGGTGGAGGGCAGGCGTGTGCCGGGCGTCAGATGGCCACAGGCGAGCAGATCTTGCAGGAAGGCATAGAGCAGTTGGTGCTTGCGGGCCGAAGGTTTGGCGCACAGCTCGAACGGCAGGGCAAGGTCAAGGGCAAGCGGTTGTTTGCCTCTGGCCATAAGTGGTCCACATGCAGGAAGGCTTAATGGACCTTCATGGTAGCCAGCGCAATCCCTAAGCTCAATCCACGTAACAACTTGTTGCGGTGCGCAAAGAAGCGCACCCGATTCCATTGTGCGCCCAGGCGTAGACGGAACCGGTATTCATTCTTTGCAAGGAGTCAACGAGTCATGACGGTTCTGCAGTGGTTGCCCATGTTGCTGGCCCCGCACTACGAACAGGTGATGCGGGCATGAGTGCGCCGAGCGCGAGTCCCTGGTTGACCCTGGCGCTGTTGAGCGCCGTGGTGGTGCCGCAGGTGGGGCTGGGCGTGATGGTGCCGGCATCGGCGCGGTTGGCTCAGGACCTTCATGTGGGGATGGCGAGCGTGCAGAACACGCTTGTGGTGTATATGGTCGGCTACGCCGTATCGGTGATCATGGCCGGGCTGCTTTCCGATCGGTTCGGCCCCAGGGCCGTGCAGTTGGGCGGTCTGGCGCTGTCGGTGGTCGGCGCCTTGCTGGCGGCCAGCGCCGAGGGCTTCACTCTGTTCATCCTCGGCCGTTTGCTGCAATCGCTGGGCGGCTGCGTCAGTACCGTGACCACACGCCTGGTCGTCAGGGAGGTGTACCCCGAAGCGCAACGTCTGCCGGTTCTGAGCACCCTGGCCTCGGCCACTGCCGTCACGCCTTGCGTGGTGCCATTGCTGGCCGGTGCTGTGCTGCCTGAGCTGGGGTGGCGCGGGGTGCTGGTGTGTGCCGGCGCATTCAACCTGCTGGTGTTGCTGGTGTTCGTCGGACTTACCCGGCCCACGGCAGGCGGCGGGCAGCCGATCGGCTCGGTTGGCGCCATCTGGCGCGTGTACCGGCGCAATATGGGCAACCCTGGCTATCGGCGCAATGCGGCCTGCATCAGCCTGGTGTGGATGAGCTACTTCGCCCTGCTGTCGTCGTCGTCCCATGCCTTCCAGCAGGTGCTGGGTTTCAGTGAGCTGGAGTATGGCGCGCTGATCGGCGCCTGTGCCTGTGGCTATGTGGCGGGCAGCACCATCGCGCGGCGCCTGAGCCAGACCCACGACCTGGACGCGCTGCTGGCGCTCGCCGCGATGATCGGCTTGGGAGGTTGCATAAGCCTGTCCCTGGGGCTGCTGTTGGTGGGCCCGGGTACACTGTTGTTCCTGCTGCCGATGATCGCGCTGCTGGTCTGTACCGGTATGGTCATTCCGATCACGCAGGCAGGGTTGTTGCGTTGCGTCAGCCAGGACGTCGGCATGTCGTCGGGGCAGTTCTTCTTTCTGCAGATGATGGCCGGCGCCCTGTACTCACTGTTCCTCAGTTGCATCCCGCCGCTGGACCTGAACCATCTGGCGATCGCCGTCGCTGCCCCGATAGTACTCATGGCGGGGGTGGTGGGCCGGCTGCGCCTGCGCGGCCGCCTACAGGCCAGCCAGCCCTGAACCCTGGCCTGCGCAGGGCTCAACCCTCGCGCAGCACGGTCAGCGGGCTGCTGTTCAGTGCCCGCCGGGTGCCATAGCCACCGGCGGCGCCGATCAGCAGCGCGCCCAGCAGCGGCAGCAGGAGCAGCGCTGGGTGCGGCGCCCAGGCCAGGTCGAAGGCATGGCGGTACAGGCCGAAGGTGATCAGCTCGCAGCCGAGTGCCGCGAGCAGGCCGCTGGCGGCGCCGAGCAGGCCGAACTCGATGCGTCGTGCCTTTACCAGCAGCGGGCGTGCTGCTCCCAGGGCCCGCAGCAGGGCACCTTGGCGGATGCGTTCGTCGAGGGTCGCCTGCAGGCCGGCAAACAGTACCGCCAGCCCCGCAGCCAGCACGAACAACAGCACGTACTCCACCGCCAGGGTGACTTGGGCGAGGATGCTGCGCAGCTGGGCGAGCAGCGCATCGACCTGCAGCACGGTCACCGCCGGGAACGCCCGGGACAGCGCGACGATTTCCTGGTCGTGGCCCGGCGCCAGGTAGAAGCTGGTGAGGTAGGTGGTGGGCAGGCCTTGCAAGGTGCCCGGCTGGAAGATCATGTAGAAGTTTGGCTGGAAGCTGTCCCAATGCACGCTGCGCAGGCTGCTGACCCGGGCCTGGCGTTGCTGGCCGCCGATGTCGAAGGTCAGCAGGTCGCCCAGTTGCAGGTGCAGGCTCTGCGCCAGCTCCGCCTCCACGGAAACCCCGGGGGCTTCATCGTTGGCGGGTGTCTGCTGCCACCATTGGCCGGCGCTCAGGGCATTGCCCTGGGGCAGCTCGGCGGCCCAGGTCAGGCTGAGGTCACGCTGGATGGCGCGCTCGCCAGTGGATTCCTTGCTGACCAGCTGGCGCACCGGCTGCTCGTTGATATGGGTCAGGCGGCCGGGAATCACCGGGTACAGCGGCGCGGCGGTGGCGTTGATCTGGGCCAGGCGCTCGGCGAACGGCTGGCGCTCATCGGGCAGGATGTTCAGGGCGAAATGATTCGGCGCGTCCTTGGGCAACTGCGCCTGCCAGGTGTCGAGCAGTTCCGCCCGCAGCAGGGCGACCAGGCCCATTGCCAGGAGGATCAGGCCGAAGGCCAGGGCCTGGCCGGCGGCGGCCAGCGGGTGACGCAGCAACTGCCCGAGCCCCAACCGCCAGGCCAGCGGCGCGCCGGCCAGCAGCCGGCGCAGGCTGCGCAGGCCGAGCAACAGTAACCCCCCCAGCAGCAAGGCGGCGATCAGCCCGCCGCCGAGCAGGGCGAAGGTCAGCAGCAAGTCCAGGCTCAGGCGCCACATGATCAGGCCCAGGGCGAGCAGTGCGGCGCCGTACACCAACCAGCTGCTCGGTGGCAGTGGCAATAGGTCGCGGCGCAGGACCCGTAGCGGCGGCACGCGACCCAGGGCTGCCAGGGGCGGCAAGGCGAAGCCGGCCAGGGCTACCAATCCGGTGCCGATGCCGGCCAGCGCCGGGGTGAGGCCGCCGGGCGGCACCTGGCTGGGTAGCAGCCCTTCGAGCAGGCGGAACAACCCCAGCTGGGCGATCCAGCCGAGCAGTGCGCCGATGACTGCAGCGGCGACACCGAGCATTGCCAGTTGCAGGCTGTAAAGGCCAAGGGCCTGGTGCCGGGACAGGCCCAGGCAGCGCAGCAGGGCACTGGCATCCAGGCGCCGCGCGGCGTAGCGGCTGGCCGACAAGGCCACGGCGACGCCGGCCAGCAGCACCGCCACCAGGCTCGCCATGTTCAGGTAACGCTCGGCCTTGCCCAGTGCGCCGCCGATCTGCCGGTTACCGTCGCGAGTGTCGAGCAGGCGCTGGTTGGCGGCCAAGCTTTTTTCCGCCGCCTGCCGGTACGTTTGCAAGGCGTCGATATCACCGCGCCACAGGTCGCGGTAGCTGACCCGGCTGCCCGGCTGGATGACGCCGGTGGCGTCCAGGTCGGCGAGGTTCATCAGCACCCGAGGGGTCAGGCTGTAGAAGTTGCCGGCGCGGTCGGGCTCGTAGGTCAGCACGCGGCTCATGCGCAGGGTCTTCATGCCGACGTCGATGCTGTCGCCGATGGCCAGGCCGAGCGCCGCGAGCAGGCGCGGTTCGACCCAGGCCTCTCCCGGCGCCGGGCCGCCACCGGGCGTCTCTGCGGTATAGGGCGCCGGGGCGCTGCGCAATTGGCCGCGCAGCGGGTAGGCGGAGTCGGCCGCCTTGATGCTGGAAAGCTGGATGCCGCTGTCGCCGCCAACCACGCTGGTGAACTCCACCACCCGCGCATGACGCAGGCCCAGCGCGGTGCCGCTGGCGATCTGCTGCGCGGCGGGTGGGGCACTGCCCTGCAGGACCAGGTCGGCGCCGAGGAACTCGCTGGCGCGCAACTGCATGGCGCCGTTCAGGCGAGCGCCGAAGTAGCCGATGGCGGTGCTGGCCGCCACCGCAACCAGCAGGGCGAAGAACAGCACGCGGACTTCGCTGGCGCGCGCGTCACGCAGCAACTGGCGCAGCGCAAGGGTGCACAGGCGTGGGAACGATAGGCGGGTCATCAGGGCTCCAGGGGCGTCACCAGGCGTCCGGCACCCAGGCGGATCAGGCGGCGGCAGCGCTTGGCCAGGCGTTCGTCGTGGGTTACCAGCACCAGTGTCGTGCCGCGCTCCTGGTTCAGTTCGAACAAAAGGTCGCTGATGCGCTCGCCGGTGTGGCTGTCGAGGTTGCCGGTGGGCTCGTCGGCGAACAGCACGGCCGGTTGTGCGGCGAAGGCGCGGGCGATCGCCACCCGCTGCTGCTCGCCGCCGGAGAGCTGGCGCGGCGTGTGGCTCAGGCGTTTGCCCAGGCCGACCCGCTCGAGCAGATCGCGAGCGTGCTCGCGGGCATCGCGGCGACCGTCGAGCTCCAGCGGCAGCATGACGTTCTCCAGGGCGTTGAGGCTGTCGAGCAGTTGGAACGACTGGAACACGAAGCCGACGTGCTCGGCGCGCACCCGGGCGCGCTGGTCCTCGTCGAGGGGGCCGAGGTCGTGTCCGGCCAGTATCACCTTGCCGGCACTCGGCCGGTCGAGCCCGGCGAGCAGGCCCAACAGCGTGGACTTGCCGGAACCGGAGGCACCGACGATGGCCAGGCTGTCGCCTTGGGCGAGGTCGAGGGAGAGCGCGTGGAGGATGGTCAGGTCGCCTTCCGCGCTGGGGACCACTTTGCTAAGGTTCTGCGCAACGAGAATGCTGGGGCTCATGGAGAATCCGATGCGAGTGTGGTGGTTGAGTGCCGGTCTGGCCCTGTGTTGCCTGGCCCAGGGCGCGGCAGCGGGAACATTGCTGGTCGTGGGCGATAGTATCAGCGCCGGTTTTGGCCTGGATACCCGTCAGGGTTGGGTCAACCTGCTGCAACAACAACTGCGCAAGGAGGGTTTTGACGACCAGGTGGTCAATGCCTCCATCAGCGGCGACACCAGCGCGGGCGGCCAGGCGCGGCTGTCGGCGCTGCTTGCAGCGCACAAGCCGGACCTGGTGGTGCTGGAGTTAGGTGGCAACGATGGCCTGCGCGGGCAGCCACCGCAGCAATTGCAACAGAATCTTGCGGCAATGATCGACCAGTCCCGCGATGCGGGGGCCAAGGTCGTGCTGCTGGGCATGCGCCTGCCCCCCAACTACGGTGTGCGCTACACCACGGCGTTCGCCCAGGTCTACGAGCAACTGGCCACGGAGAAAAAGGTGCCGCTGGTGCCGTTTTTCCTGGAAGGCGTGGGCGGGGTGCCGGAGCTGATGCAGGCCGATGGCATCCACCCTGCAGCCGCCGCCCAGCAGCGCTTGCTGGAAAATGCCTGGCCGGCGATAAAACCCTTGCTGTGATGCTTTTATCGGGGGCCGCTTTCGGCTAATGTTGCGCCCCCCGTTTCGAGTGCCCCCGATGCCGCGCCCTGCCTGGTCCCTGTACGCCTACCAACTGATCGAGCCCGACGAGCAGCTCGACCTGTTTGCCTGCCAGGAAGTGCGCATCCACCTCGCCGCCCGCCAGCTCGAGCTCGGCGTGCCTGTCGACCGCACCTTGTGCGGTGGCCTGCTGCCCGCGCAGCCGCGCTGGTCGAGTGTCGAGCGGGCCATCTACCGTGACGAGCGCCTGTGTGAGTTGTGCAAGGCAATCCTCGATGCCCAGCGGCGTGGCATGCGCCCGGTGTGGCCGGAACTCTGAGTGCCTTTCATCATCTGAAATGCTTGCGCCTCCCGCTTGTTTCGGCGCGGGTGTACAATCGATTCCCTTGACTGACCTTTCGAAGGATTTCCCGGATGTTGCCGCGCTTTCCCGCCGTCACCCGTAGCCTGACCCTGGCCGCCTTGCTGGCGACAGGCCCCGCTGTTGCGCTGGAACTGCCGTTGCCACCCCCCGGTGAGGACGTCGTCGGTCAGGTCCACACCATCCAGGCCAAGTACGAAGACACTTTCGCCGATATCGGCACCGCCAACGACCTTGGCTACCTGGAGATGATCGCCGCCAACCCCGGCGTCGACCCATGGCTGCCGGGCGCCGGTACCGAGATCATCCTGCCGACCCGCTACATCCTGCCGCCAGGGCCGCGCGAGGGCATTGTCATCAACCTGGCCGAGTACCGCCTCTACTACTACCCGAAAGGGCAGAACGTGGTGCATACCTTCCCGCTGGGTATTGGTCGCGAGGGTTGGGGGTCGCCGATCGCGAACACCAAGATCACCGCCAAGACACCTAATCCGACCTGGACCCCGCCGGCCTCGATCCGTGCCGAGCACGCCGCCGATGGCGACATCCTGCCGACCGTGGTGCCGGCCGGGCCGGACAACCCGCTGGGGCCGTTCAAGTTCACCCTTGGGGTGCCGGGCTACCTGATCCATGGCTCGAACAAGAAGTTCGGTATCGGCATGCGCACCAGTCACGGTTGCTTCCGCATGCTCAACAACAATGTGCTGACGCTGTCGAAGATGGTCCCGGTGGGCACCCCGGTACGTATCATCAACGAGCCGTACAAGTTCGGTATCAGTGCTGGCAAAGTCTATCTGGAAGCCCACACGCCGCTGGACGATCAAGGCAATCCGTCGGTGGTCGACAAGCACACCGCCGTCATCAACGCGCTGCTCAAGCGTGAAGACCTGGCCAACAACTTGCGCATGAATTGGGACATGGTTCGCGATGTGGTCGCCGCCGAAGATGGCATGCCGGTCGAGATCGCCGTGCCTACCAATGGTGCAAGCGCGCCGATGGTGTCGAGCATTCCACCGGAATTGCAGTAAGCGATTACCCGCCGTTAACTAGCGGGGCACTTAGGGGTCGCCTTGCGGCCCATCGCGGGGCAAGCCCGCTCCTACAGGTAGGCGTGCGCTGCGCTGTAGGAGTGGGCCTGCCCCGCGATGGGACGCAAAGCGGCCCCTGTTGTTTGGCCTTGCAGCAACAGGCTTTCTTCGAGGCAATAAAAAAGCCGACCCACAAGTGGGTCGGCTCCATAACAATCCGTGAGGATTATTACTTGCGGCTGGCTTTGTCCAGCATACGCAGAGCGCGCTCGTTGGCTTCGTCAGCGGTCTGCTGAGCCTTCTGAGCAGCTGCCAGAGCGTCGTCAGCTTTGCGGTAGGCTTCGTCTGCACGAGCCTGGGCGCGAGCTGCTGCGTCTTCGGTAGCAGTCAGGCGAGCTTCGGTTTCTTTGGATACGCTGCTGCAACCGGTAGCCAGAACTGCGGCCAGAGCCAGAGCAGAGAATTTCAGAACGTTGTTCATCGTGTTCCCCTTCAAGGACTTTCTATTAAATAGCCATCTCTCGGAAAAGAGAAACTGGCCGGCGTACATAGTACCCATTACTTGTAGTAAGTAAACTGACTGAGCGCAAGAACTGCAAAAAAAATGCTGCCGAGGGCTCTGGCGACAGGGTTTGTAAACAAAGTGTGAAAACCATGGGCAGCGTTCGCAAGCGATTGTAGTACAGGAACTTTTTTGTTGAACTAAGGGTGACTTTAACTGTCTGTCAGCGTCTTAGCCCTACAACATCCGGATGCTGTTGCCAGGCGGTGCAGGCGTTGCTGTCAGCATTTTCATTCAGGGCAGCTTGAGCATTCTTGCTGGCGCCGCCTACTATTTGAGGGTGCCATCGACGCAGAACGATCCAAATCGTGCTGCTGTCCAAGGGGCACAGGTGGCGTGGAGGTTCCTCCGCCGGATAAACCACATCGGTAAGGTATGGGTCTGCCGACAAGACCTGCGAGGAGTAGTGATGAGCGAAACGCTGACCATCCACCATGACCAGGCCGGTCATCAGTTCGAGACCACCGTGGACGGTCACCGGGCGTACCTGACGTACATGGACCTGGGCAAGCAGACGCTGGACATCTATCGCACCTTCGTTCCCAACGCCCTGCGCGGGCGCGGGATTGCCGCCGCGCTGACCGAAAAGGCCCTGGAGTACGCCGAGCAGATGGGCTATACGGTCATCCCGTCGTGCTCTTATGTGGAGCGCTACATGGAGCGCCAGCAGCGTCATTCGAGCAAGGCCTGACCTGGCAGCACGCACACATGAAAACGCCGGGCATTGCCCGGCGTTTTCGTTTGCGCGATTTCTCAGCCGCGCTGACGCTTGGGCAGCACATCCTTGAGCTTGGCGTGCATGCTGCGCAGGGTCTTCTCGGTGGCGGCCCAGTCGATGCAGGCGTCGGTGACCGACACGCCATACTGCAGCTCGTCGAGGTTCTTCGGAATGGCCTGGCAGCCCCAGTTCAGGTGGCTCTCGACCATCAGGCCGATGATCGACTGGTTGCCTTCGAGGATCTGGTTGGCCACGTTCTCCATGACCAGTGGCTGCAGGGCCGGATCCTTGTTGGAGTTGGCGTGGCTGCAGTCGACCATGATGTTCGGCTTGATCTTCGCCTTGGCCAGGTCCTGTTCGCACAGGGCGACACTCACCGAGTCATAGTTGGGCTTGCCGTTGCCGCCGCGCAGCACCACGTGGCCGTAGGCGTTGCCCTTGGTGGTGACGATGGATACGCCACCTTCCTGGTTGATGCCCAGGAAGCGGTGCGGCTTGGACACCGACTGCAGGGCGTTGATCGCCACGGTCAGGCCGCCATCGGTACCGTTCTTGAAGCCGACCGCCGAGGACAGGCCGGAGGCCATCTCGCGGTGGGTCTGGGATTCGGTGGTGCGGGCGCCGATGGCCGACCAGCTGATCAGGTCCTGCAGGTACTGCGGGGAGATCGGGTCGAGCGCTTCGGTGGCGGTGGGCAGGCCCTTCTCGGCCAGGTCCAGCAGCAACTGGCGGCCGATGTGCAGGCCGTCCTGGATCTTGAACGAGTCATCCAGGTACGGGTCGTTGATCAGGCCTTTCCAGCCGACGGTGGTGCGTGGCTTCTCGAAGTACACGCGCATGACCAGGTACAGGGTGTCGGAAACTTCCTCGGCCAATACCTTCAGGCGCTCGGCGTACTCGTGGGCGGCCTTGATGTCGTGGATCGAGCACGGGCCGACCACCACGAACAGGCGATGGTCCTTGCCGTCGAGGATATTGCGCACCACTTCACGGCCGGCAGTCACGGTCTGCAGGGCCTTGGCGCTGAGGGGGATTTCCTTCTTGAGCTGATCAGGGGTGATCAAGGTCTCGTTGGAGGCAACGTTAAGGTCATCGATCGGTAAATCAGCCATCGTGTTACTCGTCAGGTCACGGGTGCCGGCCGCCAGCAATCCCCGTGCGGCCCAGCAGCAGATTGTTCGCAGCGGGGAGGCCGAACCTTAGCGCGTTAGCGGGGGCGCGACAATGGGCTGGGCCCCGTCGATACGGGGTTTTTGCCCGCCAAGCGGCATTTGGGCGCGAGCTTGCGGCCTGGCGGGACGATTTCACCGTGGCAGCAACACCTGCGTATAGTGCTGACCCATAACAATGACTCTTGACCAGGAGCACGGCATGGCGTCCCTCGACCCTCAGGTTGGCAATCCCCGTATCGGCATCATTGGCAGCGGCGCAATCGGTGGCTTCTATGGCCTGATGCTCGCCCGCGCCGGCTTCGACGTGCACTTTCTGTTGCGCAGTGAATACCAGGCCGTGCATGAGCAGGGGCTGCAGCTCGACAGCGCCGTGCATGGTCAGGTGCGCATGCCCGTGCAGGCCTACGCCTCTGCCGCCGACATGCCGCCTTGCGACTGGCTGCTGGTGGGGGCCAAGGCCACCAGCAATGCCGAGCTGGCGCCCTTGATCGTGCAAGCCGCAGCGCCGCAGGCCAGAGTGGTCTTGCTGCAGAATGGCCTTGGGGTCGAGGAGCAACTGCGCCCGGCCTTGCGTCCGGACATGCACCTGCTGGGTGGGCTGTGCTTCATCTGTGTCAACCGCGAGCGCCCCGGGGTGATTCGTCACCAGTCGTTGGGCGCGGTGAACCTGGGCTATCACAGTGGCCCTGCACAGGGTGACGCAGCGGTAGTGGTGGAGGAGGGCGCGGCCCTGTTCCGGGCCGCGGGCATCGACTCCCAGGCCATGGCCGACCTCGACCAGGCGCGTTGGCAGAAGCTGGTGTGGAATGTGCCCTACAACGGCCTTTCGGTGCTGCTGCAGGCCAGCACCACACCCCTGATGGGCGATGCCGACAGCCGTGCGCTGATCCAGGCTCTGATGGCGGAAGTGGTGGCCGGCGCCAGGGCCTGTGGCCTTGAGTTGCCGCAAGGCTATGCCGAGCACCTGTTCCGGGTTACCGAAAAGATGCCGGACTATTGGCCAAGCATGTATCACGACCATGCCTTGCAGCGGCCGCTGGAGCTGCAGGCGATCTACGCCGAGCCCTTGGCCCGCGCACGCGCGGCGGGGTGCGAGTTGCCGCGCATGGAGGCGTTGTACCAGGCACTGGCGTTTCTCGACCGGCGTAACCGGCAGGCCTGAAAGCCGCAGCGGCTGTGCGCCGGACGGCCAGGCGACGGCCCATGGCGCTGCTAAGCTCAAGCTTGCTCTGCCGAAGCGGCAGTCGAGGAGGTCGAATGATCCGTTCCATGCTGTTCGCTACAGACCTCGGTGTTTACGCGCCCTTCGTCATGCAGCACGCCTTGGCCCTGGCGCGGACCTTCAACGCGGAGCTGTATGTGATCCATGCCGTGGAGCCCATGGGCCAGTTCGCCGAATCCTTGCTGCAGAGCTACCTCGATGAGCAGACTCTCGATGCATTGCACAGTGAGGGCGTGACTACGGTCATGGCCAATATCGAGCAGCGGGTGCTGGAAAACTTTCGCGAGGAACTGGGCGAGGTCGCCGATCTGGCGCTGATCCGTGCGGTACGGGTGCGTCAAGGCGACCCGGCGCAGGTGATCCTTGAACAGGCCCAGCGCCTGGCGGTCGACTTGCTGATCTTTGGCAGCCACAGCGCAGGGGCCGGGGTGGACGTGCCGATCGGTCGCACGGCGGTGCGGTTGCTGCAGCTGTCGCCGGTGCCGGTGTACATGGTGCCGTTGGCCCAGCATCTTGGGCGTAGGAAAGTGTGAGTGTGGCGGTAGGTTTTTTCCTGCGAACGTAACAAAATAGTTCTAGATTTATTTCTCTAGCCACTAATATAGTTATAACTCGTTGCTGCCGGCGCGCCGGTGACCTACCGCCTTTGAGGGATATCTATGAAGCTTCAGCAACTGCGCTACATCTGGGAAGTGGCGCACCATGACCTCAACGTTTCCGCGACGGCGCAGAGCCTCTATACCTCCCAGCCCGGGATCAGCAAGCAGATCCGCCTGCTCGAGGATGAGCTGGGCGTCGAAGTCTTCGCCCGCAGCGGCAAGCACCTGACCCGTGTCACCCCCGCGGGCGAGCGCATCATCAATACTGCCGGCGAGATCCTGCGCAAGGTCGAGAGCATCAAGCAGATCGCCCAGGAATTCTCCAACGAGAAAAAGGGCACCCTGTCGATCGCCACCACCCACACCCAGGCGCGCTATGCGCTGCCGCCGGTGATCAGCAATTTCATCAAGCAATACCCGGAAGTCGCCCTGCACATGCACCAGGGCTCGCCCATGCAGATCGCCGAGATGGCGGCTGACGGCACCGTCGATTTTGCCATCGCCACCGAGGCGCTGGAGCTGTTCGGCGACCTGATCATGATGCCATGCTACAAGTGGAACCGTTGCGTGGTAGTGCCTCAGGGGCACCCGCTGACCAAGCTGCCTAAGCTGACCCTGGAGGCGGTGGCTGAGTACCCGATCGTTACCTATGTATTCGGCTTCACTGGTCGCTCCAAGCTCGACGAGGCGTTCAACCACCGTGGCCTGACACCGAAGGTGGTGTTCACCGCGGCCGACGCCGACGTGATCAAGACGTATGTGCGCCTGGGCCTGGGCGTGGGTATCGTGGCCAAGATGGCGGTGGACCCGAAGCTCGACAGCGACCTGGTGTGCCTGGATGCCAGCGAACTGTTCGAAGCCAGCATCACCAAGATCGGTTTCCGTCGCGGCACCTTCCTGCGTGGTTTCATGTGCGACTTCATCGAGAAGTTCGCCCCGCACCTGACCCGTGAGGTGATGGCCAAGGCGATCCAGTGCCATAACAAGCAGGAGCTCGAAGAGCTGTTCGAGGGTGTCGAGTTGCCGGTGCACTGACCTGAAATAACTGGGGCCGCTTTGCGGCCCCAGTCGTTCATGCCTTGCTGATCAGGTTGCCGGCGTGCAGCCCGCATTCCTTCTGGGTCGACTCCTCCCACCACCAACGTCCTTCGCGCTCATGCTGGTTCGGCAGCACCGGGCGGGTGCACGGCTCGCAACCAATGCTGATGAAGCCGCGCTCATGCAGGCTGTTGTAGGGCAGCTCGAGCATGCGGATGTAGCCCCAGACTTCCTCGCTGGTCATCTGCGCCAGGGGGTTGAACTTGTACAGGGGGTGTTCGGGGGTGGAGAAAGCGCTATCGATCTCCAGGGCAGCCACTTGGCTGCGGGTGCCCGGGCTCTGGTCGCGGCGCTGGCCGGTGGCCCAGGCGCTGACGGTGGCCAGCTTGCGGCGCAGCGGCTCGATCTTGCGGATGCCGCAGCACTCGCCGTGGCCGTCCTTGTAGAAGCTGAACAGGCCCTTTTCCTTGACGAACGGGTCGAGCTTGGCGCGGTCCGGGCTGAGGATTTCGATCGGCAGGTTGTACTGCTCGCGCACCTGGTCGATGAAGCGGTAGGTTTCCGGGTGCAGGCGACCGGTATCGAGGCTGAACACCTTGACCTGCTTGTTCAGCTTCCAGGCCATGTCCACCAGCACCACATCCTCGGCACCGCTGAAGGAGATCCACAGGTCGTCGCCGAAGTGTTCGAAGGCGAGCTTGAGGATCTCCTGCGGGGACTTGCTGGCGTAGGTCGCGGCCAGGGCGGCGACGTCGAAGGGTTGGCTCATCAGGCGGTTTCCATCGGGTGAGTGGCGCTGTGCGCTCGTAGTGGTCAGATGGTAACAAAAAATGGCGGGGCAGACGCCTGGCGATCGCGGGGCAAGCCCGCTCCAACGGAGTTCTACAAGTCTTGCAGCGTTTCCATCAGCACGCGCACCTTGGCGATCGACTCTTCGTATTCGGCCTGCCAATCCGAATCGGCCACCACCGCGCCACCGCCCCAGCAACTGACCTGGCCGTCCTTGACCAGCAGGCTGCGGATGGCGATCGAGCTGTCCATCTCGCCGCGCACGTCGAGGTACAGCAGCGAGCCGCAGTACAGCGCCCGGCGCGTCGGCTCCAGCTCGTCGATGATCTGCATGGCGCGGATCTTCGGCGCGCCGGTGATCGAGCCGCCGGGGAAGCTGCCGGCGATCAGGTCCAGGGCGTCCTTGCCGGCGGCCAGCTGGCCGACCACGCTGCTGACCAGGTGATGGACGTTGGGGTAGCTCTCCAGGCTGAACAGTTCCGGGACCTTCACCGAGCCGGTCTGGCAGGTGCGACCGATATCGTTGCGCAGCAGGTCGACGATCATCAGGTTTTCCGAGCGGTCCTTGGCGCTGGCCAGCAATTCGGCGGCGTTGCGGGCGTCCTCGCGCGGGTCGGCGGAGCGCGGCCGAGTGCCCTTGATCGGGCGGGTCTCGACCTCGCCCTGGCTGACACGGATGAAGCGCTCGGGTGAGAAGCTCAGCAGCGCCGTGCCTTCATCCAGCTGCTGGTAGCCGGAGAAAGGCGTTGGGCAGGCGGCGCGCAGGGCCTGGTAGGCGTGCCACGGGTCGCCCTGGCATGGGGCGCGGAAGCGTTGGGTAAGGTTGATCTGATAGCAGTCGCCGGCCTGGATGTAGCGCTGGACCTGGTCGAACGCTGCCCGGTACTGCGCGGCGTGAAGATCGCCGGTCATCGGCGCGAGCAACTGAAAGTCAGTCGATTCGGCCGAGGGGCTGGCTTCGAAGATCGCGATCAGGCGCTGCCGTTCGGCTTGGGGCAGGCTGGGGTGGAGCACCAGTTGGCTGCTGCCCAGTCGATGGTCGGTCACCAATGCCCACGCATACAGCCCGAGCTGCGCATCAGGCAGCTTGAGGTCGTCGGCCGCCAAGGCGGGCAGATGCTCCAGGCGCCGGCCGAAATCGTAGCTCAGGTAGCCGATCAAGCCGCCGGCGAAGGGCAGTTCGATGCCGTCGGGCAGTTGGGCTTCCCCCAGGTCCATCAATGCCTGGCGCAGGCGTTGCAGATAAGCCTGGCCGTTTTCATCGGTGCGTGCCTGCAGCTGTTGCAGGGGCCAGGCGCTGAGCAGGTCGTAGCGACCCCGTTCGGCGCTTGGGCGGGCGCTGTCGAGCAGGATCGCGCCGGGCGCGCGGCGCAGGCGTTCGAAGTAGAAGGCGGGGTCGGGCTGGTAGGGCAGGGGGTGCAGCGTACAGGTCGGCATCAGAGTGGACGGCGATGAAAAAGCGAGGAGGGCGATTGTAGACCTGTGGGGGGGATGCGCCTAGCGCTGGCAGCGACATTTAGATGTTGCGCAAAGACGGGGTCGTGGGAGCGGGCTTGCCCCGCGATAGCGCAGGCTGCCTTTATGCCAATCGCGGGGCAAGCCCGCTCCTACGAGGTTTCAGCCTGGATGAACGTGTCCGAACAGGCCTTGCGAGACCTTCACGCGCTGCTCGGCATCCTCGCTGCGACCTTCCTTGGCCAGCATCTCCAGGTGCGCCTCGATGGCGTGGGTGCGTTGCGTGAGCCCGCAGTCGTTGGCGATCTGGATGTTCAGGCCGGGGCGGGCGTTGAGTTCGAGGATCAGCGGGCCCTTGTCCTGGTCCAGCACCATGTCCACGCCGATATAGCCCAGGCCGCACAGCTCGTAGCAGCTGGCCGCAAGCTTCATGAAACCGTCCCAGTTCGGCAGTTGCACGCCGTCCACTGCGTTGGTGGTGTCGGGGTGCTTGCTGATGATCTTGTTCAGCCAGGTGCCGCGCAGTGTCAGGCCGGTGGCCAGGTCCACACCAACGCCGATGGCGCCCTGGTGCAGGTTGGCCTTGCCGCCGGACTGGCGGGTCGGCAGACGCAGCATGGCCATCACCGGATAGCCCATCAGCACGATGATGCGGATGTCGGGCACCCCCTCGTAGCTGATGCTCTTGAAGATCTGGTCCGGGGTGACCCGGTACTCGATCAGCGCACGGTCGCGGTGCCCGCCCAGCGAATACAGGCCGGTAAGGATGCTGGAGATCTGGTGCTCGATCTCCTCGTGGCTGATGATCTTGCCCGAGACCGTGCGGTAGCGGTCCTCGAAGCGGTCGGCGATCACCAGGATGCCGTCACCGCCGGCGCCCTGGGCCGGCTTGATGACGAAGTCGCTGCGCCCGCCGATGATCTCGTCGAGCTTCTCGATCTGCTTCTCGGTCTCGATGATGCCGTACATCTCCGGCACATGGATGCCGGCCGCCAAGGCGCGCTCCTTGGTGATGATCTTGTCGTCGACGATCGGGTACAGGTGGCGCTTGTTGTACTTCAACACGTAGTCCGCGTTGCGCCGGTTGATACCCATGATGCCCCGGGCCTCCAGGGCTTTCCAGGTCTTGATCAGGCCGAACATCAGGCGTCAGCCTTCTTCAGGAATGCCTTGAAGCGCACGAGCTCGGTCAGGCGGTAGCCGCGGTAGCGACCCATCGCCAGCATGAAGCCCACCAGGATCAGCAGCACCGCCGGGAAGGTGAAGACGAAGTACACGGCTTCCGGCACGGTCATCAGCAGGTGCGCGATGGAGGCGGCGAACAGGGTGCCGACGGCCACTTTCATGGCATGGCCGCCGCCACGTTCTTCCCAGGTGATCGACAGGCGTTCGATGGTCATGGTCAGGATCACCATAGGGAACAGCGCTACCGACAGCCCGCGCTCCAGGCCCAGCTTGTGGCTGAACAGGCTGATGGCGGCGATCAGCACCACGACGAAGGTCAGCACCACCGACAGGCGCGGCAGCATCTGCAGCTTGAGGTGTTCCAGGTACGAGCGCAGCGACAGGCCCAGGGCGGTGATTACCGTGAACAGGATGATGCCGAAGCCCAGTTGCGTCTCGCGGAAGGCCAGGGCGATCAGTACCGGGGTGAAGGTGCCCAGGGTCTGGATGCCGATCAGGTTGCGCAGCACCAGGATCACCAGCACGCCGATCGGGATCATCACCATGATCATGAAGGTCTGCTGGGTCTGTAGCGGCAGGCCGTACAGCGAGTACTCGAGGAAGTCGGCGTCGGTGTTCTCGTCGGTCAGCTTGGCCAGGCGGATGGCGTTCATCTCGCTGTTGTTCATGCTGAAGGTAACGGTGGCCTTCTTGCCGCCATCGACGGTGATCAGGTTGTCGTCGCCGGTCCACCACAGCAGGCGGTCGCTGGGCAGGCCCTGTTCGCCGGTCTCCGGGTTGAAGTACAGCCAGTCGTTGCCGTTGAAGCTGCGCAGCCACAGCTCAGGGCTCTGCGGGGTGTCGGCCACCAGGCGGATGGTGTGGACCTTCTCCAGCGGAACGTGGGCGATGGACAGCAGCAGGTCGATGACCTGGGCTTTCTTCAGCGGCGAGTTGTCGCCGGCCAGCAGCAGCTTGGCGTTGTCGTCGTTGGCGTTGTTGACCCGCTTGATGGTCTCGCTGACGAAGGTCTCGACGTCAGCCGAATGCTGGCGAATCGGTGCCATCAGTGCCTCGGCGGCAATCTTCTCCGGGCCTTCGACGGCCAGGCTGTCGCGGAAGGTCGGGCCTTTGATCTTGGCCTTCTCGTTGCTGTAGCGCTTGGTCAGCACCAGGCGGTAGTAGAGGGTCTGGTTGCCGCTGGCGCGACGGGCCGACCAGGTCACCTTGCGGTTGCCGTCGGCGCGGTTGACGCTGACCCCGTAGTTGTTGGAGATGAAGCTCTCGTTGAGGCTCACGTAGTCACGGTTCAGCGGGGGCACGAACATCTGCACCTTGACCGGGTCCTTGGCGCTGGCAACGAACTCGACCTTGGCGTCGATGTTCCACAGGTCATCGGTCTCGTCCTCGGTCACCGGGATGCCGAGGGCGAAGATCTGGTAGGCCGTGATCGCGATGCCCAGCACCACCAGGATGGTGATCAGGACTTTCAGGTGGAGGGTAAGAGAGCGCATCGGAATTACTCTGCTTTGGTAGCTTCGGTGGCACAGGCAGGTTTGCCGGCCGCGTATTTAAGGCTTGGGTCGACCAGCGCACCGAAGTGCTTGAGGGCCTCGGAGCCGATCAGCAGCGGGAACTGGAAGGCGCTGCGGTCGGTGAGGTTGACCTCGATGGTGCGTCGCGTCTGGCCCATGCAGATGTCGAGTTCGATGACCGGGCGGGCAGTGTAGGCCTTGCCCGAATCGGCGTCATAGTCCCCGGCGCGGCGCTTGATCTTGCTGACGCGGGCCAGAGGGCGTTCGATGGGGTGCTTGTGCGCGGCGTCGATGGCCAGGTAGAAGCGCACCCAGCTCTCGCCGTTGCGCTTGAAGCGCTTGATGTCGCGGGCGCTGAGCGAGGCGGTCTTGGCGCCAGTGTCGAGCTTGGCTGCCACTTCCAGGTCAAGGTCGCCCAGGCGGGCGTATTCATTGAGACCGTACACGGTCTTTTCGGCCGCGGGCGCGAGTGCCGGCAGCAGGGTCAGGCAGAGCAGCAATGAAGCGGGTTTGAGTCTCATAATCCTGGCGCGGTGCTGTGCAAAGTTCAGGGCAAGGCGACTGGCCAAGCGTCCTCATTGATCTGTCATGGGCATGAAATGATGACAGACACACTATCCATGCTCCCGAAGGAGCGCGGCATTCTATCACGCCGGTGCCTTGACGCCAGCGCGCCCGCGATCTGACCGCGGGTGGGCTTGGTTAGTTCGTTATTAGACGATTGTCGACAATGTTCTTTTTGTCTTTGACTGTGGCTCTCTGTTTAGCTAGTTTTGCCGTCATTGATTTTAAAGGTGTCGACAATCATGCTGGATGCATCCCAGGCCGTGGCACTGCCGCAGGACGAGACCGAGACCCTCTCGGAGCATGTCTTCCGGCGTATCCAGGCCGCCATCGTCAAGGGCGAGATCGCCCCCGGCAGCAAGATTTCCGAGCCTGAGCTTGCGCGTACCTACGGCATCAGCCGTGGCCCGCTGCGCGAAGCCATCCACCGCCTCGAAGGCCAGCGCCTGCTGGTGCGCGTGCCCCATGTCGGCGCACGGGTGGTGTCGCTGAGCCACGCCGAGCTGATCGAGCTGTACGAAATCCGCGAATCGCTCGAAGGCATGGCCTGCCGCCTGGCCGCCGAGCGCATGAGCCAGGCCGCCATCGACGAGCTGCGCCATGTGCTCGATACCCATGAGCGCGATGCCGCGTTCCAGGCCGGGCAGGGCTATTACCAGCAGGAAGGCGACTACGACTTCCACTACCGGATCATCCAGGGCAGCGGCAACCAGACCTTGTACAAGATGCTCTGCGGCGAGCTGTACCAGCTGGTGCGCATGTACCGCATCCAGTTCTCCTCCACGCCCAACCGCCCGCGCCAGGCCTTCGCCGAGCACCACCGTATCCTCGATGCCATCGAAGCCCGCGACGGTGAGCTTGCAGAACTCCTGATGCGCCGCCACATCGGCGCGTCCAAACGCAATATCGAGCGCCACTACCAGGGTGCCGACAACAATAGCCCACGAGGTGAGTCATGACAGTGAAGAGCACGCCCGGCCAGCGTTTCCGTGACGCGGTCGCCGCCGAACATCCGCTGCAGGTGGTCGGGACCATCAACGCCAACCACGCCCTGCTGGCCAAGCGCGCCGGCTTCAAGGCCATCTACCTCTCCGGTGGTGGTGTCGCCGCCGGCTCCCTGGGGCTGCCGGACCTGGGCATCAGTGGCCTGGACGACGTGCTTACCGACGTGCGGCGCATCACCGATGTGTGCGACCTGCCGTTGCTGGTGGATGTCGACACCGGCTTTGGCGCTTCGGCCTTCAACGTCGCCCGCACTGTCAAGTCGATGAGCAAGTTCGGCGCCGCCGCCATCCATATCGAGGACCAGGTCGGCGCCAAGCGCTGCGGTCACCGCCCGAACAAGGAGATCGTCTCGCAGCAGGAGATGGTCGACCGCATCAAGGCGGCCGTGGATGCACGCAGCGACGATAGCTTCGTGATCATGGCCCGTACCGACGCCCTGGCGGTGGAAGGCCTGAACGCCGCGCTGGATCGCGCCGCCGCCTGCATCGAGGCCGGCGCCGACATGATCTTCCCCGAGGCGATCACCGAGTTGCACATGTACAAGACCTTCGCCGACCGGGTGAAGGCGCCGATCCTGGCAAATATCACCGAGTTCGGCGCCACGCCGCTGTACACCACCGAGGAATTGGCGTCGGTCGACGTGTCGTTGGTGCTCTACCCGCTGTCGGCCTTCCGCGCCATGAACAAGGCGGCAGAGAACGTCTACACCGCGCTGCGCCGCGACGGCACGCAGAAGAACGTGATCGACACCATGCAGACCCGCATGGAGCTCTACGATGCCATCGGCTATCACGCCTTCGAGCAGAGCCTCGATGCGTTGTTCGCCCAGAAAAAAGGTTGAGGCCGTGAGGGCCTCATCGCTGGCAAGCCAGCTCCCACAGGATTGCGCAAGCCTGCTTTTTGTGGGAGCCGGCTTGCCGGCGATAGGCCGGTACAGCCACCCGGATTAGCCAGAAAGACTTCGATAACAAATTCAAGAAAGGAGAAACACCATGGCCGAAGCAAAAGTACTCAGTGGCGCGGGCCTGCGTGGCCAGGTGGCCGGCCAGACCGCGCTGTCGACCGTCGGCCAGGCCGGTGCCGGCCTGACCTACCGCGGCTATGACGTGCGCGACCTGGCCGCAGGCGCCGAGTTCGAGGAAGTGGCCTACCTGCTGCTCTACGGCGAGCTGCCGAGCAAGGCCGAGCTGGCCGATTACAAGCACAAGCTCAAGGGCCTGCGCGACCTGCCACAAGCCTTGAAGGAAGTGCTCGAGCGCATTCCGCGCGATGCCCACCCGATGGACGTGATGCGCACCGGCTGCTCGGTGCTCGGCACTCTGGAGCCGGAGCTGACCTTCGACGCCCAGCGCGACAAGACCGACCGCCTGCTGGCGTTGTTCCCGGCGGTGATGTGCTACTGGTACCGCTACACCCACCACGGCGTGCGTATCGACTGCAGCAGCGACGAAGACACCCTCGGCGGCCACTTCCTGCACCTGCTGCACGGCAAGAAGCCGAGCGAGCTGCACGTCAAGGTGATGAACGTCTCGCTGATCCTCTACGCCGAGCACGAATTCAACGCCTCGACCTTCACCGCCCGGGTCTGTGCCTCGACCCTGTCCGACCTGTACTCCTGCGTCACCGCCGCCATCGGCTCGCTGCGCGGCCCGCTGCACGGTGGCGCCAACGAAGCCGCCATGGAGCTGATCGAGCGCTTCCAGAGCCCGCAGGAAGCCACTGCCGAGCTGCTGCGCATGCTCGAACGCAAGGACAAGATCATGGGCTTCGGTCATGCCATCTACAAAGAGTCCGACCCGCGCAACGAAGTGATCAAGGGCTGGGCGAAGCAGTTGGCCGACGAGGTGGGCGACAAGGTCCTGTACCCGGTCTCCGAAGCCATCGACAAGACCATGTGGGAGCAGAAGCGCCTGTTCCCCAATGCCGACTTCTACCATGCTTCGGCGTACCACTTCATGGGCATCCCGACCAAGCTGTTCACCCCGATCTTCGTCTGCTCGCGCCTGACCGGCTGGGCCGCGCACGTGTTCGAGCAGCGCGCCAACAACCGCATCATCCGCCCGAGTGCCGAGTACACCGGCGTCGAGCAGCGCGAGTTCGTGCCGATCGAGCAGCGCTGAGGCAACGACCGCTGGGGCTGCCATGCAGCCCTTTCGCCGGCAAGCCGGCTCCCACAATGTCCATGCGTTGCTGTGGGAGCCGGCTTGCCGGCGATGGGGTGCGCAGCGCCCCCAAGGCCTGACCTGCAAACCGAATACCGTGAGCCCGATAACGATATGAACACCGCATTCCGCAAGAACCTGCCAGGCACCGCCCTGGACTACTTCGACGCCCGTGCCGCGGTCGAGGCGATCAAGCCTGGCGCTTACGACGGCTTGCCCTATACCTCCCGCGTACTGGCCGAAAACCTGGTGCGCCGCTGCGATCCGGCCACCCTCGATGCATCGCTCGAGCAACTGATCGAGCGCAAGCGCGACCTCGACTTCCCCTGGTTCCCGGCCCGCGTGGTGTGCCACGACATCCTTGGCCAGACCGCCCTGGTCGACCTCGCCGGGCTGCGCGACGCCATCGCTGAAAAAGGCGGCGACCCGGCCGCGGTCAATCCGGTGGTGCCGGTGCAACTGATCGTCGACCATTCGCTTGCCGTGGAATGCGGGGGCTTCGACCCGCAGGCGTTCGACAAGAACCGCGCCATCGAAGACCGCCGCAATGAGGACCGTTTCCACTTCATCAACTGGACCAAGCAGGCGTTCAAGAACGTCGATGTGATCCAGCCGGGCAACGGCATCATGCACCAGATCAACCTGGAGAAGATGTCGCCAGTGATCCACAACGACCGCGGCGTGGCCTACCCCGACACCTGCGTCGGCACCGACAGCCACACCCCGCATGTCGACGCCCTGGGCGTGATCGCCATCGGTGTCGGTGGCCTGGAGGCCGAAAACGTCATGCTCGGCCGCGCCTCGTGGATGCGCCTGCCGGAGATCGTCGGCGTCGAGCTGACCGGGCGCCTGGCGCCGAACATCACCGCTACCGACCTGGTACTGGCCTTGACCGAGTTCCTGCGCAAGCAGAAGGTGGTCGGCGCCTACCTCGAATTCCACGGTGCTGGCGCCAGCGCGCTGACCCTGGGCGACCGTGCCACCATCTCCAACATGGCCCCGGAGTACGGCGCCACCGCGGCGATGTTCGCCATCGACCAGCAGACCATCGACTACCTCAGGCTGACCGGCCGCGATGACCAGCAGGTGCAGTTGGTGGAAACCTACGCCAAGGTCGCCGGCCTGTGGGCCGACAGCCTGGCCAAGGCCGAGTATGAGCGCACCCTGAGCTTCGACCTGTCGAGCGTGGTGCGTAACATGGCAGGCCCGTCCAACCCGCATGCCCGCGTGGCCACCAGCGACCTGGCAGCCAAGGGCATTGCTGGACAATGGCAAGAGGTGCCGGGGCAGATGCCGGATGGCGCGGTGATCATTGCCGCCATCACCAGCTGCACCAACACCAGCAACCCGCGCAACGTGATCGCCGCTGGCCTTATCGCACGCAACGCCAACAAGCTTGGCCTGGTGCGCAAACCGTGGGTCAAGTCGTCGCTCGCGCCGGGCTCCAAGGCGGTGCAGCTGTACCTGAAGGAAGCCGGCCTGGAGCAGGAGCTGGAGCAACTGGGCTTCGGCATCGTCGCCTTCGCCTGCACCACCTGCAACGGCATGTCCGGCGCGCTGGACCCGTTGATCCAGCAGGAGATCATCGATCGCGACCTGTACGCCACCGCCGTGCTGTCGGGCAACCGCAACTTCGACGGGCGTATCCACCCCTACGCCAAGCAGGCGTTCCTCGCGTCGCCGCCGCTGGTGGTGGCCTACGCCATCGCCGGTACCATCCGTTTCGACATCGAGAAGGACGTGCTGGGCGTGGTCGACGGCAAGGAAATCCGCCTCAAGGACATCTGGCCGAGCGACGAGGAAATCGACGCCGTGGTGCGCGCCTCGGTCAAGCCCGAGCAGTTCCGCCAGGTGTACATCCCGATGTTCGCCATCGAGGAAGACAAGGGGCCGAAGGTCGCGCCGCTGTACGACTGGCGTCCGATGAGCACCTACATCCGGCGCCCGCCATACTGGGAAGGCGCCCTGGCCGGTGAGCGTACCCTGCGCGGCATGCGCCCGCTGGCGGTGCTGCCGGACAACATCACCACCGACCACCTGTCGCCGTCCAACGCCATCCTGCTGGATAGCGCCGCCGGTGAATACCTGGCGAAGATGGGCCTGCCGGAGGAAGACTTCAACTCCTACGCCACCCACCGTGGCGACCACCTGACCGCGCAGCGCGCCACCTTCGCCAACCCCAAGCTGTACAACGAGATGGTGCGCAACGACGACGGTAGCGTGAAGCAGGGTTCGCTGGCGCGCATCGAGCCGGAAGGCAAGGTGACCCGCATGTGGGAGGCCATCGAGACCTATATGCAGCGCAAGCAGCCGCTGATTATCGTTGCTGGTGCCGACTACGGCCAGGGTTCGTCCCGTGACTGGGCGGCCAAGGGCGTGCGTCTGGCGGGCGTCGAGGCGATTGTCGCCGAGGGCTTCGAGCGCATCCACCGTACCAACCTGGTGGGCATGGGCGTGCTGCCGCTGGAGTTCAAGGCGGGTACCGACCGCAAGACCTTGGGCCTGGACGGCAGCGAAACCTACGACGTGCTGGGCGAGCGCAAGCCGCGCGCGACGCTGACCCTGGTGGTCACGCGGCGCAACGGCGAGCGCGTCGAGGTGCCGGTGACCTGCCGCCTGGATACCGCCGAAGAGGTGTCGATCTATGAGGCGGGTGGGGTGTTGCAGCGCTTTGCCCAGGACTTCCTGGAAGGCACGGCCTGAATAAGCGGGGCCGCTGAGCGGCCCTTTCGCCGGCAAGCCGGCTCCCACAGTAGGTGCGGCATGCTCATGTGGGAGCCGGCTTGTCGTGACGACGAACCGCGGCGAATGGGCTGCGCAGCAGCCCCAGTCTTTGCGTCGCAATGAAAAGATCAGGAAACACTGCAATGGCACATGCACCACAGGTAAAAATCCCCGCCACCTACATCCGTGGCGGTACCAGCAAAGGCGTGTTCTTCCGGCTGCAAGACTTGCCCGAGCGCGCGCAGGTCCCGGGCCCAGCTCGCGACGCCCTGCTGCTGCGGGTGATCGGCAGCCCCGACCCGTACGGCAAGCAGATCGACGGCATGGGTGGCGCCACCTCCAGCACCAGCAAGACGGTGATCCTGTCTAAAAGCATCAAGCCCGACCACGACGTCGACTACCTGTTCGGCCAGGTCTCGATCGACAAGGCCTTCGTCGACTGGAGCGGCAACTGCGGCAACCTGTCCGCGGCGGTCGGCTCGTTCGCCATCAGTGGCGGTCTGGTCGATGCAAGCCGCATTCCACGCAACGGCATCGCTACCGTGCGGATCTGGCAGGCCAATATCGGCAAGACCATCATCGCCCATGTACCGGTCACCGAAGGCGAGGTGCAGGAAACCGGCGATTTCGAGCTCGACGGCGTGACCTTCCCGGCCGCCGAGGTGCAGCTGGAGTTCCTCGACCCGGCCGCCGACGAGGAGGGCGGAGGCGGGGCGATGTTCCCCACCGGCAACCTGGTCGACGACCTCGAGGTGCCGGGCGTCGGTACCTTCAAGGCGACCCTGATCAATGCCGGTATCCCGACCATCTTCGTCAATGCCGCTGATATCGGCTATACCGGCAGCGAGTTGCAGGACGCCATCAACGGCGATGCCGCCGCGTTGCAGCGTTTCGAGACCATCCGTGCCCATGGCGCCGTGCGCATGGGGCTGATCGAACATATCGACCAGGCCGCCGGGCGCCAGCACACGCCGAAAGTGGCGTTCGTCGCGGCGCCGAGCACCTACACTGCCTCCAGTGGCAAAGCCGTGCCTGCCGAAGAGATCGACTTGCTGGTGCGTGCGCTGTCGATGGGCAAGCTGCACCACGCGATGATGGGCACCGCAGCGGTGGCCATCGGTACCGCCGCGGCGATTCCCGGGACGCTGGTCAACCTGGCTGCCGGTGGCGGAGAACGAAGTGCCGTGCGTTTCGGCCATCCGTCCGGGACACTGCGGGTCGGGGCCGAGGCGCGTCAGGTCGACGGGCAATGGACCGTGACCAAGGCAATCATGAGCCGCAGCGCTCGGGTGCTGATGGAGGGCTGGGTGCGCGTGCCCGGTGATAGTTTCTAAGGCATCAGTAGTGCTCGGCATTCGTTGAGCGGGGCCGCTTTGCGGCCCCTGTTATCAAGGAGCCACGAATGAGCGCAAACGTAGACCTCAACACCCGTCCCGACTACGACCAGGTCCTGCAGACCCTCGCCGACTATGTGCTCGGCTACCGCGTCAAGTCCTCCGAGGCGCTGAACACCGCCCGCCACTGCCTGATGGACACCCTGGGCTGCGGCCTGTTGGCCCTGCGCTTTCCCGAATGCACCAAGCACCTGGGGCCGTTGGTCGAAGGCACGATTGTCCCCCACGGCGCCCGCGTGCCAGGCACCAGCTACCGCCTCGATCCGGTCAAGGCGGCCTGGGACATCGGCTGCATCGTCCGCTGGCTGGACTACAACGACACCTGGCTGGCGGCGGAGTGGGGCCATCCTTCGGACAACCTTGGTGGCATCCTGGCGGTCACCGATCACCTGTCGCAAAAACGCGTGGCCAATGGCGAGACGCCCCTGGCCATGCGCGAGGTGCTCGATGCCATGGTCATGGCCCACGAGATCCAGGGCGTGCTGGCGCTGGAGAACTCCTTCAACCGGGTTGGCCTGGACCATGTGCTGTTGGTCAAGGTCGCCTCGACAGCAGTGTGTGCCAAGCTCATGGGCGCCAGCCGCGAACAATTGCTTTCGGCACTCTCTCACGCCTTCGTCGATGGCCAGGCCCTGCGCACCTACCGTCATGCGCCCAACGCCGGCTCGCGCAAGTCATGGGCGGCGGGGGATGCTTCCAGCCGCGGCGTGCGCCTGGCCGATATCGCCCTGCGCGGCGAGATGGGTGTGCCCGGTGCGCTGACCGCCAGGCAGTGGGGGTTCTATGACGTGTCGTTCAGCCACACCAACAAGGACCTGGCGCTCAAGCCCGAGGCGCAGCGTGAACTGCGCCTGCCGCAGCCGCTGGGCAGCTATGTGATGGAAAACGTGCTGTTCAAGATCAGCTTCCCTGCCGAATTCCATGCCCAGACCGCCTGCGAAGCTGCGGTGATCCTGCACCCGCAGGTGCGCAACCGCCTGCACGAGATAGACCGCATCGCCATCACCACCCACGAATCGGCGATCCGCATCATTTCCAAGGAGGGGCCGCTGGCCAATGCCGCGGACCGCGACCACTGCCTGCAATACATGACGGCGGTGCCGTTGATATTCGGTGACCTGGTAGCCGAGCACTACGAAGATGCCTTCCATGCCGCGCACCCGAGCATCGACCGCCTGCGCGAGAAGATGGTGATCGTCGAGGAGCCGCGCTTCAGCCGCGAGTACCTGGAGGCCGACAAGCGCTCCATTGCCAATGGCGTGCAGGTGTTCTTCAAGGATGGCAGTCACACGCCGCAGGTGGTGGTGGAGTACCCGATCGGGCATCGACGCCGGCGGGAGGAGGGGATGCCTTTGCTGGAGGCGAAGTTCAGGGAGAACCTGGCGACGCGCTTCGTGCGCCAGCGCTGTGAGGAGATCGTTGCGTTGTGCAAGGACCAGGCGAGGCTGGAGGCCATGCCCGTGCACAGGTTTGTCGATCTGTTCGTGATGTGATGTTCGCTGTGTCGTCCTCATCGCGGCGACCCGACTTGCCCCGCGATGAGGGCGGCGGCACCAACGAAGAAGCCCCGGTATCGCTACCGGGGCTTCTTCTTACAGCTTGTAACTTACCACTTGCAGCTGCTTACGCCTGAACCACCGGGATCTTGGCGTTGGCCGCGGCTTCGCGGAACTCGGCGATCTGGTCGAAGCTCAGGTAGCGGTAGACGTCGGCAGCCATGCTGTCGATGTCCTTGGCGTACTGCATATATTCCTCGACGGTCGGCAGCTTGCCGATGATCGAAGCGACAGCAGCCAGCTCGGCCGAGGCCAGGTACACGTTGGTGGCGTCGCCCAGGCGGTTCGGGAAGTTGCGGGTCGAGGTGGAGACCACGGTCGAACCGGTCTGCACACGTGCCTGGTTACCCATGCACAGCGAGCAGCCTGGCATTTCCATGCGCGCGCCAGCCTTGCCGTAGATGCCGTAGTAGCCTTCTTCGGTCAGCTGGTGAGCGTCCATCTTGGTTGGCGGGGCCAGCCACAGACGGGTCGGGATACCGCCCTTGACCTTGTCCAGCAGCTTGCCGGCGGCGCGGAAGTGACCAATGTTGGTCATGCACGAACCGATGAACACTTCGTCGATCTTCTCGCCCTGTACCGAGGACAGCAGGCGGGCGTCGTCCGGGTCGTTCGGCGCGCAGAGCACAGGCTCCTTGACGTCGGCCAGGTCGATTTCGATGATTTCGGCGTATTCGGCATCGGCGTCGGCCGACAGCAGCTCAGGCTTGGCCAGCCAGGCTTCCATGGCCTGGGCGCGGCGCTCCAGGGTACGGGCATCGCCGTAGCCTTCGCCGATCATCCAGCGCAGCAGGGTGATGTTGGACTGCAGGTACTCGGCGATGGCCTTCTCCGGCAGCTTGATGGTGCAACCGGCGGCGGAGCGTTCGGCCGAGGCGTCGGACAGCTCGAAGGCTTGCTCGACGGTCAGGTCGTTGAGGCCTTCAATCTCCAGGATGCGGCCGGAGAAGGCGTTCTTCTTGCCTTTCTTCTCGACGGTCAGCAGGCCTTTCTGGATGGCGTAGTAAGGGATGGCATGGACCAGGTCACGCAGGGTGATGCCAGGCTGCAGCTTGCCCTTGAAGCGCACCAGGATCGACTCCGGCATGTCCAGCGGCATGACGCCGGTGGCAGCGGCGAAGGCCACCAGGCCCGAGCCTGCCGGGAACGAGATGCCGATCGGGAAGCGGGTGTGCGAGTCGCCACCGGTGCCGACGGTGTCAGGCATCAGCATGCGGTTCAGCCAGCTGTGGATGATGCCGTCGCCCGGGCGCAGCGACACGCCGCCACGGGTGCGGATGAAGTCTGGCAGGGTGTGGTGGGTGGTGACGTCGATCGGCTTCGGATAGGCCGCAGTGTGGCAGAACGACTGCATTACCAGGTCGGCGGAGAAGCCCAGGCACGCCAGGTCTTTCAGCTCGTCGCGGGTCATCGGGCCAGTGGTGTCCTGGGAGCCGACGGTGGTCATCTTCGGCTCGCAGTAGGCACCTGGGCGCACGCCCTGGCCTTCCGGCAGACCGCAGGCGCGGCCGACCATCTTCTGCGCCAGGGTGAAGCCCTTGGTCGAAGCAGCAGGTTGCTCAGGCTTCTTGAACAGGTCCGATGGGGCCAGGCCCAGCTCGGCACGCGCTTTCTCGGTCAGGCCACGGCCGACGATCAGCGGGATACGACCACCAGCGCGGACTTCGTCCAGCAGCACTTCGGTTTTCAGCTCGAAGTTGGTGACCAGTTCGTCGCTGCCGTGACGGCGTACTTCACCTTTGTAAGGGTAAACGTCGATGACGTCGCCCATGCCCAGGTTGGTGCAGTCGAATTCGATCGGCAGGGCGCCGGCGTCTTCCATGGTGTTGTAGAAGATCGGAGCGATCTTGGTGCCGAAGCAGAAGCCACCGGCGCGCTTGTTCGGCACGTACGGGATGTCGTCGCCGAAGAACCACAGCACCGAGTTGGTGGCCGATTTACGCGAGGAGCCGGTACCGACCACGTCACCGACGTAGGCGACCGGGAAGCCCTTGGCCTTGACCGCTTCGATCTGCGCCAACGGGCCGACCGAACCAGGCTGCGAAGGCTCGATGCCGTCGCGGGCCATTTTCAGCATGGCCAGGGCATGCAGCGGGATGTCTGGGCGCGACCAGGCGTCCGGGGCAGGGGACAGGTCGTCGGTGTTGGTTTCGCCAGGCACCTTGAACACGGTCAGGGTGTACTTGTCGGCGATCGCCGGGCGCGAGGTGAACCACTCGCCGGCAGCCCAGGATTCCAGCACGGCCTTGGCGTGGGCATTGCCCGCCTTGGCTTTTTCGGCCACGTCGTGGAAGGCATCGAACATCAGCAGGGTGTGCTTGAGCTGTTCGGCCGCGACGGCGCCCAGTTCTGCGTCGTCCAGCAGCGCGACCAGCGTTTCGATGTTGTAGCCGCCCTGCATGGTACCCAGCAGCTCGGTGGCGTGCTTGCGGTCGATCAGTGGCGACTTGGCTTCACCCTTGGCGACAGCGGAGAGGAAAGCGGCCTTGACGTAGGCGGCTTCGTCGACTCCTGGCGGAACGCGGTTGGTGATCAGGTCTACGAGGAAGGCTTCTTCGCCGGCCGGCGGGTTTTTCAGCAGCTCGACCAGGCCTGCAGTTTGTTCGGCGTTCAGCGGCTGGGGCACGATACCCAGAGCGGCACGCTCTTCGATATGTTTGCGGTAGGCTTCAAGCACAGTTATTACCCTCATCAGTGGTCCCTAAAGGGAGTCCGGGACGCTCATCCAGCATTCTCCTGCACCCATGCGTTTAAGACGGCTTTTTGAGCCGGCAAGCCAGGGTCGCAGAGAATCCTTACAGAAGCTGTTTTCAAAGTTTTACGCCTGTAGAACGGGAGGCTGATGAGGGGTTGGGCGGGGGGGGGGGCCGGGCGCGGCCCCCCCCCCCCCCCGGGTCCCGGGCGGAGAGGGGCGGGGGGGCGGGTTTAAACCCAGACCCACAACAGCGTGTTGTGGGCAATGGGGGGGGGGTGTATGGGCAAA
>NZ_JBSSEW010000021.1:0-92087 GCF_054062095.1 Pseudomonas sp. TE6288
TTGTTTTGTTTGTCTGGTGGGCGCGTGTGGGGCGGCGGCGGGGCGCCCCACGCGCCGCCACCGGCCCCACAACAGAACAACTCAAACCGGGTGGGGGAGCCGGCTTGCCGGCGATGGGGCGCGAAGCGCCCCCCGTTAACGCGGCAATTCGATCCGTTCGCTTTCTCCCGGCACCACTGGCCAATCCCCGGCCGCCCAGCGCGCCCGGGCTTGTTCTATCAATCCCGGGTCACTGGCCACGAAGTTCCAGTTCATCCGCCGCGGCCCATCCAGCGGCGCGCCGCCGATCAGCACCAGCTGGCTCGTTTCTTCGGCATGCAACACCACCTCTTCGCCCTCGGGCAGCACGATCAGGCTGCATGGCTCGACTTCCTCGTCATCTAGCATCAACTCGCCTTCGAGCAGATACAGTGCGCGCTGTGCGTGTTCCGTCGGCACGATCAGGGTGGTGGCCGCCTGCATGTGCACATGAGCGTAGAGCGTGGGGGAGAGCACCGGTACCGGTGAGGCCAGGCAGAAACCTGTGCCGGCGATCATGCGGATCCGCACGCCGAGGCTGTCACTGGCCGGCAGGCTGTCGGCCGGGTGATGGCTGTAGCTTGCCGGGCCCTGCTCATCGGACTTCGGCGAGGCCAGCCAGGCCTGCAGCCCATGCAGTCGCGAGCCGCGCTCGAACACCTCGGCCGGCGTGCGCTCGACATGCGCCACGCCCGCTCCGGCGGTCATCCAGCTGACGTCTCCCGGGCGCACGCGCTGGTCCGAGCCGAGGCTGTCCTTGTGCTGGATTTCACCCTCGAACAGGTAGGTGAGGGTGGAAAGGCCAATATGCGGGTGCTGGCGAATGTCCATGCCATGACCCGGTGCATAGTCGGTTTCCAACATATGGTCGAAGAACACGAAAGGCCCTACGCTGCGGCACTGCGCCGAGGGCAGCGGACGCAGGATCGGCTGGCCCTCGACCGATTCGGCGCGTGGGCGGATGACCAGGGGGCTGCTCATGGCGACACTCCTTGAGGGATGCCTGCAAGCATAGCGTTTTGCCGTCCGTGGCTGAACCGTCGCGCGCGCTGCCCGGTCTACTCTTGTGGTACCGGCAAAGGAGCCTGAGATGATTGCCCGCACATTGGCCTGCCTGCTGTTGAGCGCAAGCCTGTTCGACACTGCGCAAGCCCGCGACTACCGCTACAGCGACGCCCATCTGCACTACGTGGATTTCTTCCAGGAAACCGAGGGCATGCCGGCTTTGCTCAAGGCCATGGACGAGGCCGGGGTGGAACAGTCGATGATCTCCGGCATTCCGGTGGCGAAGAAATGGCACGAGGACGAGCCCAAGCGTCCGCGCTACTACGCAGGCGACGATGCCGATGCCTACTGGTACAGCGCCACCGACCTGTACGTCGCCGCCGCGCTGGAGAAACTGCCTGCCGAGCAGCGCAGGCGCTTTCATCCGTTCCTTACCGGCTTCAACCCGGTGGACAAGAATGCGGTCAACCATATCGAGCGCATGCTCGAGCTTTATCCGGGGCTGTGGCAGGGCATCGGCGAGGTGTTCACCCGTCATGACGATCTCACCGCCCTGACCAGCGGCGATACGCCGCGGGCCAACAACGAGGCCATGACCCGTATCTACCACCTCGCGGCCGAGCGCGACCTGCCTGTGTTGCTGCATTCGAACATCACCTCCAAGCGCGAGCGCAACCCGCTGTACCTGGCGGAAATCGAAGAACCGTTGCGCAACCATCCGCATACCCGCTTCATCTGGGCTCATGCTGGCAGCAGCATGGAGATCCACCGACACCAGGAACGCATGGACTTTCTCCTGCCGGTGCTCACACGATTGCTAGAGGATTATCCCAACCTATACGTGGACCTGTCCTGGAGCGTGCTCGAGCCCTACCTGCTGGATGAGAAGGGCGTGCCACGCAAGGCCTGGGTCGAGTTGGTCCAACGCTTTCCCGAGCGCTTCATGCTCGGTTCCGATGTGGTGGGGCGCTTCGGCAGCATCGGCGAACAGATGCACGCTTTCGATCCATTCCTCGATGCGTTGCCAGAAGCGGTGGCAGAGCGGGTGAGCCGCAGGAATTTTGTCGATTTGCTGCCAAAAAGCGCGAAATAACGAGTTTCATGCGCAGATAGCGATTTGATATCGCCTTTTCGTCTTACGCAATTTCCAGGCGGCCCGATACCTTTTTTAAGCAACGGAATATCACGCTTGGGAGGGATCCTGGAAATGAGCCTGAGACGCTTGAATATCGCGCCGCGCGCCGGCCTTGGCTTTGGCATCATGGCGCTGCTGGTAGTGGCGCTGGGCGGCTTCGCGCTGCAACAGATGACCAACATGCGCCAGCAGTCCGAGCAGGTGGACAACAACTGGTTGCCGAGCGTGATCTCGGTGGGCCGCATGACTCAGGACATGCTACGCATCCGCGCCTTGACCTTGCGCCTGCTGGTCAACACTGACCCGGTCGCCCAGCAGCAGAACCGTGCCCGCATCGACGAGGTCAAAGGTGGCCTGAGCAAGGCTCAGAGTCACTACGATGCCTTGATCGTGCTTCCTGAGGAGCGCACGTTGTTCGACCGCTACCAGGGCCTTGAGCGTCAATACATGACCTTGCAGGGGCAGGTGGTGCAACTGGCCACCGATGGGCATGTCCAGGCAGCGGCGGCGCTGGTCAACGGCGAGATGAACCAGTTGGCCGACCAGATGACGACGACCCTCAACGAGCTGATCGAGCTGAACAACCATCAGGCCAACTCAGCCACCGACCTGGCCGAGGCCGTGTACAACGGTGCGAAGGTATGGGTCGGCGTGTTGTTGGTGATCGCCCTGAGCCTCACCGTGGTGCTCGCCCTGGCGTTGACCCGTAGCATCGTGCGACCGCTCGGCCAGTCGCTGAAGGTCGCCGAGACGGTCGCTACGGGCGACCTGACCCCGCAGATCACCGTGCAGGGTGATGATGAGCCAGCGCGCCTGCTGGCGGCCCTCAAGAGCATGCAGCTGAGTTTGCGCGAGACCATCGGCCGGATCTCCGACTCGGCCAGCCAGCTGGCGTCGGCCTCCGAGGAGCTGAGCGCGGTCACTGAGGATGCCACCCGTGGTTTGCAGCAGCAGAGCATGGAAATCGAGCAGGCCGCCACGGCGGTCAATCAGATGACGGCGGCGGTGGAGGAGGTGGCGAGCAACGCGGTGGCTACCTCCGAGGCTTCGCGTGAGTCAGACCAGATCGCCCGCCGTGGGCGCGAGCAGGTGCAGGCCACGGTCACCGCCATCGAGGCATTGGCCAGTGGCGTGGCGGGCAACGCCGAGGAGGTCGGGCAACTGGCCCAGCAGGTGCACGACATCAGCAAGGTGCTGGATGTGATCGGTTCGATCGCCGAGCAAACCAACCTGCTGGCGCTCAACGCGGCCATCGAGGCGGCGCGGGCCGGCGAAGCCGGACGCGGGTTCGCCGTGGTCGCCGACGAGGTGCGGGCGCTGGCTCACCGTACGCAGAGTTCGACCCAGGAGATCGAACAGATGATCGTGGCCATCCGCAGCGGCGCCGAACGGGCCGTGCAGGGCATGCAGCACAGCGACGCCCAGGCCCGTTCGACCCTGGACGGCGCCCATGCTGCCGGTCAGGCGTTGGAGGCGATCGCCGCAGCCATCGGTCAGATCAACGAACGCAACCTGGTGATCGCCAGTGCGTCGGAGCAGCAGGCCCAGGTGGCGCGCGAGGTGGACCGCAACCTCACCACCATCCGCGACTTGGCGCACCAGTCCTCGGCCGGGGCCGAGGAGACGTCGGCCGCGAGCCAGGCGCTGTCGCGGCTGGCGGTGGACCTCAATACCCTGGTGCAGCGGTTTTCGGTGTAAGGACCATCACGGGGGCACAAACAAAAACGCCCGGACCAAGGTCCGGGCGTTCTCGTTCGGCGTGTCAGCCGATCACTTGCCAGTCCAGCGCTTGAGCACCAGGGTAGCGTTGGTGCCACCGAAGCCGAAGCTGTTGCTCATGACCGTGTCGATCTTGGCGTTCTCTTCGGTCTTGCGCAGTACCGGCAGGTCGGCGACCTCCGGGTCCAACTCGTCGATGTTGGCCGAGCCGGCGATGAAGTTGTTCTCCATCATCAGCAGGCAGTAGATCGCCTCGTGCACGCCCGCGGCGCCCAGCGAGTGGCCCGACAGGCTCTTGGTCGAGCTGATCTTCGGTGCCTTGTCGCCGAACACTTCACGCACGCCTTTCATCTCGGCGACGTCGCCGACCGGGGTGGAGGTGCCGTGGGTGTTCAGGTAGTCGATCGGGGTGTCGACGGTGGACAGCGCCTGCTGCATGCAGCGGATCGCGCCTTCGCCGCTTGGGGCGACCATGTCGTAGCCGTCGGAAGTCGCGCCGTAGCCGACGATCTCGGCGTAGATCTTGGCGCCACGGGCCAGGGCATGTTCCAGCTCCTCGACCACGACCATGCCGCCGCCGCCGGCGATGACGAAACCGTCACGGTCAGCGTCGTAGGCGCGCGAGGCCAGCTCGGGGGTTTCGTTACGCTTGGTCGACAGGGCGCCCATGGCATCGAACAGGAACGACTGGCTCCAGTGCTCTTCTTCACCGCCGCCGGCGAAGACGATGTCCTGCTTGCCCCACTGGATCTGCTCCATGGCGGTGCCGATGCAGTGTGCGGAGGTGGCGCAGGCCGACGAGATCGAGTAGTTGATGCCCTTGATCTTGAACGGGGTGGCCAGGCACGCCGACACGGTGCTGCCCATGGTGCGGGTGACACGGTAGGGACCGACGCGCTTGACGCCTTTTTCGCGCAGGGTGTCCAGGGCTTCCATCTGGTTCAGGGTGGAAGCGCCGCCGGAGCCGGCAACCAGGCCGGTGCGCGGGCTGGAAACCTGCTCTTCGGTCAGGCCGGCGTCCTTGATCGCGTCCTGCATGGCGAGGTACGCATAGGCGGCGGCGTGGCCGACGAAGCGATAGACCTTGCGGTCGATCAGCTCTTCGAGGTTCAGGTCGATGGAGCCGGAAACCTGGCTACGCAGCCCCATTTCCTTGTATTCCGGGTTGTAACGGATACCCGGACGGCTGTTGCGCAGGTTTTCGGTGACGGTCTCTTTGTCATTGCCCAGGCACGATACGATGCCCAGACCAGTGATAACGACGCGGCGCATGCGAATAACCCTTAGAAATTGTCAGTGGAGGTGAACACGCCGACCCGCAGGCCTTCGGCGGTGTAGATCTCGCGCCCGTCGACGCTGACCGAGCCATCGGCGATGGCCATGTTCAGCTTGCCCTTGAGGACGCGCTTGATGTGAATGTTGTAGGTGACTTTCTTGGCGGTGGGTAGTACCTGGCCGAAGAATTTCACTTCGCCCGAACCCAGCGCACGGCCACGGCCTGGCAGGCCCTGCCAACCGAGGAAGAAGCCGACCAGTTGCCACATGGCATCGAGGCCCAGGCAGCCTGGCATCACCGGGTCGCCTTCGAAGTGGCAGGCGAAGAACCACAGGTCCGGATTGATATCCAGCTCGGCGACCAATTCACCTTTGCCGAACTTGCCGCCTTCCTCGCTGATATGGGTGATGCGATCGACCATCAGCATGTTCGGGGCGGGCAGTTGCGCATTACCGGGGCCGAACAGCTCACCGCGACTGCAGCGCAGCAGGTCTTCCCGAGTAAAGGCGTGTTGTTTGGTCATGCGAGCTCCTCAATAACCCCCTGCGGCAGGGGACGAATCTTCCCGGCCGGCCCGAAGCGCGTTGCATTCGAGGCGGCAGCCTACAGGTAGACTATTGCGTTGTGGTGAAAGTCACAGCGCACCTGGCAAAAGAAGTACAGGTGTGCACTGAAATGTTATTTTCCGGCCCTGGGGCGGTCCTGTCCAGTCTTTAAGACTGCCGCACTTTAGCATTTATCGCCAGTCGCAACTGCCTGACCGGGCAACCAGCGGCGCAGGATGCGCTGTAGATCGGTACGTTTGAACGGCTTGCTCAGGTAATCGTTCATTCCGGCGGCCAGGCAGCGTTCGCGGTCGCCCTGCAGCGCGCTGGCGGTCAGGGCGATGATTGGCAGTCCTTCGCCGTGGGGCAGCAGGCGGATGCGACGGGTAGCCTCGTATCCGTCCACCTGGGGCAGGCGGCAATCCATCAGCACCGCGGCGAAGCGTTGCTGGTCGACCAGATCGATCGCCTGGGCGCCGTCCATGGCCAGGCTGACCTCGAAGCCCAGGCTGCGCAGCATGGCCTCGATGACGCTCTGGTTGACCGGATTGTCCTCCACCAGCAGGATCCGCCCGCCGCCCTCAGCCGTCGCCTGGTCTTGTGTGGCGGCACCGGGCAGGACGCTGGGTGTGCTGGCCAGTGCCAGTGGCATTTCCAGGGTGAAGGTCGAGCCCAGGCCTTCGCGGCTCTCGCCGCGCAGCTGGCCACCCATGCGTTCCGCCAGGGTGCGGGCGATCGACAGGCCCAGGCCGGTACCGCCGTAGCGGCGGGAGATGGTGTTGTCGGCTTGCTGGAAGGCCACGAACATCATCTCCAGGCGGTTGCTGTCGATGCCGATGCCGGTGTCGCGCACGGTGCAGGTCAGCCAGATCAGCTGGCGGTCGAGCACTTGCCAGCGCGCCTCGATCGCCACTTCGCCACGCTCGGTGAATTTCAGGGCGTTGCCCACCAGGTTGAGCAGGATCTGGCGGATCCGCGTCGGGTCGCCCACCACCTGCAGTTGGTGCATGCCGGGGGGCAGTTGCAGGCGCAGGTCGAGGTTGCGCTGCTGGGCGGTGTGCTGGAACGACTGCACGCTGCTGGTGATGAGCTCGCCGAGGTTGAAATCGATGAGCTCCAGTTCGAGGGTGGTGCGCTCGATCCGCGAGAAATCGAGGATGTCGTTGATCACCTTGAGCAGGTGCCCGGTGGATTCGCTGGCCACCGCGGTGTATTCGGCCTGCTCGCCGGTCAGTTCGGTGGTCTCGAGCAACTGCAGCATGCCCAGCACACCGTTCATGGGTGTGCGCAGCTCGTGGCTCATCATCGCCAGGAAGTCCGACTTGGCGCGGTTGGCCTGCTCGGCCTCTTCGCGAGCCTGGATCAGTTGGCCCATGGCCTGTTGTTGTTCATGAGCGGCCTGGTCCAGGGCGCTGGCCAGGTTGTTGATGTGCCGGGCCAGGTGGCCCAGTTCGCTGTCGTCGACTACCGGCAGGGGCGCGTTGAAGTCGCCTTGCTGGATGGCGCGGACCGCATGGCCCATTTCGCTGATCGGCCTGGACAGGCTGGTGGCCAGGCGCCGGGCGAGCAGGAAAGTGAACAGCAGGGCGAACAGTGCGAGGATTGCGGCCTTGATCACGATCTCCTGTTGGCGCTGGCTGAAGGCATCGTCGGACATGCCGACGATCACCCGCCCCAGGTAGTCGTCGCCGATGTTTGGCGGCGGGCTCTTGCCTTGCAGGAAGTCGTTGTCCAGGCGGATCTGCTGCAGGCGGATCGGCGCCTGGAACACCTCGACCCGCTGGGCGCGGCTGAGGCTTTCATCGGGCTGCTCGACGTACACCAGGATATGGTTGCGGCTGTCCTGCACCTCGAGGAAACGCACGTGGGGAATGCTCAAGGTGGCGCGCATCAGGCTTTCGAGCACTTCGTTGTTGCCCGAGATCACCCCGTACTCGGACGCCGGCGCCAGCTGGTTGGCGATCAGCTGCCCGGTGTGGTTGAGCTCCTGGCGCAAGTCCTGGATGCGTACGAAGGTGAAGAAACTGATCAGCAGCAGGGTCAGCAACAGCGCGGGGCCCAGGCTGATGATCTGAGTGCGGGTGTGGATGTCCCAGCTCAGGCGCTTGCTCATGGGGTGGGGGTTCCTTCGGCAAGGGCCAGGGCGGCGGCTTCCGGGTCGATCGCTTCCAGGCCCAGGGCGCGGGCCACTTGCTGGTTGCCGCTGACACCAAAGTGCGTGGGGTAGAGGCTGCGCGGCCAGCGGGCCGGTGGCTGGTCGAGCAACTGCTCGAGCACCGCCAGCCAATCGTCCTGGTCGCTGTAGGTGCTGGCCAGGGCGCCGGCGCGGACGAAGCCGACGTTCGGGCCGATCAGCGCCATCTGCCGGCCATAGCTGCTGAGCAGCACGTTCTTGGCCGACTTGGAGTTGTACAGCTCGGGGTCGTCCAGCCCCAGCAGCACATCACTGTTGTTCAGCAACTGCTGCAAGGGGCGGCTGTCGCGCACGTCGGGCCAGTCCTGGGCGACGATCTCCAGGCCCAGCGGGCGGGCTGCCTGGCGCAGCTCGTCGAGCAGGAAGCGGCTGTGTTCGCCATACAGCACGCCGATGCGCCGCGCCTGCGGCAGCAGGTAGCGGGCCAGGCGCAGTTGCCGGGCCAGGGGCGGGTCGCTCCACAGTAGGGTGAGGTAGGCGGGGCGCGACACCCCCAGGCGTTGCTCGGCCTGGACCCGGCTGATGCGCAGCGCCAGTGCCAATGGCCCGGTTGCCTCCGTCAGTCGCCACTCCAAGGCCGGGATGTCGAGCAGCACCAGGCGGGTGTCGGCCTTGAGCTTGCCCGGGGCAGGCAGCTGCTCGACGGTCTGGAACCGCACCTGGTCATGGGGCCTGCGCTTTTCCAGGGCTGCGACGAAGCCGCGGATGCCGGGCTGGTCTTCGCCGCCCACCAGCAGGATCTCGCTGGCCGACAGTGATCCCAAGGGCCACAGGCACAGCAGCAGCAGGCGCAGCACGCGCAGCATCAGAATTCCAGCTCCGCGCTGACACTCAGGCGGTGGCGGCTGTCATAACGGTTCTGTTCGAGAGTGACCGGTTCGTCATCCAGGCGCTGCTGCCACAGCGCGGCCAGTTCCAGATTGCTGCCCTGGATCTTGAAGCGCTTGGCCACGCGCAGGTCGACCCGCTCGTAGCGGTACCGGTTGAGGGCATCGTCGCCGTAATAGAAGAGGGCGCTGGACCAGCCCTCGCCCCAATCGCGCAGCCAGCCGGCCGAGCCGCTGTTGCGGGCACTCAGGCGGCGATCGGCCGAGTTGCTGGCCCAGGCGTCGACATAGGCATAGGTCAGGCGCAGGCGGTCGCGCTGGGTGGCGCGCCAGTCGAACTGCGCCTCGCTGCCGCTGAAACGGGCTTTGTTGGCATTGCTGGCGATGAACTGGTTGTTCTTCAACGGCTCGCTGATCATGCCGGTGATTTCGTCGTAGAACAGTTTCACGTCGACATTCAGGTCGATGTCGCTGAAGGCGCCGTTGTAGCCGAGCTCTCGTGAACGCATGCGCTCCTGGTCGAGGTTGCCGGGGCCGCTGGTCTTGACGAAATACTCGCCGTTCTGCAAGCCGTACAGGTTGGGCGAGAGGCCCTTGACTGTGTAGCTCCAGTTGACGTTGTTCTCGAACATGTCCGGCGAGCGAATGGCCTCGGAATACACCGCGCGCAGGCCGTGGCGAGGGGTGATCAGGTAGTTCACCGCCACGCGCGGGGTGAGCGAATTGCCCGACAATTGCGAATGTTCGTACATCGCGCCGCCCTGGACGATCCAGTGCTCGTCGGCGCGCCATTCGAGCTGGCCGAACAGGCGCCAGGTCTGGTCGTCGATGCTGCCGTTGAAGTAGGTCTGCGAATCGGCGCGGTCGTAGCGGTAGTTCATGCCGCTGACCAGGCGCAGGCTGTCGGTGAGGCTCAGGGTGTCCTGGATTTCCAGGTCATAGCGGGTTTCACGGGTGCTCTGGTCGACGTCGCCGCAGATCGTGTTGCTGCCACCGCTGGCCCATTGGTTCTGCACCTGGCCCGTCAGCGAACCGAGCACGGGGTCGCTGGTGCTGGGCAGGTTGCCGGTGTACAGGTTGCGCGCGACCTTCTCGGCGAAGTTCGGGTCGAGCTGCCACAGGCGTGTCAGCTCGGGGCTGAAGGCAATTGCCGCATCGCAGGCGCGCCATACCTGCTGGCGGTCGAAGCGCTGCGCCGAACCCTGCACGTACAGGCTGTGCTCGGGGTTGAGGTCGAGGTTCCAGCGCACCGAGCCTGCGTAGTCCTTGGCGTTGACGTCGGCGTTGTCGCCGGCCCGGTAATTGCCGAACACTGGCTGGTAGGTATAAGGCCGCTGGTTGCTGCCTTCCTTGGCCGCCAGTTGCCATTCCAGCGTCTGGTTCGGCGCCAGGGTGTGGCTGGCACTGATGTTGATGCGGTTTAGCCGGCGGCTGTCGCGGTAGTCGCGGCCGAACTGGTCCTGGTCGAAGCCGTCGTCCTGCTGGCCGGAGAGCGACAGGCGCAGGTCACCGGTGTCCCAGCCGAAGCCTTGGCTGGCGTAGTAGTCGTTGATGCCATCCTGGCCGCGGGTCAGCTTGACCCGCGTGCCATGGCTGTCGGCCGGGTTGCGGGTGAGGATGTTGACCACCGCCATCAGTGCGTTGGCGCCGTAGCTGACGGTGTTCGGGCCGCGGAACACCTCGATGCGCTCGATATCCTCGATGGCCACGGGGATGTCGCTCCAGTCCACCGTGGCCAGGCCGGCGCGGTACACCGAGCGGCCATCGATCAGCACCTGCATGCGCCGGGCGTCGCTGACGTTGCTGCCATGGTAGTTGACCGTCGGCTGGTTGCCGGCGCCGTAGCCGATCATCATGCCCGGCACCAGGCGCAGCAGCTCGGGGATGTCGCGGGCACCGCTGGCACGGATCAGCTCGTTGTCGAGCACGGTCATGCTGCCCGGAACCGCCGCCGGGGATTGTTTCAGGCGCGTGGCGGTCAGAACCTGCGGCAGGTCCTGGTTGTCGATGAACAGGTCATCGGCCACGGCCGGGCCGCCCAGCAGGGCAGTCAGCAACAGCAGGCGAGGGTACGGGGGCGTGCCAGGGAACACGAAACGGCCTTGTTTCAGAGATCAATCAGGCATGTTAACCGACCGTGCGGCTTTTGCCAGTGACCGCGACACCATGACAGGCCCGCCCTGCGAATGGGCGGGTACTGCCACTGGCTCTGGCGCATGCGCGCCGTATAATGCGCACGTCGCCACTTACTTTATTGGTTAACGGATTGGATATGACTGAACAGCAACCTGTTGCAGTTCTTGGAGGCGGCAGCTTCGGCACCGCCGTGGCGAACCTCTTGGCACAGAACGGCCATCCGGTACGGCAGTGGATGCGCGACCCGGCGCAAGCCGAGGCAATGCGTGTCGACCGCGAGAATCCGCGTTACCTCAAGGGCATCCGCCTGCATGATGGCGTCGAACCGGTCAACGACCTGCTCGCCACCCTGCTGGGCAGCGCGCTGATCTTCGTCGCCTTGCCCTCCAGCGCCTTGCGCAGCGTGCTGGCACCCCACGCCGAGCTGCTGCGCGGCAAGGGCCTGGTCAGCCTGACCAAGGGCATCGAGGCGAACACCTTCAAGCTGATGAGCCAGATCCTCGAAGAGATCGCTCCCCAGGCACGCATCGGCGTGCTGTCAGGCCCCAACCTGGCCCGCGAGATCGCCGAGCATGCGTTGACCGCCACCGTGGTCGCCAGCGAGGACGAAGTGCTGTGCCAGCAGGTGCAGGCGGTGCTGCATGGCCGCACGTTCCGTGTCTACGCCAGCAGCGATCGCTTCGGCGTCGAGCTGGGCGGCGCGTTGAAGAACGTCTACGCCATCATCGCCGGCATGGCCGTGGCCCTGGGGATGGGCGAGAACACCAAGAGCATGCTGATTACCCGGGCCCTGGCCGAGATGACCCGCTTCGCCGTGAGCCAGGGCGCCAACCCCATGACCTTCCTCGGCCTGGCCGGGGTTGGCGACCTGATCGTCACCTGTTCCTCGCCCAAGAGCCGCAACTACCAGGTTGGCCATGCGCTTGGCCAGGGCCTGAGCCTCGAGCAGGCGGTCAGCCGCCTGGGCGAGGTGGCCGAAGGCGTCAACACCCTCAAGGTGCTCAAGGCCAAGGCCCAGGAAGTGGGCGTGTACATGCCGCTGGTGGCGGGGCTGCACGCGATCCTGTTCGAAGGCCGCACGCTCAACCAGGTGATCGAGCACCTGATGCGCGCCGAGCCCAAGACCGATGTCGATTTCATTTCCACCAGCGGTTTCAACTGAGGGAGAAACGTATGAACGATACCCCGGAGCGCGCCCAGCGCGAGTCGATCATCCTGCGCGTGCTGTGGATGCTGGTGTTCCTGGTGGCCTGGCAACTGGCCGAGCTGCTGCTTGGCGGCCTGGTGCTGGTGCAACTGATCTACCGCCTGATCTACGGCGCGCCCAGCGCCAGCCTGATGAACTTCGGTGACAGCCTGAGCCAGTACCTGGCACAGATCGGCCGTTTCGGCACTTTCCATAGCGACCAGAAACCCTGGCCGTTCGCCGACTGGCCGACCCCGCGCACCCCGGAAGGCGAAGCGCCCCACGCCGTCGCCCCGGCGCCACACCCGGTGCGTGACGAGGAGCCCAAGCTGTGAAGCTCTGGGTGCTGCGTCACGGCGAGGCCGAGCCAAGGGCCAACAGCGACGCCGAGCGGCGCCTGACCGCCCACGGTCGCGAGCAGGTGCTGCGCAGCGCTGCGCACCTGTTGGGCCAGCCGTTGCAGGCAATCATCGCCAGCCCCTACGTGCGTGCCCAGCAGACCGCCGCCCTGGTGCACGGCGCCCTCGGTTTTTCTGAGCCGGTGCGTACCGTGCCGTGGCTGACGCCAGAGAGCGACGTGCAGCAGGTGATCGGCGAGATCGAGCGCCTGGGGCTCGAGCATGTCCTGCTGGTCAGCCACCAACCCCTGGTGGGCAACCTGGTTGGTCAGCTTGAGCACGGCCATGGCCAGCAACCTGCACCGTTGAGCACGGCCAGCCTGGCCGAGCTGGAGGGCGACTGGCCACTGGCCGGCCTGATGACCCTGCGCAGCCTCAACCACGCCGGCTGACACCTGGCAACTGGCATTTATGCCAGTTGCCGTTCGGGTGGTGCGGGCCTTAGCGTGGCGGCGTGCATGATCGCAACGCCGCGCAAGGAATCATGGATGAGCAGGCAACGCCTGGAGCTGGTGCGCTCCGTCAATCCCCAGAGCGTGATCGACAAGCTGGACAGCCCCGCTGCGCTGGACTTCGCCGAGTACTGCCTGTTGCGCGACTGTGCCGATGCCAAGCTTGACCAGCTGCTGCGCCGCTTCGAAGGCCAGTACGAGCTCGAGCAACTGCGCCAGTCCGGCATCCGCATGGCGCACCTGCTGCAATCCAGTTGCCTGGCGCTGCGCCGGCTGGTGGAAACTCAGCAGGACCGCCAGCTGGCCCGCGAAGCCCTCGAGTGGCAACTGGCCTATATGCGTGCCTGCCTGCACCGTTCGATGGCCAGCTTCTAGTCGCGATGACCTGATCGTCACTGGCGATGACCGTTCAGGACGTTGCCGCCAGCCGATCGCTTGCCGACAATGGGCCATCCATCCCCGTGCAGAGCAGGCGGCCATGTCGCAGCAGATCTTCTTCGCCCACGCCAACGGCTTCCCTTCGGCCACCTACGGCAAGCTGTTTGCCGCGCTGGCGCCGGACTACCAGGTGCATCACCTGGAACAGCACGCCCACGATCCGCGCTTTCCGGTCAACGACAACTGGCAGAACCTGGTGGACGAGCTGCTGCATCACCTTGAGCAGCAGGATGCGCCGGTCTGGGGCGTCGGCCACTCCCTGGGCGGCGTGCTGCACCTGCATGCGGCGCTGCGTCGGCCGGAGTTCTACCGCGGAGTGGTGATGCTCGATTCGCCGGTGCTGACCCGCGCCGACGAATGGCTGATCCAGGCCGCCAAGCGTCTGGGTTTCATCGACCGCATCACTCCGGCCGGGCGTACCCTGGGCCGGCGCGAGGCCTTTCCCGACCGCGACAGTGCCCGCCGTTACTTTACCGGTAAGACCCTGTTCCGCCACTTCGACCCGGAGTGCCTGGAAGCCTACCTGGAGCATGGCCTGGCGCAGGACGAGGACGGTCTGCGCCTGCGCTTCGACCCGGCCACCGAAATCAGCATCTACCGCAGCATTCCGCATGTCAGCCCAGCCAGGCCTCGCCAGTTGCAGGTGCCCTTGGCGATGGTGCGTGGCGCCCAGAGCCGGGTGATTCGCAAGCACCACGCCCTGGCCGTGCGCACCATGGCCATGGGCGAGTACCACAGCCTGCCGGGCGGGCACATGTTCCCGCTGGAGCGGCCCACCGACACCGCCAGCCTGATCAAGGGCCTGTTCGAGCGCTGGAGCCAGGCATGAGCGCCCAGGTCGAGGAGATCCGCCTGACGCTGGGCCATATCGAACTGGCCGCGCACCTGTTCGGCCCGGCCGATGGCCTGCCGGTGATCGCCCTGCATGGCTGGCTGGACAACGCCAACAGCTTCGCGCGCCTGGCGCCGCAGCTGCAGGGGCTGCGCATCGTCGCCCTGGACCTGGCCGGGCACGGCTATTCCGGGCATCGACCGGTCGGTGCCGGCTACGCCCTGGCCGACTATGCCCATGACGTGTTGCGGGTTGCCGAACAGCTCGGCTGGGCGCGCTTTGGCCTGCTCGGCCATTCGCTGGGCGCGATTATTTCGGTGCAACTAGCCGGGGCCTTGCCCGAACGAGTCAGCCATCTGGCATTGATCGACGGGGTGATCCCGCCGACGCTCAGCGAACAGGACGCCGCCGAGCGCCTGGGGCTGGCCTTGCAGGCTCAAATGCGCCTGGAGGGCAAGCGCAAGTCGGTGTACGCGACCCTGGAGGAGGGCGTCGAAGCGCGCATGAAGGGCATGGTCGCGGTCAGCCGCGAAGCCGCCGAGCTGCTGGCCCAGCGCGGCCTGATGCCGGTGCCAGGCGGCTACAGCTGGCGCAGCGACAGTCGCCTCACCTTGCCTTCGCCCATCCGGCTGAACCACGACCAGGCCATGGCCTTCGTCAAGCGTATCGCCTGCCCGGCCTGCCTGGTGGTGGCCGCCGACGGCATGCTGGCGCGCCACACGGAACTGCTGGAGCAGCTACCCTTCGAGCAGGTGACCTTGCCGGGCGGGCACCATCTGCACCTGAACGACGCCGAGGGCGCGGCCCTTGTCGCAGACTGTTTCAATCGCTTCTTTGGCATTCCTTGACTTGCACCGGACAAGTGTCGAGGCTTGGCGGGTTGAAAGGGAGACAACCATGTACATGCCAGACATCCACGCACCTTGCCCCGCCACCTGCGAGGGCGGTCGATGAGCGCACCTGTTTTCGTTCGCGGCGCCGTCGCCGCCTGCCTCGCCATCGCCAGCCCCTTGCTCTGGGCCGGCAGCCTGCCGGTACCACCCGACGCCAAGGTGGTCGACCAACGCCCGGCAGTGGAGCAGGAGCGTGTCTACCCCATGGGTCCGCTGCGCAAGATCAGCGGCCGGCTACGGGTCGAGGACAAAGTCGAAAGTCGCGGCCAGGTGAGTTCCGTGACCTACGAGCTGCCGGTTGAGCGCAGCGCCCGCGAAGCCTTCACCAGTGCCCGTGAGGCGTTGCAGCAGGACGGTGGCTACCCGTTGTTCTGGTGCCAGGGCCGCGATTGCGGCGAGGCCAGCCTGTGGGCCAACGACGTGTTCGCCAACGCCCGCCTCAATGGTGGTGACGAACAGCAGGCATTCATCCTGTTGCGCCGCTCCGCCGAAGAAGCCGACACCCTGGTGGCGCTGTACAGCGTGACGCGCGGCAACCGCCGCGCCTACCTGCATGTCGAGGAGTTCGTCGCCGGCAACCCGCTGGGCGAGCTGCTGCCCACCGCCGCCACGGTGCTGCGCGAACTGCGCGACACCGGCAAGCTCGACTACCCTGACCTGGCCGAGCCCCAGGCCGCCTGGGCGACGCTGCTGGCCCGCAGCCTGAACCTCGACAGCACCCTGCGCGCCAGCCTCAGTGGCAAGGGCGCCGAAGCCTGGCGCGAGCAACTGGTCAAGGCCGGCGTGCGCAGCGCCCGGCTGGAGGTGGGCGATGCTCCGACCGAAGGCCTGCACCTGGAACTGATCCGTTGAGTGAGGGCCACCATGGCCAACAATGACCGCCTGTTGATCCAGATCCTGCTGCTCACCTTGCTGGGCGCCGCGCTGTGGGTGATGGCGCCGTTCATCTCGGCGCTGCTGTGGGGCGCCATCCTGGCCTTCGCCAGCTGGCCGCTGATGCGCCTGTTGACCCGCGTGCTGGGCGGCCGGGAAACCCTTGCCGCGAGTCTGCTGACCACGGTGTGGATCCTGCTGGTGGCCATGCCGCTGGTGTGGCTGGGTTTCAACCTGGCCGACCATGTGCGTGATGCCACCGCGTTCATTCGCGATGTGCAGGTCGATGGCCTGCCGGACGCGCCCGCCTGGGTGGCCGGTATCCCATTCGTGGGCGAGCGCCTGGTTGGCTGGTGGGAGTCCTTCGACCAGCAAGGGGCGGCCTTGCTGGCCTCGGCCAAGCCGTACCTTGGCCAGGTCGGCAACTGGTTGCTGGCCCGCAGCGCGCAGATCGGCGGTGGGGTGCTCGAGCTGACCCTGAGCCTGGTGTTCGTGTTCTTCTTCTACCGCGACGGGCCACGCCTGGCGGCGTTCGTGCACCGCCTGCTGCAACGGCTGGTGGGCGAGCGCGCCGAGTACTACGTCGACCTGGTCGCCGGCACCGTGCAGCGGGTGGTCAATGGTGTGATCGGTACTGCGGCGGCTCAGGCCCTGCTGGCGCTGATCGGCTTCCTGATCGCCGGCGTGCCGGGGGCCATTGTGCTGGGCCTGGTGACTTTCATGCTCAGCCTGATTCCCATGGGCCCACCACTGGCATGGATACCGGCCACCGCCTGGCTGGTCTGGAAGGGCGACTACGGCATGGCGGTGTTCCTGGGCATCTGGGGCACCTTCATCATCAGTGGCGTGGACAACGTGCTCAAGCCATACCTGATCAGCCGCGGCGGTAACCTGCCGCTGGTCATCGTGCTGCTCGGGGTGTTCGGCGGCCTGATCGCGTTCGGCTTCATCGGGCTGTTCATCGGGCCGACCTTGCTGGCGGTGGGGTACAGCCTGCTGCTGGACTGGAGCCGCAATACCGCGCAGCACACGCCGCAGCGTTGATCTCCATCGCGGGCTTGCCCCGCGATACATCAGCGATCTTTACGCTTTCTTTATGTCCTGACCCGACCCCCCATCTCGCCCCTTTACGCCCCTCCCTCGGACAATTTCCCCAAAGCGGCCTTCACGCCGCAACTAGGGGAGATTGCACATGTACATGCTCGACGGGCTGTCACTGCTTCTGGCGGTGGCGTTGGCGGTTTACCTGCTGGTGGCGCTGCTGCGCGCCGATCGCGGCTAAGGGGCGACCATGCACAGTTACGATTACCTGCTGCTGCTGGCGTTCTTCGCCATCGTGCTGCTGCCGGCACCCTGGCTTGGGCGCTTCTACTTCAAGGTCATGGAGGGCCAGCGTACCTGGCTGTCGCCGCTCCTGGGCCCGGTGGAGCGGGGCTGTTACCGTGTGGCCGGCGTGCGCGCCGACCAGGAGCAGAGCTGGAAGCAGTACACCCTGGCCCTGCTGGCCTTCAACCTGGCCGGTTTTTTGATGGTGTTCGGCGTCCTGCAACTGCAGGGCAGCCTGCCGCTCAACCCGCAGCACTTGCCGGGCCAGGAATGGTCGCTGGCGTTCAACACCGCGGTCAGCTTCATGACCAACACCAACTGGCAGGCCTACAGCGGTGAAGCCTCGGTCAGCTACCTGAGCCAGATGATCGGCCTTACCGTGCAGAACTTCGTCAGCGCCGCCACGGGCCTTGCCGTGCTGGTTGCCCTGTGCCGGGGCATCGCCCGCCGTTCGGCCAGCACCCTGGGCAACTTCTGGGTCGACCTGACCCGCGCCACCCTCTACGGCCTGCTGCCGCTTTGCCTGGTGCTGGCGCTGCTGCTGGTGTGGCAGGGCGTGCCACAGACCTTCGCCGACTACGTCCACGCCGTGACCCTGCAAGGCGTTGACCAGACCATCCCGCTGGGCCCGGCCGCCAGCCAGATCGCCATCAAGCAGTTGGGCACCAACGGTGGTGGTTTCTTCGGCGTCAACTCGGCGCACCCGTTCGAGAACCCCACGGCCTGGAGCAACCTGTTCGAAGTGGCTTCGATCATCCTGATCCCGGTGGCTCTGGTATTCACCTTTGGCCACTACGTGAAGGACCTGCGCCAGAGCCGCGCGATCATCGCCTGCATGCTCGCGCTGTTCCTGATCGGCGGCAGCACCGCGCTGTGGTCGGAGCACCAGCCCAACCCGGCCCTGGAAAGCGCCCAGGTGCAGCAGAGCGCGCCACTCGAAGGCAAGGAGAGCCGTTTCGGCACTACCGGCTCCGTACTGTGGACGGTGACCACCACCTCGGCCTCCAACGGTTCGGTCAACGCCATGCACGACAGCCTCAACCCACTGACCGGCATGGTGGCGATGGTCAACATGATGCTTGGCGAGGTGATCTTCGGCGGCGTCGGCGCGGGCCTCTACGGCATGCTGCTGTTCGTGCTGATCGCCGTGTTCCTGGCCGGCCTGATGATCGGCCGCACCCCGGAATACCTGGGCAAGAAGCTGCAGGCCCGTGAAGTACAGCTGTTGGTGGCGACCCTGCTGGTGATGCCGGTGGGCGTGCTGGTGCTCGGCGCCATCGCCGCCAGCCTGCCAGGGCCTGCCGGCGCGGTGACCAACCCCGGGGCCCACGGCTTCAGCCAACTGTTGTACGCCTACACCTCGGGTACCGCCAACAATGGCTCGGCCTTCGCCGGCTTCGGCGCCAACACCCCGTTCCACAACGTGATGATCGGCCTGGCCATGCTAATCGGCCGCTTCGGCTACATCCTGCCGGTGCTGGCCCTGGCCGGCAGCCTGGCCGCCAAGAAGAGCACGCCGCAAGGCCTGAACAGCTTCCCCACCCACGGCCCGTTGTTCACCACGCTGCTGCTGGTGACCATCCTGCTGGTCGGTGGCCTGACCTTCCTGCCGACCCTGGCCCTGGGGCCGATTGCCGAACACCTGAGCCTGGGTTTCTGAGGAACACACCATGAACATGCCCATTCCCGAAGTGAAGGCGCGTCATAGCGCCAAGGACCAGACCCGTTTCGCCGCCCTGTGGCGCCCGGCGCTGGTGCAGGCCTTCGTCAAGCTCGACCCGCGCCAGCTCAAACGCGCCCCGGTGATGCTGGTGGTGGCCCTCACTGCCATGCTGACCACCGTGCTTTGCTTCGCCCCTGAAAGTGGCGTGAGCACTTCAGTGGCCGTGCAGATCACCGTATGGCTATGGTTCACCGTGCTGTTCGCCAACTTCGCCGAAGCCCTTGCCGAAGGCCGTGGCAAGGCCCGCGCCGACAGCCTCAAGGCTGGCAGCCAGGGGCTGGCCGCCAAGCGCCGCAAGAGTGACGGTACGTTCGAGACCGTCGCCGCCACCCAGTTGCGCAAGGACGACGTGGTGCGCGTGGTGGCCGGTGAGCTGATCCCCGGCGACGGCGAGGTGCTCGAAGGCATCGCCGCGGTCAACGAGGCGGCCATCACCGGCGAGTCCGCGCCAGTGATCCGCGAGTCCGGCGGCGATCGTTCGGCCGTTACCGGCAACACCCGCCTGGTCTCAGACTGGCTGCTGATCCGCATCACCAGCAACCCCGGCGAGTCGACCCTGGACCGCATGATCGCCCTGGTCGAAGGCGCCAAGCGGCAGAAGACCCCCAACGAGATCGCCCTCGACATCCTGCTGATCGGCCTGACCCTGATTTTCCTGATCGTGGTGGTGACCCTGCAGCCGTTCGCCCGTTTCGCCGGTGGCGAGTTGCCGCTGATCTTCCTCGCCGCGCTGCTGGTGACGCTGATCCCCACCACCATCGGCGGCTTGTTGTCGGCCATCGGCATCGCCGGCATGGACCGCCTGGTGCGCCTGAACGTGATCGCCCGCTCCGGCCGCGCCGTTGAAGCGGCAGGCGACGTGCACACGCTGATGCTCGACAAGACCGGCACCATCACCTTCGGCAACCGTCGCTGCAGCGCACTGCACGCAGCCTCCGGCGTGACCGCCAAGGAGCTGGGGGAGGGCGCCTTGCTCGCCTCGCTGGCCGATGACACTGCCGAAGGCAAGTCGATCGTCGAGTACCTGCGCCAGTTGCACGACTTCGCGGAACCGGCGAGCAACCAGTACGAAGCCATCGCCTTCAGCGCCGAGACGCGCCTGTCGGGTATCGACTTCCAGCAGCGCCGCTACCGCAAGGGCGCCGTCGACGCGGTACTGGCCTTCTGCGGCCTGCAACGCCTGGAGCTGCCCACGGCGCTGGCCCGTGAAGTGGAGCGCATCGCCCAGAGCGGCGGCACCCCGCTGCTGGTGTGCGTCGACAAGCACCTGCTCGGCGTAATCCACCTCAAGGACGTGGTCAAGCCCGGTATCCGCGAGCGTTTCGCCGAACTGCGCAAGCTCGGTATCCGCACCGTGATGGTCACCGGCGACAACCCGCTGACCGCTGCCGCCATTGCTGCCGAGGCGGGTGTGGACGACGTGCTCGCCGAAGCCACCCCGGAGAAGAAGCTGGCGCGGATCCGCCAGGAGCAGAACGACGGCCGCCTGGTGGCCATGTGCGGTGACGGTGCCAACGACGCCCCAGCCCTGGCCCAGGCCGACGTGGGCATGGCCATGAACGATGGCACCCAGGCGGCCCGCGAGGCCGCCAACATGGTCGACCTGGACAGCGACCCGACCAAGCTGCTGGACGTGGTACAGGTGGGCAAGGAGCTGCTGGTCACCCGTGGCGCGTTGACCACCTTCTCCATTGCCAACGACGTGGCCAAGTACTTCGCCATCCTGCCGGCGCTGTTCGCCGCCATCTACCCACAGTTGGGCGTGCTCAACCTGATGCACCTGGCCAGCCCGCAAAGCGCGATCCTCTCGGCCATTGTGTTCAACGCGCTGATCATCATCGTGCTGATCCCCCTGGCCCTGCGCGGGGTGCGGGTGCAGGCCGCCAGCGCCGCCCATTTGCTGCGGCGCAACCTGCTGATCTACGGCCTGGGCGGCATTGTCGTGCCGTTCGCCGGGATCAAGCTGATCGACATGCTGCTCACTGCGTTGCACCTGGTCTGAGGAGACTGACATGACCGCTTATGTACGCCCGGCCCTGAGCCTGATCCTGCTGATGACCGTGGTCACCGGCGCGCTGTATCCCCTGGCGGTGACCGGCATCGCCCAGGTCGCCTTCCCTGAGCAGGCCAACGGTAGCCTGTTGCGCGATGATCGGGGCGAGGTGCGCGGTTCGGCGTTGATCGCCCAGGAATTCAAGGGTGACGCTTGGTTCCAGTCGCGGCCTTCGGCGGGGGCCTATGCCACCGTGGCCAGCGGCGCCAGCAACCTGGCGCCGAGCAACCCGGCGCTGGTCGAGCGGGTCAAGACCGATGCCGCTGCGCAGTACCAGGCGCAGCAGGGGCCGGTGCCCCAGGCGCTGCTGACCACCTCGGGCAGCGGGCTGGACCCGCACCTGCCGCCCGAGGCGATCGCCTACCAGCTGCCGCGCGTGGCGGCGGCGCGGCAGGTCTCTGAGGAGCGCTTGCAAGTGCTGGTGAATGACGCCACCCTGCGTCCACTGATCGGGCCACCGGTGGTGAATGTGCTGGCATTGAACCAGGCGCTTGAGCGGTTGGCGCCGCTAGCCGCGCGCTGACGGTGGGATTTGTTCGCCGGCAAGCCGGCTCCTACGGGATTTGTGCCGTCCTGGCATGTGTCTGTAGGAGCCGGCTTGCCGGCGAACAGCTGATCCTTGAACAACCAAAGGATGAAACATGAGTGACTCCGCCCGCGCCGACGCGCTGTTGGCGGGCCTGCCCCGGGAAGGCCGGGGCAGGCTCAAGGTATTTCTCGGCGCCGCGCCCGGGGTCGGCAAGACTTTCTCCATGCTGCAGGCCGCCCACGCCCAGCAACGCCAGGGCGTGCGCGTGGTGGCCGGGGTGGTCGAGACCCACGGCCGGGCCGAGACCGAGGCCTTGCTCGGCGGCCTGACCCAGCAACCCCTGCTGCGCAGCGAATACCGTGGCGTGATGCTCGAGGAAATGGATCTCGACGGCCTGCTCAAGGCCACGCCGCCGCTGGTGCTGGTCGACGAACTGGCCCACACCAACGCCCCTGGTAGCCGCCACGCCAAACGCTGGCAAGACGTGCAGGATCTGCTCGCCGCCGGCATCGACGTGTACACCACGGTCAACGTCCAGCACCTGGAAAGCCTCAACGACAAGGTCCGCGACATCACCGGCGTGCAGGTGCGCGAGACGCTGCCCGACTGGGTGTTGCAGGAAGCCTTCGAACTGGTGCTGATCGACCTGCCGCCGCGTGAACTGCTCGAGCGCCTGCGCGAGGGCAAGGTTTACGTACCCGAACAGGCACGGGCGGCCATCGAGGCCTATTTCTCCCAGACCAACCTCACCGCCCTGCGCGAACTGGCCATGCAGACCGCCGCCGCCCAGGTGGACGCGGACCTGGCCAGCGGCTATCGCCAGCGCGGTCAGGAAGCCCCGGCCCTGCGCGGCCGGCTGCTGGTGGGCATCGATGGCGACGAGCAGGCCGAACGCCTGGTGCGCCATGCCTGTCGCGTCGCCCAGCGTCGCCATCTGCCATGGAGCGTGGTCCACGTCGACAACGGCCGCCTGCGTGACGAGACGGCCCGCCATCGCTTGCAGGCTGCCCAGCAACTGGCCGAGCGCCTCGGCGGCGAAGTGGTGCTGCTGCGCGCCGGCGAAGTGGCGCGCACGTTGATCCAGCACGCCGCCGAGCGCCGCGCCAGCCTGGTGCTGGTGGGCCAGTCCCGTGATCTGTTGCGTCGGCGCCTGTTCGGCGCCGGTGTGGCGGCCCGCCTGCTGCGTGAGAGCCACGGCCTGGAGATCAACGTGCTCGACCGCGACGCCCAGCCGCCAGCGGCGCGTACGGCGGTAAAGCGCGTATGGGTGTGGCGCCACTACCTGCTCGCGCTACTCGCCACCGCGCTGGCGGCGGGCTTGTCCTGGGCGGTGTCGAGCGTGTTGGCGCTGCCCAACATTTCCCTGGTGTTCCTCGCCGCCGTGCTGCTGGTGGCAGTGCGCAGCAGCCTGGGGCCGGCCCTGGCGTGCGCGGCGCTGTCGTTCCTCACCTACGATTTCCTGTTCATCCCGCCGAACTTCTCCTTCGCCATCCAGCGCGAAGAGGACGTGCTGACCCTGGTGTTCTTCCTGCTGATGGCCGCGCTCACCGGCAACCTCGCCGCTCGCCAGCGTCGCCAACTGCAGGCCTTGCGCGAAACCCAGGCGCAGACCAACCAGCTGCTCGACCTGTCGCGCCGCCTGACCGTTGCCACCGACCGCCAAGCGGTGTTCAGCGCTGCCGGCCAGCATATGGATGGCTGGCAGGGCGTGCAGGTGTGTCTGCTCGAACGCAGCGCCGAGGGCCTGCTGCAGGTGGCCAGCGGTGGCGCTCCCGCCTTCACCGACAATGAACGCGCCGCCGCCGAATGGGCCTGGCAACATGGCCAGGCCGCGGGCTTCGGCAGTGACACATTGCCCCACGGCCGCTGGTGGTGGTGGCCGCTGGCCGTGGAGGAACAGCCCCTGGCACTGCTCGGCATACGCCCACGCGACGGCGAGCCCTTGAGCGACCAGCGCCGTCGGCTGTTGATGGCCCTGGCGCAACCCCTGGCCCAGGCCCTGGCCCGTGCCCGCCTGGGCGAGCAACTGGAAGCCGCGCGCCTGCACGGCGAAACAGAGCAACTGCGCAGCGCCTTGCTCGCCTCGGTGTCCCACGACCTGCGCACGCCGCTGACGTCGATGCGCGGCAGTATCGACAGCCTGCTGGCGCTGGGCGACGCCATCCCCCCGGATGACCGCCGCGAACTGCTCGAAGGCACCCGAAACGAAGCCGAGCGTCTGGACCGCTACATCCAGAACCTGCTGGACATGACCCGCCTGGGCCATGGCACGCTCAAGCTGGCCCGCGACTGGGTTGCCCCGGCCGATATCGTCGGCAGCGCCCTCAACCGCCTGCGCGTGGTACTGGCCCCCCTGCGCGTGCACACCGAAGTCCCGCCCGAACTGCCGCTGCTGTTCGTGCACGCGGCGTTGATCGAGCAGGCGCTGATCAACGTGCTGGAAAACGCCGCGCGCTTTTCCCCGGCCAACGGCCGGCTGCAACTGCAGGTCTCGGTGCAGGACGAACAGCTGTGCCTCGCGATCGCCGACGAGGGCCCCGGCATCCCCCAGGACGAGCGCGAAAAGATCTTCGACATGTTCTACACCGCTGCCCGCGGCGATCGGGGCGGGCAGGGCACCGGCCTGGGCCTGGCGATCTGCCAGGGCATGATCGGTGCCCATGGCGGGCGGATCCTGGTCGACGACGGCATCGATGGTCACGGCACCCGCATCACTCTATGCTTGCCGCTGCCGACCCAACCCGATACTGAAAGTGAAGCCCCATGAGCCAAGCCGCCACCCTGCTGGTGATCGACGACGAGCCGCAAATCCGCAAGTTCCTGCGCATCAGCCTGGCGTCCCAGGGCTACAAGGTGATCGAGGCCGGCACCGGCAGCGACGGCCTGGCCCAGGCCGCCTTGAACAAGCCCGACCTGGTGGTACTCGACCTCGGTCTGCCGGACATGGACGGCCAGCAGGTGCTGCGCGAGCTGCGTGAATGGAGCACGGTGCCGGTGATGGTGCTGTCGGTGCGTGCCAGCGAAGTGCAGAAGGTCGATGCCCTCGACGGCGGGGCCAACGACTACGTGACCAAGCCGTTCGGTATCCAGGAATTCCTTGCCCGGGTGCGGGCCTTGCTGCGCCAGGCACCCCAGGTGGGGGCAGCCACGTCGGCGGCGAGCTTTGGGCCATTGGTGGTGGATTTTGCCTATCGCAAGGTGACCCTGGAGGGCGTCGAGGTGGCGCTTACGCGCAAGGAATACGCGTTGCTGGCGCAACTGGCCGGGCACCCCGGGCGGGTAATCACCCAGCAGCAACTGCTCAAGGATATCTGGGGGCCGACCCATGTCGACGATACCCACTACCTGCGCATCGTGGTGGGGCATCTGCGGCAGAAACTGGGGGATGACCCCACGGCGCCCAGGTTCATCATTACCGAACCGGGCGTGGGGTACCGTCTGGTGACGCCGGCTTGACGCCCGTCGTCGTGGGAGCGGGCTCGCTCCCACAAACCCATCGCGTTACACGGATAACTCCAGGGCCAGCAGTTCCTGCACGCTCTGCCGTCGACGGATCATCCGCAGCCTGCCTTGCTCGAGCAGAAACTCCGGCAGCAACGGTCGGCTGTTGTAGTTCGACGACATCGATGCGCCATAGGCCCCGGCGTCGTGAATCACCAGCAGATCGCCCACCTTGGCCTGGGGCAGGTCCTGGGGCGTCAACTCCTCGTCGTTCTGGGTGAACACATCACCGGACTCGCACAGCGGCCCGGCCACCACGGTCGGTTGCAGGGGGCGATTGACTGGGCGCCCCACGGCATCGAACAGGCTCATGCGGTGATAAGCACCGTACATCGCCGGGCGCATCAGGTCGTTGAAACCGGCGTCGACCAGGATGTAGTGGCGCTCGCCCATCTGCTTGACCGCGCGCACCTCGGCCACCAGGTAGCCGGACTCGGCCACCAGGAAGCGCCCCGGCTCGATCTCCATGCGTACGGAGTGGCCGAGCATCGCCTCGATTTCCGAGCGGGCCACCGCCCAGGTGTGGGCGTAGCGCTGGAGGTCCACCGGTTGGTCGCCGTCGCGGTAGGGGGTGGACAGCCCGCCACCGATGGAGAAGGCCTCGATATCCATGCCCAGGCGGCCGATCAGCCCGACCATGGCTCCGGCCACCTGTTCCAGATGTGCGTAGTCCACCCCCGAGCCGATGTGCATGTGCACGCCCACCAGGTGCAGGCCGTGCTGCTTCACGCAGGCCAGGGCCTCGGGCAATTGCTCATGCCAGATGCCGTGCTTGCTGTTCTCGCCGCCGGTGTTGGTCTTGCGGCTGTGGCCATGACCGAAGCCGGGGTTGATGCGCAGCCACACCCGGTGGCCGGGGGAGCGCTCGCCGAGCTGGCGGAGCATGTCGATGGAGCCGGCGTTGACCTCGATGCCAGTCTCCACGACCCGCGCCAGGGTTGGTTGGTCCAGCACGTCGCAGGTCAGCACCACGCCGGCCGGCTCGCCGCCCACCGATGCGCCAGCGGCGAAGGCGCGTTCCATTTCTCCCAGGGAGACCGCGTCGAGCACCAGGCCGCGTTCGCGGATCAGACGCAGCACGTGCAGGTTGGGGTTGGCCTTCTGCGCGAAGCGCACGGTGTCGAAGTGCTGCTTGAGCTGGTCGATGCGTTGATGGATGGTCTGGGCGTCGTAGGCCCACAGCGGCGAGCCGTGCTGGCGGACGGCATCGGCCAGGAGGGTGGTGGTCATGGTGGCGTTCCTTGTTTTGGATACGCCGATGGTGAGGCAGTTTTAGTGATTCAGAAAAATAGCTATTGTTCTGAAGGTAATTCATATCTGATATGTAGCAACCCCTCCAGGTTTCTGGTTACGCACAGGTCTTGTTGCAGCCATGCGACTTTCCATTCGTCATATCGAAGTTTTCCGCGCCATCATGGCCGCCGGCAGTGTCACTGGCGCCGCGCGCCTGCTGTTCACCTCACAGCCCACGGTCAGCCGCGAGCTGGCGCGCATGGAGCAGGTCACCGGCCTGAGTTTGTTCGAGCGCGAAGGCGGGCGCCTGGTGCCCAGTGCCCAGGCCTTGCTGCTGATCGAGGAAGTCGAGCGTGCCTTCGTCGGCCTCGAGCGCATCGACCGCTTCGCCCAGGCCATCCGCAATTTCGAGCAGGGCCGGCTGGCCGTCACCTGCCTGCCGTTGTTCTCGCAAACCCTGCTGCCGAAGGCCTGCAAGGCGTTTCACCAGCATCATCCTGGGGTCAGCCTGAGCATCACCGCCCAGGAGTCGCCGTTGTTGGAGGAGTCGCTGGTCGCCCAGCAGCACGACCTCGGCCTGACCGAAACCGCGCAAGTGCCGCGGGGTGCGGTCGGCGAGCTGTTGTTCAACGCCGACATGGTCTGTGTGTTGCCCGCGCAGCACCCCTTGCTGGCCAAGCCGGTACTCCAGTTGCAGGACTTCCATGAGGTCGATTTCATCAACCTTGCCAGTCTGGACAGCTACCGCCAGCAACTCGACCGGCATTTCCGCGAGGCCGGCGTGAACCGGCGCACGATCATCGAGACCACCAGCGCCGCCTCGGTGTGCGCCATGGTCCGCCAGGGGCTGGGGGTGGCGATCATCAACCCGCTGAGCGGGCTGGAAGCGGGGCAGGCTGGGCTGGCGATCCGCCGCCTGAGCCTGTCGGTGCCGTACCAGGTGATGCTGATCCGGCCAGAGCTGCGGCCGGCGTCAGTGGTGCTGGAGCCGTTCTGCCAGGCGCTGCGGGTGCAGGCCAGGGCAATGGAGGCGGCCTTGGCGCAAGGCGCCTGAGCGGTCGGGCGACCGATTGGAACGTTCTCAGCCACGCCAAGGTCAACCCCATCAGCAGTGATCGAAAATGCTCCACAGCATGAGGAATCGCCATGAGTACGCTGACGATCGAAGGCTGGTTCAAAGCTGAGGGTGATCGCAGGTCCACCCCGGTGGGCGATATCCACTTCGACATCCAGGGTGTGAACCACCGCAAGTTGGAGCAGGCCGAGGAGCGCCTGCAACAGAGCCACGAGCCCGAGGCGATGGTGGATGTCGACATGGACAGCCTGAACCTGGTGTTGCCCGAGGGCTACGGCCCGTTGTCGGACTGCCGCCTGCGCGTCTACCTGAGCGACGACGAGCGTGGCCAGTTCCACCTGGTCGGGCATCGGGCCAGCGATGGCAGCCTGATCTACACCAATGCGGTGTTGATCGCTCAGCTGAGCTGAATACCGGCTGCGCTGTCGCCGATTTCCAGGCGTGCCGCCACTGACGTTGCCACTTCGATGAAAGCCCGCGCTGCCGCGCTCTGATAGGCGCCCCTGCGCTGCATCAAGACTGCGGTGCGCTGCAGGCGCAGAGGGTCCAGGGCAATGGCGGTCAGGTCATCATGGGCCAGGGCGAGCTTGGCGGGCAGCAAGGTCGACAGTGTCGTGCGGCGTATCACTTCGATCACCGCGCCAATCGCGTTGGCCTCCATCCGCACCCGTGGGCGTATACCGTGCTGGCGGAAATAGCGCTCGATCTGCTCGCGCGTGGCGAACTCGGCGCTGAGCAATATCAGCGACTCGTCGTTGAGCGCCTGCGGGCCAATGCTGCGGGCAGTGGCCAGCGGATGTGCGCGACCGACCACCAGCGCCAGGGTTTCCACCAGCAGCGGGCGGCTGTCGATGTCCTGGCTGTGGACCTCATCGAAGGCGATGCCGACATCCAGCTCATCGGCCTGCAACAGCTCCTCCATGCGCTCTTGGGCGATTTCGCGCAGGTTCAGGGTGATGTTGGGGTAACGCGCATGGAAGGCCTCGACCAGCGGGCCGATCAGGTAGCTGGTGAAGGTCGGCGTTACCGCCACCCGCAGCGATCCTCGGCTCAGGTCGCCCACGTCATGGATGGCGCGCCTGGCCTCCAGCAGTTCCTGTTCCGCCCGCTTGGCATAGCGCAGGTAGACATCCCCGGCATCGGTCAGCCGCGTGCTGCGCCCGGAACGGTCGAACAACTGCGCGCCAAGGCTTTCCTCCAGTTGCCTGACCTGTTGTGACAGCGCCGGCTGGGAGACATGCAGCGCCGCTGCGGCGCGGGTGAAACTGTGGTGTTGCGCCACTGCGAGAAAGTACTGGAGGTGCCGGGCAAGCATGACTGTTTCCATAAGATAATCTGATGAGCTTCATCATAAATGAGACTTTTATCTTATGTAATGCGCTGCGTAACCTTTGCCTCAACACACCGCGACATTGAGGCAAGCAGCCATGAAAGACATCATCGACGGTTTTCTGAAGTTCCAGCGCGACGCCTTCCCCGAGCGGGTCAAGCTGTTCAAGGACCTGGCCACCCAGCAAAGCCCACGGGCGCTGTTCATCTCCTGCTCCGACAGCCGCCTGGTGCCCGAGCTGGTCACCCAGCGCGAGCCGGGTGACCTGTTCGTCATCCGCAACGCCGGCAACATCGTGCCGTCCTACGGCCCTGAGCCTGGCGGCGTATCGGCCTCGGTCGAGTACGCCGTCGCCGCGCTGCAAGTGGCCGACATCGTCATCTGCGGCCACTCCGACTGCGGCGCCATGACCGCCATCGCCACCTGCAAGTGCCTGGACCACATGCCCGCCGTGGCCGGATGGCTGCGCTATGCCGACTCCGCCCGGGTGGTCAACGAGGCGCGCCAGCATCACAGCCCGCAAGCCAAGGTCGAGGCCATGGTGCGCGAGAACGTGATCGCCCAGCTGGCCAACATCCAGACCCACCCCTCGGTGCGCCTGGCCCTGGAAGAGGGCCGCGTGCGCCTGCATGGCTGGATCTACGACATCGAAAGCGGCCGCATCGATGCCTTCGATGGGCGCACCGGCCAGTTCGTGACCCTGGCGCAGAACCCTGACGTCAACGCCGTTTCCCACCCCTCCAGGCACGTTGCCTGAACCTCTTTCAAACCCAAGGAGATACACCATGATCCAGTCGCAAATCAGCCAGAACGCCCGCCTTGCCCTGAGCGAAGTCATCCTCCTGGCCAAGGCCCGCAAGGACCTGTCGTTCGCCCAGATCACCGACGGCACCGGGCTGTCCGAAGCCTTCGTCACTGCCGCGCTGCTGGGCCAGCACCCGCTGCCGGCCAGCGCTGCCCAGGTGGTGGGTGACAAGCTCGGCCTGGACGCCGATGGCATTGCCCTGCTGCAGACCGTGCCACTGCGCGGCAGCATCCAAGGCGGCGTGCCGACCGACCCGACCATCTACCGCTTCTACGAGATGCTGCAGGTGTACGGCACCACCCTCAAGGCACTGGTCCACGAGAAGTTCGGCGACGGCATCATCAGCGCCATCAACTTCAAGCTCGACGTGAAGAAGGTTGACGACCCGGAAGGTGGTTCCCGCGCGGTGATCACCCTGGATGGCAAGTACCTGCCGACCAAACCGTTCTGATTCGCCCTTAGGGGAGTGGCCCGACCGCAGCAAGACGGCCGGGCCATTTCCACGCTCGCTAATGATCCCCTATCAGGAGTGACGGCATGGACCTGATCTTCAGAAATGTCCGCATCGACGATGCAAAACCCTTGATGGATGTGGCCGTGCGCAATGGCAAGATCACTGATATCGCCCAGACGATCACGGCAACGGCAAACCAGGAAATCCAGGGCAACGGCAATGTCCTGGTCCCCGGCTTCGTCGAAGCCCACCTGCACCTGGAAAAAGCCAATGTCATGCAGCGCAAGGCCAACCGCTCCGGCACCTTGAAGGAAGCGATCGCCGTCACCGCCGCGCTCAAGCCCACCCTGACCCGCGACGATATTCGCGAGCGTTCTGTGCAGGTGTTGCGCGCCCTGGTGCAGGCCGGCACCACCCATGTGCGCGCCCACGCCGAGTTCGATCCGGCCCAGGGTTTTACCGGCCTGGACGTGGTCCTGGAGCTGCGCGAAACCTTGCGTGATGTTATCGATATCCAGGTGGTGGCGTTTCCCCAGGAAGGCATCCTGAAACTGCCCGGCATGAAAGAGATGATGGTCGAGGCCATGGAGAGGGGCGCCGATGTGGTCGGCGGCATTCCCTACAACGACGTATCGCCCCTGGAGCACATCGATTTCGTCTTCGACCTGGCCCAGCGCTACGGCAAGGACATCGACCTGCACCAGGACTTCGCCGACGACGCCGAGCACATGACCATCGAGTACGTCGCCCGCCGGACCCTCGCCGCGGGCTACCAAGGGCGCGTCAGCGTCGGCCACCTGACCAGCCTGGCGGCCGTGGAGCCAGCGCGCCAGGCGCGCATCATCGCGCTGCTGCGCGAAGCCGGCATCAGCGTGATGTGCCTGCCTGCCACCGACCTGCACCTGGGCGCCCGCGGCGACAGCCACAATGTGCGCCGCACCTTGACGCCGGTGCGGGCGTTGCGCGATGGCGGGGTGAACGTGTGCCTGGCCACCAACAACATCCGCAATGCCTTCACCCCCTACGGCACCGGCGACCTGCTGCACATCGCGCAACTGGCCATCCCCGCCTGCCACCTGGGCGGGGCGGACGACCAGGCCACGGTGCTGCCGATGCTCACCAGCAACCCTGCCAAGGCCCTGGGGTTGCAGCACCATGGCCTGGCGGTGGGCAACGACGCGGACCTGGTGCTGATGGACACCCACCGTGTCAGCGATGTGATCCTCGACCTGCCTGCGCGGCTGATGGTGCTCAAGCGCGGCAGGGTGGTGGCGACGGCCGAGCAGCGGCGTTCGGTGGTGTTCTGAAGGCCGGGCTCAGACCGCCAGCAGCAACAGTGCCGCCACCAGTGCCGGGGGCATTACCAGCACGCCCAGGCGCAGGAAGCTCAGCGCGCCGACATGCTCGCCCTCGCGTCGGATCGCCACCAGCCACAGCAGCGTGGCCAGGGAGCCGGTGATTGACAGGTTCGGGCCCAGGTCGACGCCGATAAGCAAGGCGGCGGTGGTCTGCCGGGGCAGCTCGACCAGCTGGCCGATGGAGCCGGCGATCAGGCCGGTGGGCAGGTTGTTCATCAGGTTGCCGGCCACCGCGGAGATCACGCCCGCAGCCCAGCTCGCCGTGCCCGGCGACTGCTGCGCCAGGGTCGCCAGCATATGCGCGAGCCGATCAATCACGCCGGTATGGGCCACCGCCTCCACCAGCACGAACAGGCCCGCGACCAGCGGCAGCACGCCCCAGGCCACATGGCGCAGCAACGGCGCCGGGCTGCGCCGCTGGCGCAGGTGGATCAGCCCGACCGTGGCCATGCCTGCGCAAAAGGTCGGCAGCCCCAGCGGCACGTCCAGTGCCGATACCGTCAACAGCAGGGCGCCGGTGAACATCAGGCCCAGCGCGCAAAGCCGGGCGCCGGCCGACAAGGGGCGCAGCTCGATGGCCACGGCCAGCGGCTGGCGGATGCGCTTGCGCATGGTCAGGCGCAGCATCAGGTAGGTCGCGGCGATGGCCGCCAGCGACGGCAGGCTGAACTGGCGCAGCCACTCCAGCAGCGGCGGCATCTGGCTGCCGAAGACCACCAGGTTGGCCGGGTTGGAGATGGGCAGCACGAAGCTGGCGGCATTGGCGATGAAGGCGCAGATGAACAGGTAGGGCAGCGGCTCGGCCTTGGCCGCCTTGCATGCCGCGTATACGGCCGGCGTCAGCACCACGGCGGTGGCGTCGTTGGACAGGAACACCGTGACCAGGGTACCGACCAGGAACACCAGGTCGAACAGGCGCTGGCCGGAACCCTTGGCGTGCTGCACCGCGTACCTGGCCAGCCAGTCGAACAATCCCTCCTGGCGCGCCAGTTCGGCCAGCACCATCATGCCGACCAGGAACATGTAGACATCGCCACCTTTGGCCACGGCCGACAATGCCATGCGCCAAGGGATCAGCCCGCAGGTCGTCAGCAGCACCGCGGCGCCCAGCGCCCAGACGTATTCCGGCACGCGACCGGGGCGAACGATGACCAGGGCGGTGGCCAGGGCCGCGACCGACCAGATGATCAGTGCTGAATCAGCAACGGGCATGGGAACTACCAATTTCAGAATGGGGTATCGAGGGTGGCCACGACGCTGCACGCCGAGGTCGGCGACATGGCCGCCTACGTTAGCACTCCAGAACCCCGGCTGTGATGAAGTTCGTGCAGGCCTGAGAGCACCGGGTGGCCTCCCTGATAAAACTCATCAACCGCTATAAACGCGATCAATGTTGGCAGACGCTTACTGGATCCCTCACTAGATTGCACAAGGCGTGCTGGACGCCCCGAACAACAATAACGAGGGACCCGACTATGCCCACTGCCCCCCAAGCGTCCAACGCCTGGCGCATCCTGTTCCTGCTGTTCCTGGCCAACCTGTTCAACTTCTTCGACCGCACCATCCCCGCCATCGTCATCGAGCCGATCCGCCTGGAGTGGCACCTGAGCGACTTCCAGATCGGCATCATCGGCACCGCCTTCACCCTGGTCTACGCCATCGCCGGCCTGCCCCTGGCACGTATCGCCGACACCGGTTCACGCAGCAAGCTCATGGGCTGGGGCCTGCTGGCCTGGAGCGGGCTGACGGCGGTCAACGGCATGGTCGGCAGCTTCTGGAGCTTCCTGCTGGTGCGCATGGGCGTGGGCATCGGCGAGGCCAGCTACGCGCCCGCCGCCAACTCGCTGATCGGCGACCTGTTCCCCGCCGGGCGGCGGGCAAGGGCGATGGGCATCTTCATGCTTGGCCTGCCGTTGGGCCTGTTGCTGGCGTTTTTCAGCATCGGCGCGATGGTCGAGGCCTTCGGCAGCTGGCGGGCGCCGTTCTTCATTGCCGCCGTGCCTGGCGTGCTGTTGGCGCTGTTCATCTTCATGATCCGCGAACCCGCGCGCGGTGCGGCGGAGACTGTGGCTATCGCCCAGACCCCGCTCGACCGCCCGCTGCGCCGGGTGCTCAGCGTGCCCACCTTCGCCTGGCTGGTGTTGGCGGGGCTGACCTTCAACTTCGCCACCTATGCCTGCAACTCGTTCATGGTGCCGATGCTGCAGCGTTACTTTGCGCTAACGCTGCACGACGCCGCAGTGGCCACCGGGCTGATCGTTGGCCTCAGCGGCCTGGTGGGCCTGACCCTCGGCGGCTGGGTGGCCGACAAGGTGCACCAGCGCTTCGCCAATGGCCGCCTGGTGTTTGCCGCGTTGAGCATGCTGGTAGCCAGCCTGTGCACCGCCTGGGCGCTGCATGCCGGGCGCATCGAGCTGGGGGTGTTCGTGGCGGTCTTTGGTATTGGCTGGCTGTTCTCGTACAACTTCTACACCTGCGTGTACACCGCCATCCAGGACGTGGTGCAACCGCGCTTGCGGGCCACGGCCATGGCCCTGTTCTTCGCCGGGCTGTACCTGCTGGGCGGCGGGCTAGGGCCGGTGGTGGTCGGCGGGCTGTCCGACCACTTCGCCGTGGCGGCCATGACGGCGGCGGGTGAGGGCCTGATGAGCGAGGCGTTCAAGGCACAGGGGCTGCATGATGCGATGTACTTGATCCCCGTGGCGCTGATGTTGACGATGGTGTTCCTGCTGGCGGCTTCGAGGTGTTTCAGCCGGGATGCGCAGCGGATGCGCGAGGGCATGGTTCTGGAGGGCGGGGCGATGGCGGGGCAGGCGGCACAGGCTTGATTCCATGCGTATCGGCCTGGTCGCCAGCACTTGCTTGTCGAGAAGGTTGGCATTGAGGTTCATCGAGTCCTGACGCCGCGATTGTCACTCAAATTTCGGCGTTGCGGATCACTCGTTGATACGCCGCCGTCATGGCTTGCCATGTTTCGCTGTCGGCGGGCACCAGGTGCTCGATACGCAGCGACGCCACCGTGATGTCCTGCGGCATGCCGAAGGTGGTGAAGGTCGACAGAAAGCGCATTTCACCCTCGGCAGTGCGCACCCGGGTCAACACCACTGGAGAAATAGGCGTATCCGCCGCCAACGCGGGTGGCATGGGCAAGCCTTGCAGCAGCCTCGCCAGGTCAGGGTTGCTCACCGACTCCCTGGCCGCCCGCTGCCAGGCGATCGCCCGTATCTCGTCTGCATTGACCAGACGATCCCCCAGCCCGCCCGGGCGCAGCAGGGTGTCCAGCAGGTTGAGGCCCGAGGTGCTGCTGGTCGCTACCCCCGCCATTGCGAACAACAGCCCGGCACTGGCATTGGCCGCCGTGATGTCCCAGTTGCTGGCGATGACGATGGCCGGGGCGGGGTTGTTGGCTTGCAGGATGTGCTCCACGGCGTCGTGCACCATCTTCATGGCCGGGGCGCCCGCTGCAGAGGCCATGTAGCGCGGTGCATAGCCCGCCGCGAGGAACACTTCGTTGCACTGATCGAGCGGCACCTGCAGCGCGCTGAGTAGGGCATGCAAGGTGCCGGGGCTGGCCTTGGCACGGCCGGTTTCCACGCAGCTCAGGTGGCGTTGCGAAACACCGGCGAGCAACGCCAGGTCGAGCTGGCTGAGCCCGGCCTGGCGCCGCAGGCGGCGCAGATGAGCGCCCGCGTCGGTGGCAGTGGGCGGGTGCGGGGTGTGGAAGGGAAGAGGGCTCATGCTGCGACTCTGGCTGTCCTTGGCTGAAGCGTCCATGACCTGTGAGGTCATTGCGGCGCAGGCGACTGTATCACTAGCGTGAGGCCAACTTCGCCCGCCAGATCGACAGGTATGGAATTCGACCATGAGAGCTGAATGGATCGCGCTGCCGCTGTTGCTGCTGTTTGCCCTGTACACCGGCTGGACCATGATGATTGCGGAGCAATCACTGATTGCCTTTGGCCTGGAGATGATGTCCCGGCCGGACACCGCGCAGGTGGTTATCGACCTGTACGTGATGGCCGGGCTGGGCTGCGTCTGGATGGTCAGCGACCAGCGCAAGCGCGGCGGTTCGTTGCTTGGCGTCATGCCCTATCTGCTGCTGACGCTGGTGTTCGTCTGCATGGGGCCGCTGCTGTACATCGCGGTCAAGGGTGGCATGTCGAGGCACGGGCAATGAGTGTCGCCCTGTCGATCTATGCCTGCTGCGTGGTGGTGTTGTTCATCAAGATGCTGGCGATTTCCTGCTACCAGGGTTACTTCCGCCTGCGTTACCTGGCCTTCACCAACAGCGAGGATGCGGCGGTGTTCAGACGCTCGGCTTGTCCCGCGGAACTGCCGCAGGTCACGCGTGCCGCGCAGGCCTGGCGCAATGACCTGGAGAATATTCCGATGTTCATAGCCTTGGCCGGGCTTGCGGTTGCGCTCGAGGCGCCTGCAGCCAGTACCGCGTGGCTGAGTGGCGTGTTCACCGTGGCGCGGGTGCTGCATACGGTGACCTACCTGGCGCGGCTCCAGCCCTGGCGGACGCTGAGCTATGGCGTGGGCGTGCTGTGCCTGATCGGCTTGGCCACGGTGCTCGTCATACGGATGTACTCAGCCGTGGCTTTACATTGAATTATTCCAGGCCAATAATTATTGCCATGGAATAATTGCGGATAAACCCATGGCTGACATCTTCCTGCGACCTGAACTGGCGGCCGACATGGCCCGGCAACTGCTCGAGCCGTCCGCGCTGGATATCGGCTTGCGTTCCGGGTTGTTCCTGTCTGGCCTGCGGCGCACCGGCAAGACCACCTTCCTCAGGAACGACCTGATCCCGGCGCTGGAAGCCAAGGGGGCGCTGGTGATCTACGTCGACCTATGGAGCGACACCCAGACCAGCCCGGTGCAACTGGTGCTCGCCGCCGTGCGCAAGGCCCTGCGCGAGCTGCAGACGCCGGCCTCGTCGTTCATGCAGCGGCTCAGGGCCCTGCGCGGCGCCGAGGTGGAGCTGGCCGGGTTCAAGTTCGGCTTCAACCTCGACACCCTGGGCGAGGCGGGCGGCGTGACCTTGGCCCAGGCCCTGGGCGAGGTGGTCGACCAGGCCAAGGCCAATGTGGTGCTGATCGTCGACGAAGTGCAGCACGCCATCACCACCGAAGACGGGCAGCAGATGATGCTGGCGCTGAAGGCCGCGCGAGACGCGATCAACCCACGGCCAGCCCCTGCTGGGCATTTCCTGTTCATCGGCACCGGCTCGCACCGGGCGATGGTCAACGAGCTGACCGCCCGGCGCAACCAGGCCTTCGCCGGCGCCACCAATGTGGCCTATCCGGTACTGGGCGAGGACTATGTGGCGTTCTGGCTTGAACGGCTCGCAGCCGATGGCCTCGACAACCTGCCTTCGCTGGCGGTGGCGACCGAGGCGTTCCAGACGCTGGGCAGCCGCCCCGAAGAGTTCATCCGCGCCCTGCGCCAGTTGATTCATTCGCCCAGCCTGGCTTCTGGAGCGGATGTGGTGCTGCCGGTGATCGCCGCCACACTGCGTTCGGCGGCGGCGGACCTGGAGCTGATGAAGGTCGAGGAGCTGGGCGTGCTGGCCCAGGCCATCTTCGCCCGCATTGCCTCGGTGGACGGCGAGACCCGCGGGGTGTTCTCCGCCGAGGCGGCGGCGCAGTACTCGAAGGTCGTTGGGCGTGAAGTGCGGGTGGAGGAAGTGCAGCCCGTGGCCAACGACCTGCTGGCGGCCAATCTGATCATCCGTCGCGGGCATGGGTTGTATGGGGTGACGGATCCGTTCGTGCAGGAGATCTGGCGGGAGCGTCAGGCCTTGCTGGGCAAGGGCTGACGCCAACTGGCTGGGCGAGCTTCGTGTCTCGGCATGAAGAAACGGGTGAGTTTCTGACCCGTTCAAGAGGGTGCGTCAGTTCGAGTCTGCTCGAGTACCATGACTCGCCAGCGGAAGGTTTGCTCCCATCTCTAAGTCCGGCGAGGTTGTTGCTTGCGTTCTATTGTTGTACTCGACCCGCTTGCGAGCTGCATAAAAGCTTGATCCGAACGATAGAGTCTTGAGTGTTAGGTCGAATACCACAAGCGGTATGCTAGGGAAATCAAGAGGTTTGACGGCACCGCTGACGTCATACAAATCGGTCCCACTCAAGACCTTGGTAGTTTCCTATGTGGCACTCAATGCATTGATGAGCCCGGCAAAGTAACCGGCGCCAATTTCCTGACGTGTAGCATCGCCACTTTTTTGCATCTTTCTGGCGTAGCTGATGTTTTTGGCACTCATTCCCACCTCGGTGGCGACATACAGGCGGCTGGCCACACCCTTCTGAGCCGTACGTGCCTGTTCTCTGCTCTGCTTGCTCGCGCCATTGTCCACGAAGCTTTCATTTGGGTGGAAAACGCCATTGCCGCCTGTATAGCTAATTCGCACAGTAGGTTTCCTTTCCTGACCACTCCGATCGACGAAGTTGATGGGGTCGCCATTGCAATAGGCATAAGGGTTGATACCACCCGTTTCGAACGGGCTCAAGGTATCGGGGGTGGTGAACCGCAGCAGGCCAGGGCTGTAGTGGCGATGCCCGTTACCCAAAACGTAGCCGCCTGTCTGCGGTTCGTGATGTTGCCCACAATACGCCAGTCGCGGCCCGCTAATGGAGAGAGAGGTTCCGTAGGGTGCATAACTTCGCGGAGAAACATCACCCCTCAGGATCGATTGCTGATGGTCACACATTGACAGGTAGGTTGTTCTCATCATCGGCTCCAGGCTGGGCTTTGCGTTCAGACCCTAAAGCTAATATTTCCAAGCGCTGGAGGAAACTGGCAAAAATAACAGGGTGTCAGCAGAGGGATGGAGGCGAAGTCGCCGCTCATATTAGCCACGGCTCGAAAAGTGCGTCAGGCTGTTGTTTGTACACGTGATCTCAATCGTCCCGGCCTCTTTCAGGGTGCAAATGCAGCGTCAGCTCCCTGGAGTAGGCCCGTTCGTCCATCGCGGCACGGCTGATCTTGTCGTGCCTGACCTTGTAGGCAATCAGGTCGGGGAACGCGATACACTGCTCACCTTCGGTGCAGGTATGAGGGATTGCCCGCTCATCGAGCTGCTTCGCCAGATACTCGCGAGAAACGTTGAGCGCGTGTGCCGCTTCCGAAATGGTCAGCGTGGACTTTTCCATGACAATGGTGTGTTCTGCACCATGGAATTCATCACGAAGTTTCCGATACCCCAGCCGCGTGTAGAAGCCTTGGGCCGTGATGGACGAAGGAACGCGCAATGCTGTGACGCCGGCCTTGATCGCCGCTGTGTGGATAGCTCTTATCAGTTGCCTGCCAATACCTGCCCCATGATGGATCGGCGCGACAAACACTGTTCTGACGACATCACCATCGAGACTTGCCGTCCCCAGCAGATCGTTCTGCTTGACCGCCACGAACATCAACCGGCTATCGAGCAAGGCACTGACCGCCGTAGGTGAAAAACTTTGTTCTACCTGGGCGATCACCTCTGTCGGGTAATCCCGCGAGTTGGATTCGCGCAGTGCCGCGATCACGATGCGGCTGATGGCTTGTGCGTCATCGCGTTGAGCGCGGCGGATATGACATTCCATGGATGTATTCCGAACTGATGTCCCCAAAGCCTAATCCGTGTCGAGCGGCCTTGTATCATGAAAGGGCCGCAAAGCGGCCCTATGCACCTGTGACCTCAGTGCTTCATCCCCAGCTCCGCATCATCCATCAGCGCCTTGGCCAGCGCGCTTAGGTAATACGATGCCCAGATCAGCTGAGGCTTCTCCTCCATGATCCCGGTGATGGTCAGGTCGCACACGCAGCCCATCAACTCCGAAGCCTGTTCCCGTGCGTGCTGGCAAGGGATGCCGGGTTCGATGCAGAACAGCGGGTCGGTATGCTTTTCACCCTGGTAGAACCGGGTCTTGCCCACGGTGGTGTGGGGCGTGGTGTCGTCTGTGCTCATGGCTCACTCTCCCTGAAATGATCGGTGCCTGGGCGAGCTCTCGCAGTTAGATCCGCTATCAGCTACACAGCATCTGCCGCGCGGCCACGCCGATCCCCTGTGGGAGCCGGCTTGCCGGCGATGAGGCCAGCCCAGGCAACCCCTGGCTAACGGCCTAGTGCAGTGTCCGAGGCTCCACCTGCGGCATCTGCACCTGAATCAACGCCGATTCGAGCAGCACCCGCAGCGCCTCCATTTCATGCATCGCGGCCATGACTAGAATCGACACGGGCGACTTGGGATGCAGCAGAACAGCCTGATGCGCCACGGTCTGCGCGCACAGGGCGTACTCCGTGGCCTGGATGATGGTGTCTTCGAGGGAGTGGTGGTTGTGGGGTGGATCGGGGACGATCTTTAACATAACAATTTCCCTTTGGTGGTGCCGCCACCTGCCTGCTGTCAAACAGTAGGGTGGCAGCTGTACGTGGGTTGACAGACCGGCGGAAATTGCAAAGTTCCGGCGCACGCAAGCGTGCCCGCACGTACAGCTGCCATAAAGGTTGAGCTGCATGCAATTTGCCGTCACAGCCTGTCAAAGCTGTATCGTTGATGTGCAACGATAGGCCGAGACTAGAGTCCCACCAGGGCGACCGCAACGGAAAAAAGGCGGTAGCAGGATATTTGGGAAATGGACTACAGGAAAGCGGTTAAGTCGGATTTTACTCACGATGGTGAGTTTCAGAGGCTGTTGGTCTGTAGATCGCTTATGTGACGGCGGTCAAGGCGCAGGGTGAGAAGTGTCATGGTAGATGTCAGTGAACACAAAATTCCTGACTTTGTCATGGGTTGCGGTTAAAGCAAGGTTCAATAGTGTGTTCTCACATTTGATTTCGCTTGCATATTTTATCTTTCCGTCAATATAGGTGCCAAGCTGGTTGACGGTTTGTTCTGTTGGTTTGATGTTGTCAGAGAGCTTTGAGATTTCTTGGATTTTATTTGACTTTAGAGTTCTCTTGAAGATTTGGTGTGCGAACTCATTACGCTCCTTGTTTATTAGGTCAAGCGCTTGGAATATCTCGATGGGTAAGCCAATGTTTTTGGCGATATAGAGTTTATTGTGAAATCCTATTTTGCTTATTCCGGAGAAAACGGGTTTCCCATTGTTGATCTTGAAGTTTATCCAGCTCTCGATTAGGTACTCAAAAATCAGATGGTGGCTGATTACCTGTAGTGGTTGTGGGGAGTTTCGAGTGACTTCTTTTAATGGCTCGCTTTCTGCGAGTTTTTCCAGCTCCTTGTTGAATGCGACAAATCGCTCCATCTCTTCATTGCTGCTGTATCGCATGCTGAATGACTCCTTGTTTGAACCGTGAACTACTTAATGAGGTGAGCAAGGCATTGCTGTTACAGGTTTTGAACGCTCCACATAAAGGGCATCAACTCTCCCGTAGATGGTTTGTTGTACGGATTTTTTGAAGTTTTTCTGCTTTCTAGTCGATAAATGCTAGCCAGTGATATTCCCCTCCAAGAACGCCGCCTCCAACAACTGCCTCGTATACCCATGCTGCGGCTCATGAAATATAACCCCCGCATCCCCCTGTTCCACCACCTGCCCATGCTTGATCACCATCAACTGATGACTCAACGCCTTCACCACCGCCAGGTCATGGCTGATAAACAGATAAGTCAGGTTGTACTTAACCTGCAAATTCCGCAGCAGCTCAACCACCTGCCGCTGCACCGTCCGATCCAGCGCCGAGGTCGGCTCATCCAGCAGAATCAGCGCTGGCTTCAACACCAGCGCCCGCGCAATCGCAATCCGCTGCCGCTGCCCGCCGGAAAACTCATGGGGATACCGATGCCGCGTCCGCGGATCCAACCCCACTTCCTCCAACGCCGCAATAATCGCCGCTTCCTGCTCGGCCGGCGTGCCGATCTTGTGAATCCGTAACCCCTCGCCAACGATATCCGCCACGCACATGCGCGGGCTCAGGCTGCCGAAGGGGTCCTGGAACACCACCTGCATTTCCCGCCGCAGCGGCCGCACTTCCTTCTGGTTCAGCCCTTCCAGATTCTGCCCATGAAAGCGAATCCCACCCTGGCTGGAAATCAACCGCAAGATGGCCAGCCCCAAGGTGGACTTGCCCGACCCACTCTCGCCAACGATCCCCAGCGTCTGCCCTTGGGGCAGGCTGAAGTTCACCCCGTCCACGGCCTTCACATGGTCCACGGTGCGGCGCAGCAGCCCCTTCTTGATCGGGAACCACACCTTCAGGTCCTTCACCTCCAGCAACGGCGCGCCTTCGGCGTTCGCTGCGGGCGCGCCACTGGGCTCGGCGTTGATCAGCATCTGCGTATACGGATGCTGCGGCTTGCTGAACAGCGTGGCGCAATCGGCCTGCTCGACGATCTTGCCGCACTGCATCACGCACACGCGGTGGGCGATGCGGCGTACCAGATTGAGGTCGTGGCTGATCAGCAGCAGGGCCATGCCGAGGCGCGCCTGCAACGACTTGAGCAGGTCGAGGATCTTCAACTGCACGGTCACGTCGAGCGCCGTGGTGGGCTCGTCGGCAATCAGCAGTTCGGGCTCGTTGGCCAGGGCCATGGCGATCATCACCCGCTGGCGCTGGCCACCGGACAGCTCGTGGGGCAGGGCTTTCAGGCGCTTCTGCGGCTCGGGAATGCCGACCAGCTCCAGCAGCTCCAGGGTGCGCGCCGTGGCGGCCTTGCCGGTGAGGCCCTTGTGCAGCAAGAGGATCTCGTTGATCTGCTTCTCGATGCTGTGCAGCGGATTCAGCGAGGTCATCGGCTCCTGGAAGATCATCGCGATGCGATTGCCGCGAATGCGCTGCATGGGCTTCTCGCCCAGGTGCAGCAGGTCCTTGCCTTCGTAATGGATGGTGCCAGAAGGATGCCGCGCCAGGGGGTAGGGCAGCAGGCGCAGGATCGAGTGGGCGGTCACCGACTTGCCCGAGCCGCTTTCGCCGACCAGGGCGAGGGTCTCGCCCTTGCGGATGTCGAAGCTGATGCCGTCGACCACGCGGTTGACCTGCTCGCCAGTGACGAACTCCACCGCCAGGTCGCGGACTTCGATCAGGGTGTCTTGGCTCATGTCATTTCCTCGGGTCGAAGGCGTCGCGGGCAGATTCGCCGATGAATACCAGCAGGCTCAGCATCACCGCCAGCACGGCAAAGGCGCTGATGCCCAGCCACGGGGCTTGCAGGTTGGACTTGCCCTGGGCCACCAGCTCGCCCAGCGAGGGGGAGCCGGCAGGCAGGCCGAAGCCGAGGAAGTCCAGGGCGGTGAGGGTGCCGATGGCGCCGGTGAGGATGAACGGCATGAAGGTCATGGTCGAGATCATCGCATTGGGCAGGATATGCCGGTACATGATCGCGCCGTTGCGCATGCCCAGGGCGCGGGCGGCGCGCACGTATTCCAGGTTGCGCCCGCGCAGGAACTCGGCGCGCACCACGTCCACCAGGCTCATCCACGAGAACAGCAGCATGATGCCCAGCAACCACCAGAAGTTGGGCTGCACGAAACTGGCGAGGATGATCAGCAGGTACAGCACCGGCAGGCCGGACCAGATCTCCAAAAAGCGCTGGCCGGCCAGGTCCACCCAGCCGCCGTAGAAGCCCTGCAGGGCGCCGGCGATCACGCCGATGATCGAGCTGGCGATGGTCAGCGTCAGGGCGAACAGCACCGAGATGCGGAAGCCGTAGATCACCCGGGCCAGCACATCGCGGCCCTGGTCGTCGGTGCCCAGCAGGTTGTCGGTGGAGGGCGGCGCGGGGGCGGGCACTTTCAGGTCGTAGTTGATGCTCTGGTAGCTGTAGGGGATCGGCGCCCACAGCACGAAGGCGTCTTTCTTGGCCAGCAACTCGCGGATGTACGGGCTCTTGTAGTTGGCCTCCAGCGGGAACTCGCCGCCGAAGGTGGTCTCCGGGTAGCGCTTGAAGGCCGGGAAGTACCATTCGCCGTCGTAGCGCACGGCGATGGGCTTGTCGTTGGCGATGAACTCGGCGCCCAGGCTGAGCACGAACAGCACCAGGAAGATCCACAGCGACCACCAGCCGCGGCGGTTGGCCTTGAAGCGCTCGAAGCGCCGGCGATTGAGGGGAGAGAGGGCCATGTCAGTGCTCCCGGCTGGCGAAGTCGATGCGCGGATCGACCAGGGTGTAGGTGAGGTCGCCAATCAGCTTCACCACCAGACCGAGCAGGGTGAAGATGAACAAGGTGCCGAACACCACCGGGTAGTCGCGGTTGATCGCCGCTTCGAAACTCATCAGGCCCAGGCCGTCGAGGCTGAAGATCACCTCGATCAGCAGGGACCCTGTGAAGAAGATGCCGATGAACGCCGAGGGGAAGCCGGCGATCACCAGCAGCATGGCGTTGCGGAACACATGGCCGTAGAGCACGCGGGTGCGGCTCAGGCCCTTGGCCTTGGCGGTGACCACGTACTGCTTGTTGATCTCGTCGAGGAAGCTGTTCTTGGTCAACAGGGTCATGGTGGCGAAGTTGCCGATCACCAGGGCGGTGATGGGCAGCACCAGGTGCCAGAAGTAGTCGAGCACCTTGCCGGTGGTGCTGAGCTCGTCGAAGTTGTTGGAGGTGAGCCCGCGCAACGGGAACCAGTCGAAGTAGCTGCCGCCGGCGAACAGCACGATCAGCAGGATGGCGAACAGGAACGCGGGGATGGCGTAGCCGACGATGATCGCCGAGCTGGTCCACACGTCGAAGTGGCTACCGTGGCGCACCGCCTTGGCAATCCCCAGCGGGATCGACACCAGGTACATGATCAGTGTGCTCCATAGCCCCAGCGAGATGGACACGGGCATCTTCTCGGCGATCAGGTCGATGACCTTGGCGTCGCGGAAGAAGCTGTTGCCAAAATCCAGCTGGGCGTAGTTCTTGACCATGATCCACAGCCGCTCGGGCGCGGATTTGTCGAAGCCGTACATGCGCTCGATCTCGGCGATCAGGGCCGGGTCCAGGCCTTGCGCGCCACGGTAGTTGGAGCCGGCCACCGAGACTTCGGCGCCGCCGCCGGCGATGCGGCTGGTGGCGCCTTCGAAGCCTTCGAGCTTGGCGATCATCTGTTCCACCGGGCCGCCGGGGGCGGCCTGGACGATGATGAAGTTGATGATGAGGATGCCGAACAGGGTGGGGATGATCAGCAGCAGGCGCCGCAGGATATAAGCCAGCATGTCAGTTGGCCTCATCCGGAACGGTGGCTTCGCTTACCGCGGGCGTGACGTCGGGCTTGATCCACCAGGTGTCGATACCGATGTCGTACTTGGGTGATACGGCGGGGTGGCCGATATGGTTCCAGTAGGCCACGCGCCAGGTCTTGATGTGCCAGTTGGGGATCACGTAGTAACCCCATTGCAGTACACGGTCCAGGGCGCGGCAGTGCTCGATCAGGCTCTGCCGGGAGTCGGCGTTGATCAACTGCTCCACCAGCTGGTCGATGGCAGGGTCGCGCAGGCCGATGAAGTTGCGGCTGCCGGGGTTGTCGGCGGCGGCGCTGTTCCAGTATTCGCGCTGCTCGTTGCCGGGCGAGTTGGATTGTGCGAAGCCGCCGACGATCATGTCGTAGTCACGCGAGCGCAGGCGGGTGATGTACTGCGACACGTCCACGCGGCGGATCTCGAGGTTGATGCCAAGGTCCGCGAGGTTGCGCTTGAACGGCAGCAGCACGCGCTCGAACTGGGTCTGGGCCAGGAGGAACTCGATGGTCATCGGCTTGCCGTCTTTATCGACCATCTTGTCGTCGACGACCTTCCAGCCGGCCTCCTGCAGCAGCTTGTAGGCCTGGCGCTGCTGGTCGCGGATCATGCCGCTGCCGTCGGTGACCGGGTTGTGGAAGGCGCCGTTGAACACCTCGTCCGGCACCTTGCCGCGCAGCGGCTCGAGGATCTTCAGCTCGGCGGGGCTGGGCAGGCCGCTGGCGGCCATTTCGGAGTTCTCGAAGTAGCTGCCGGTGCGGGTGTAGGCGCCGTTGAACAGCTGCTTGTTGGTCCATTCGAAGTCCAGCAGCAGGCTGATGGCGTGGCGCACGCGGATGTCCTGGAACATCGGCTTGCGCAGGTTGAAGATGAAGCCCTGCATGCCGACGGGGTTGCCGTTGGGCAGCTCTTCCTTGATCAGCCGGCCGTCGCGCACGGCGGGCACGTCGTAGGCGGTGGCCCAGTTCTTCGCGCTCACCTCCAGGCCGTAGTCGAACTGGCCGGCCTTGAGGGCTTCGAGGGCGACGGTGTTGTCGCGGTAGGAGTCGAAGGTCATCACATCGAAATTGTAGAAGCCGCGGTTGATCGGCAGGTCCTTGGCCCAGTAGTCCTTGACCCGCTCGTAGCGGATCGAGCGGCCGGCCTTCACCTCGGCGACCTTGTACGGGCCGCTGCCGAGCGGGATCTCCAGGTTGCCGCGGTCGAAGTCGCGGCCTTGGTACCAGTGCTTGGGCAGCACCGGCAGCTGGCCGAGGATCAGCGGCAGCTCGCGGTTGTTGTTGTGCTTGAACTTGAACAGCACCGTGAGCGGGGTTTGGGCGACTACTTCTGCGACGTCGGCGTAGTACTGGCGGTACAGCGGCGCGCCGTCCTTGATCAGGGCGTTGAAGGTGAATACCACGTCCTCGGCGCGCATCGGGTGGCCGTCGTGGAAGCGTGCCTCGGGGCGCAGGTAGAAGCGCACCCAGCTGTTGTCGGGGGCCTTTTCGATCTTGCCGGCCACCAGGCCGTACTCGGTGAAGGGTTCGTCCAGGCTCTGGCGCATCAGGGTGTCGTAGATGGCGCCGACGTTGTCGGCGGGCACGCCCTTGTTGATGAACGGGTTGAGGCTGTCGAAGCCGCCGAAGCTGGACTGGCGAAAGGTGCCGCCCTTCGGTGCGTCGGGGTTGACGTACTCGAAGTGCTTGAAGTTGGCCGGGTATTTCGGTGCCTCGTCGTACAGGGTCAGGGCGTGTTGCGGGGCGGCCACGGCCGGGAGCGTGAGGCAGGCCAGCAGCAGGCTGGCGGCCAGGCGGCGCAGGGTCGGCGTCATTTGGCTTTCTCCGAAGGCTTCTTGATCCACCAGCTGTTCAGCCCGAGGGTGTAGGGCGGCGTGGTGACGAAGGCGAACCGGTTGCGGTAGGCCAGGCGGTGATTGTCGAGGTACCAGTTGGGTATCATGTAGTACTGCCATGAGAGCACGCGGTCCAGGGCGCGCGCGGCGGCAATCTGGTCATCGCGGCTGCGGGCGGCGAGCAAGGTGTCGAGCAGGTGGTCGACCACCGGGTCCTTCACGCCAGCATAGTTCTTGCTGCCCTTGGTGGCGGCCTGGCTTGAGTGGAAATACAGCCACTGCTCGAGGCCCGGGCTCAGGGTCTGGTTCAGGGTCATCAGGATCATGTCGAAATCGAACTGGTCGAGCCGTTGTTTGTACTGGGCGCGGTCCACGGTGCGCAAGCGCGCATCGATGCCGATGCTGGCCAGATTTTCGACATAAGGTTGCAGGATGCGTTCGAGGTTGGGGTTCACCAGCAGCAGCTCCAGCCTGAACGGTTGGCCTTTGCTGTCGACCAGGCGCTGGCCGTTGAGCTTCCAGCCGGCCTGGGCGAACAGGGCCAGGGCCTGGCGCAGGGCGGGGCGGCTGATGCCGCTGCCGTCGGTGTGGCTGACCTGGTAGGGCTCGGTGAACAGCTTGTCCGGCAACTGGTCGCGGAATGGCTTGAGCAGCAGCCATTCCTTGCCGGTGGGCAGGCCGCTGGCGGTGAAGTCGCTGTTCGGGTAATAGCTGGTCGAGCGGCGGTAGGCGCTGCTGAACAGGGCGCGGTTGGTCCACTCGAAGTCGAGCATCAGGCCTAGCGCCTGGCGCACCCGTGGGTCGCTGAACGCGGCGCGGCGACTGTTCATGAACAGGCCTTGGGTTTGCGTGGGGATCTTGTGCGGAATCTGCGCCTTGATCACCTCGCCACGGCGTACGGCGGGGAAGTTGTAGCCGTTGGCCCAGTTCTTCGCCTGGTGCTCGATGTAGATGTCGAATTCACCGGCCTTGAACGCTTCGAAGGCCACGGTGGCGTCGCGGTAGAACTCGTATTCGACGCGCTTGAAGTTGTACTTGCCGCGGTTAACCGCCAGGTCCTTGCCCCAGTAGTTCTTCACCCGTTCGAACACCAGGCGCCGGCCCGGCTGCACCTCGGTGATGCGGTACGGGCCGCTACCCAGTGGTGGTTCGAAGGTGGTGGCCTTGAAGTCGCGCTTGGCCCAGTAGTGCTTGGGCAGCACTGGCATCTCGCCCAGGCGCAGGATCAGCAGCGGGTTGCCGGCGCGCTTGAACACGAAGCGGATGCGCAGGGGGTTGAGGATATCGACCCGGGCCACTTCCTGCAGGTTGGTGCGGTAGATCGGGTGGCCGTCCTTGAGCAGCGTGCGGTAGGAAAACGCCACGTCCTGCGCGGTGATCGGCACACCATCATGGAAGCGCGCCTCGGGGCGCAGGTTGAACACCACCCAGCTGCGGTCCTCGCTGTACTCGACCGAGCGGGCGATCAGGCCGTAGCTGGAGGTGGGTTCGTCGCCGGACGGGTCGTACATGCCGGTGCCGACCATCAGCGGCTCGTTCAGCTCGCTGATGCCGTACTGCAGGAAGTTGGGCGTGGTGACCGGGCTCGAGCCCTTGAAGGTGTAAGGGTTGAGCGTGTCGAAGGTGCCGAAGGCCATGGCCCGCAACGTGCCGCCTTTGGGGGCTTGCGGGTTGACCCAGTCAAAGTGGGTAAAGCTGGCCGGGTACTTGAGCGTGCCGAACTGCGCGTATCCGTGGCTTTCGCTCACCATCGCGACGGCGGGGAAGCTCAAGGCCAGGCTGAGTGACAGCAGGAGGGGACGTATCAAGTCGGCATCCGATCCAGAGGGCGTTGGGCTTGGTTCGGGGTACAGTAACAGCTTGTCTGGAATGGAAAAAGGGTAGGGCGCGGGGCTTTACTTCAGCCTTCAAAGCATCGTGGGGCCAGCCCGCTCCCACGCTGATCGTGACTGGCGTGGGAGGGGGGCTGGCCCCGCTATCGAGGTATCAGCGCGCGAGGTAGACGGTCAGGGTCTGGCCTGGCTTGAGCGCATGCCCGGTACGTGGGTTCCAGCGCTTGAGGTGCTTCATCTCGACGTTGAAACGCTTGGCCACCAGGTAGTACGAGTCGCCCTTGCGCACCTTGTACTGGGTGGAGCGTTGCTTGGAGTCGGCCACGCGGTTGGCTGCCGCGCTCGGCGCGCTGCCGCCACGCAGGGCCAGGACCTGGCCGACCTTGAGGTTGTTGCCACGGATGCGGTTCCAGCTTTGCAATTGCTTGACCGACACCCGGTTGGCCTTGGCGATGCTGCCCAGGTTGTCGCCACGCTTGACCCGGTAGCTGCGCGCCGCGGGTGCCTTGGCCTCGGCCAGGGCGGCCTGGAACACGGCCTTGTTCGGTTGCAGGCTGACCAGTTCCTCGGGCTTGAGGTTGGACATGCGGTCGCTGAGCAGTTGCGCCTTGGCGGTCGGCACCAGCAGTTGTTGGGGGCCGTCCACGGTCATGCGCTTCTTGAAGGCAGGGTTGAGCTGGATCAGTTCGTCTTCGTCGATGTCGGCGAGGGCGGCCACGCGGGACAGGTCGAGGCGGTCGTTGATGGCGACGGCTTCGAAGTACGGCTCGTTGGCAATGGGGTTCAGGTTGACCCCGTAGGCGGCCGGGGTGTTGACCACCTGCGACAGGGCCAGCAGCTTGGGCACGTAGTCGCGGGTTTCCTGCGGCAGCGGCAGGTTCCAGTAGTCGGTCGGCAGGCCCAGGCGCTCGTTGCGCTCGATGGCGCGGCTGACGGTGCCTTCACCGGCGTTGTAGGCCGCCAGGGCCAGCAGCCAGTCGCCGTTGAACATGTCGTGCAGGCGGTTCAGGTAATCCAGCGCGGCGTTGGTCGAGGCGGTGACGTCGCGACGGCCATCGTAGAAGTTGGTCTGGCGCAGGTTGAAGTGGCGCCCCGTGGACGGGATGAACTGCCACATGCCGGCGGCATGCGCCCGGGAGTAGGCCATCGGGTTGTAGGCGCTCTCGATGGCCGGCAGCAGGGCCAGTTCCAGCGGCATGTCGCGTTCTTCGAGGCGCTCGACGATGTAGTGCAGGTAGAGGCTGCCGCGCTCGCCGGCGTTCTCGAGGAACGACGGGTTGCTGGCGAACCACAGGCGCTGCTGTTCGATGCGCGGGTTGACGTCCATGCCGTCCTGCAGGGCGAAGCCCTGGCGCATGCGCTCCCAGACGTCCTGCGGCGGTGCCTGCTCCTTGGGCTTGACCACCAGCGGCGCCGGTTTGTGCTTGATCCGCGCCTGGTAGTTGTGCGCGCGAACGCTGTCGGCTTCGTCGAGCTGACGGGTGCTCTGGCAGCCGACCAGGGTGGCGGCCAGCGCCAGTGCACTGATCTGGGCCAGTCGCGTCAGGGCGACCGAATGAGAGGTTCTGCGGCTACGGGAAGACATCGGCTGGGACGGTTATCCGGGCGAAAAAGTTGGGCGATTCTAGAAACCGCTCCCCGCCGGGTCAACCATCGGGCCTATGATGCGATATATCTTGGGGTTATCAGAACACGTCCTTCCAAGACCTCAAGGCAGCAAAAACAGTGGCTTGGCTGGGGTTGGAATGTCCCTTCCATTCGTCTGCTTTTTGTTTAACGAATGTTTCAGCGGTGCGCAAAAACGGGTTGGTCAGGCGCTCCAGGCCAATGTTGGAGGGCAAGGTGATGCGATTGTCGGCGCGCAACCGGGTAACGTCATCGAACCGTTGGCGAACGTGTTCATTGTCGGGTTCCACGGCACGGGCGAATCGCAGGTTGCTCAGGGTGTATTCGTGGGCGCAGTACACTTCGGTCGCGGCGGGCAGGGCGGCCAGGCGTTGCAGCGAATGGTGCATCTGCTCGGGCGTGCCTTCGAACAAGCGGCCGCAGCCGGCGGCGAACAGGGTATCGCCACTGAACAGTAGCGGTGTGGGCGATTGCGCAGTGTAATAGGCGATGTGCCCCAGGGTGTGGCCGGGCATGGCCAGGACCTCGAAGGTCAGGCCCAGCACCTCGATGCGTGCGCCGTCTTCCAGGGCGATATCGCGGCCCGGGATCGCTTCGCTGGCCGGGCCGTACACCTGGGCGCCGGTGGCCTGTTTCAAGGCTTCGACGCCGCCGACGTGGTCATGGTGGTGGTGGGTGACGAGGATCGCCTGCAATGCCCAGTCCGGGTGCTGCTCCAGCCATGCGCGCACCGGCCCGGCGTCACCGGGGTCGACCACTGCGCAGCGGCGATTGGCAGTATCCTGTAACAACCAGATGTAGTTGTCGTTGAAAGCGGGTAGGGCATCGATCTGTATCATGTGCGGATCCGTATCGCCAAGCCTGGACATTGAGGGCATCTTAGCCGCGATGGCGCGAGCGGAGAACCTTCGAGGGAGAACGCAATGACCGACCAAGCCTTCGCCCAGGCCGACCCCGACTGGGTCGAGCTGATCCGCCTGGCCCGCGACTGGTTCGATGGGCCTCTTGGGCAGTTGATGCTCAAGGAAGAGGAAAAGTTGCTCGAAGAAGAGCTGCGGCGCTTCTTCGGTGGCTACCTTGTGCACTACGGCCCCTGTGCAGAACCCCCGCCCAATGCCCCGCAGGTGCAGCGCAACGTGCGCCTGGGCGCGCCGCTGCCGGGGGTGGAGATCGTCTGCGAAGAGCAGGCCTGGCCGTTGTCGGAGCACGCCGCCGATGTGGTGGTGCTGCAGCATGGCCTGGACTTCAGCCTGTCTCCCCACGGGCTGCTGCGTGAGGCCGCCAGTTCCGTGCGCCCGGGGGGGCACCTGCTGATCATCGGGATCAACCCCTGGAGCAGTTGGGGCGTGCGTCATTTCTTCAGCCACGGGGCCTTGCGCAAGGCCCGTTGCATCTCGCCGTCGCGGGTTGGCGACTGGCTCAACCTGCTGGGCTTCGCGCTGGAGAAACGCCGCTTCGGGTGTTATCGTCCGCCGCTTGCCTCGCCGGCCTGGCAACAGCGCCTGGCTGGCTGGGAGCGCGTGGCCGGGGGCTGGCAAACTGCCGGCGGCGGTGTCTACCTGCTGGTGGCGCGCAAGATGGTGGTGGGCCTGCGGCCGTTGCGTCTGGAGCGCCGCGAGCCGATGGGCAAGCTGCTGCCGCTGCCGCTGGCCAAGGTCAACCGCAGCGCCACCCATCCCGAATCCGAAAAGCACTGAACATGAGTGGTACATGAGCGATAGCGTCGAGATCTACACCGATGGTGCCTGCAAGGGCAACCCTGGCCCGGGCGGCTGGGGTGTGCTGATTGTCTACAAGGGCGTCGAGAAGGAATTGTGGGGCGGCGAGCGCGAGACCACCAACAACCGCATGGAGCTGATGGCGGCGATCGAGGGCCTCAAGGCGCTCAAGCGCGAGTGCGAGGTGCTGCTGACCACCGACTCGCAGTACGTCATGAAGGGCATCAACGAGTGGATGGTCAACTGGAAGAAGCGCGGTTGGAAGACCGCGGCCAAGGAGCCGGTGAAGAACGCCGACCTGTGGGTGCAGCTCGATGAGCAGGTCAACCGGCACAAGGTGACCTGGAAGTGGGTCCGTGGGCATATCGGCCATCCGGGCAACGAGCGCGCCGACCAGCTGGCCAATCGTGGGGTTGATGAGGTTCGCGCTCAGCGTTGATCCGATTGGGGCTGCTGTGCAGCCCATCGCGGCTGAAGCCGCTCCTACCCCGATCCACGCGCTTTCTGTAGGAGCGGCTTCAGCCGCGATGGGCCGCAAAGCGGCCCCGATTTCGTTATACTCCCACCCCGAATTCAAGCACCGCCAGTTGGAGTCCCCGCGTGGAGCAGCAGCAAGACAAACGGTTCGTCATCCTCGACACCGAGACCACCGGCATGCCGGTGGCCGAAGGCCACCGCATCATCGAGATCGGTTGCGTCGAGGTCGTGGGCCGGCGCTTGACCGGGCGGCACTTCCATGTCTACCTGCAGCCCGACCGCGAGAGTGACGAGGGCGCGATAAACGTCCACGGCATCACCGATGCTTTCCTGGTCGGCAAACCGCGTTTCGGCGATGTGGCCGAGGAGTTCTTCGAGTTCATCCAGGGCGCCACCCTGGTCATCCACAACGCGGCGTTCGACGTCGGCTTCATCAACAACGAGTTCGCCCTGATCGGCCAGCAGGATCGTGCCGATATCTCGCAGCATTGCCCGATCCTCGACACCCTGATGATGGCGCGCTCGCGCCACCCGGGGCAGCGCAACAGCCTCGATGCCCTGTGCAAACGCTACGGCATCGACAACTCCGGCCGTGAGCTGCACGGCGCACTGCTCGACTCGGAACTGCTGGCAGACGTCTACCTGGCGATGACCGGTGGCCAGACCAGCTTGTCGCTCGCGGGCGAAGGGGCGGGCGACGAGGATGGGCAGGGCGGCACCGGCAGTGAAATCCGCCGTATCGTCGGGCGTGCGCCGGGGCGGGTGATCATGGCCAACGAGGAAGAGCTCGAGGCCCATGCCGAGCGGCTGGCGGCCATCGCCAAGTCGGCGGGTGGGCCGTCGATGTGGCAGGCATTGACCGAGCCAGCGGCCAGCTGACTCGAAGGCCGGCCCGGCCCCATCGCTGGCCAGCCAGCTCCCACAGGGACCGCATTCTGCGTTGCACCTTGTGAGAGCCGGCCTGGCGATGACAGCATCACACTCGACTACCCTGAGGGAAATTACCCGCAGAGGTAGCCGCCCGATGTACAAGGACCTGCAGTTCCCGATCCTCATCGTCCACCGGGCCATCAAGGCCGACAGCGTCGCTGGCGAGCGGGTGCGCGGCATTGCCGATGAACTGGTGCGTGACGGCTTTGCCATCCTCGCCGCCGCCGACCAGGCCGAAGCGCGGCTGGTGGCTGCCACTCATCATGGCCTGGCCTGCATGCTGATCGCCGCCGAGGGCGTCGGCGACAACAGCCGGCTGCTGCACAACATGGCCGAGCTGATCCGCCTGGCGCGGCTGAGGGCGCCCAACCTGCCGATCTTCGCCCTGGGCGAGCAGGTCACCCTGGAGAATGCCCCGGCCGAGGCCATGGGTGAACTGAACCAGCTGCGCGGCATTCTCTATCTGTTCGAAGACACCGTGCCGTTTCTCGCCCGCCAGGTGGCGCGGGCCGCGCATAACTACCTCGACGGCCTGCTGCCGCCTTTCTTCAAGGCCCTGGTGCAGCACACCGCACAATCCAATTACTCCTGGCACACACCGGGCCACGGCGGTGGCGTGGCTTACCGCAAGAGCCCGGTGGGGCAGGCCTTCCATCAGTTCTTCGGTGAAAACACCCTGCGCTCGGACCTGTCGGTCTCGGTGCCGGAACTGGGCTCGCTGCTCGACCACACTGGCCCGCTGGCCGCCGCCGAGGCGCGGGCGGCACGCAACTTCGGCGCCGACCATACCTTCTTCGTCATCAATGGCACCTCCACCGCCAACAAGATCGTCTGGCACGCCATGGTCGGGCGCGGTGACTTGGTGCTCGTGGACCGCAACTGCCACAAGTCGGTGGTGCACGCGATCATCATGACTGGCGCCATTCCTATCTACCTGTGCCCGGAACGCAACGAGCTGGGCATCATCGGACCCATACCTCTTGATGAGTTCAGCCAGGTGTCGATCCAGGCAAAGATCCAGGCCCACCCGCTGGCCCAGGGAAAGCCTGCGAAGATCAAGCTGGCCGTGGTCACCAACTCTACCTACGACGGCTTGTGCTACCACGCCGGGATGATCAAGCAGGCCCTGGGTGCCAGCGTCGAGGTGCTGCACTTCGACGAGGCCTGGTTCGCCTACGCTGCCTTCCATGAATTCTTCGCCGGCCGTTTCGCCATGGGCACGCCGCGTGCCGACGATGGGCCGCTGCTATTCAGCACCCATTCTACCCACAAGCTGCTGGCGGCCTTCAGCCAGGCCTCGATGATCCATGTGCAGGACGGTGCCAGCCGCCAGTTGGACCGTGACCGTTTCAACGAAGCGTTCATGATGCATATCTCCACCTCGCCGCAATACAGCATTCTCGCTTCGCTGGACGTGGCCTCGGCGATGATGGAAGGCCCGGCGGGGCGTTCGCTGCTGCAGGAGATGTTCGACGAGGCCCTGAGCTTTCGCCGGGCGCTGGCCAACCTGCGCGAGCACCTCGCCGCCGATGACTGGTGGTTCAGCATCTGGCAGCCGCCGACGGTGCAGGCCGGTGAGCTGCAGGCGGCGGATTGGCTGCTGCAACCGGGGGCGGAGTGGCATGGCTTTGGCGGGTTGGGCGACGACTATGTCTTGCTCGACCCGCTCAAGGTCACCCTGGTGATGCCGGGCGCCGCTGGCGCAGCGGAGGGCCATGGAATTCCCGCGGCAGTGGTGGGCAAGTTTCTCTGGGAGCGCGGGCTGGTGGTGGAAAAGACCGGCCTGTACAGCTTCCTGGTGCTGTTCTCGATGGGGATCACCAAGGGCAAGTGGAGCACGCTGCTCACCGAGCTGCTGGAATTCAAGCGCCACTACGACGCCAATACCGCCCTGGCCGACTGCCTGCCCAGCGTGATGGTGGAGCAGCCGTCACGCTACCAGGGGCTGGGGCTGCGCGACCTGTGCCAGCAACTGCACGGTTTCTACCGTGGCAATGCCACATCCAGGCAGCTCAAGCAGCTGTTCACCCGTTTGCCCGAGGTGGCGATGACTCCGGCCGGGGCCTATGACCGGATGGTGCGCGGGGAGGTGGAGGCGGTGCCTATCGAGCATCTGCTGGGCCGGGTCGCGGCGGTGATGCTGGTGCCCTATCCCCCGGGAATCCCGTTGATCATGCCGGGCGAGCGCTTCACCGAGGCGACCCGATCGATCCTGGTCTACCTGGACTGCGCCCGGGCCTTCGACCAGGGTTTCCCAGGCTTCGTCGCCGACGTGCACGGCCTGCAGCGGGAAGGGCAGCTGTATACGGTGGACTGCGTCAAGGAATGCGAATGATCTCGACGCCGGTCTGGGCCAGCTCGAAACGGTCGTCGCCCAGGTGATTGACGCGGTCGCCGATAGCCAGGCGATAGCTGGTAACCGGCGCGCCGAGGGTGCTGCCGTCGGCCTGGAGGGTTGACTCCTGGAACTCGTGGACCGGGTAGATACGGCCTTCGGCGTCGCGGGCGTGGAACTGGCCGACCATTACTGCTGCCATTTAGGTGGAAACCTCTGAATCGTGTAGGAAATGTCTGTAGGCATAGACCAGTGAATCGCCCGGGAAGTTTTCAGCCGAATGGAAAAAAACCGCGAAGCCGAGGAACGGTCATCTATAACTAACTGGTCCCATTCCCAGAGCAGAGGTTGCAAAACGCCATGAGCCAGGTCTATTCGGTAGCGGTCGTCGTCGGCAGCTTGCGCAAGGACTCCTACAACCGCAAGGTGGCCCGCGCGCTGTCTGAGCTGGCGCCGTCCAGCCTTGCCCTGCGAATCGTCGAGATCGGCGACCTGCCGTTGTACAACGAAGATGTCGAGGCCGAGGGCGCCCCTGAGGCGTGGAAACATTTCCGCGACGAGATCCGCCGCAGCGACGCGGTGCTGTTCGTCACGCCGGAATACAACCGTTCGGTGCCGGGGGGGTTGAAAAATGCCATTGATGTAGGATCGCGTCCCTATGGGCAGAGCGTGTGGGCTGGCAAGCCGGCGGCGGTGGCCAGCGTGTCGCCGGGGGCGATCGGCGGGTTTGGTGCCAATCATGCGGTGCGCCAGTCGCTGGTGTTCCTCGATATGCCGTGCATGCAGATGCCCGAGGCTTACCTCGGTGGGGCGGCAACGTTGTTCGATGACAGTGGCAAGTTGAGCGACAAGACCCGGCCGTTCCTGCAGGGGTTCATCGACAAGTTTGCCTCGTGGGTGAAGCTTAACCGGGCGGTCTGAAGATGCCTCATCGCCGGCAAGCCGGCTCCTGTGGGAGCCGGCTTGCCGGCGATGGCCATCACGCGGACGATCAGCAAGCCTGCGGCATCTCCCCCGTGGCCAACCGCCGGTTGATATCGGCGATTACCTCAGGCAGCTCGTTGATGGTGTCGATCAGGTAGTGCGGGCGCGACCCTGCAAACATCGCGTGAATGCGCTTGCGCTCGCTCTCCAGCTTTTCCGCGCTCAGGGCCTGGTAACCTTCCCAGGTCAGCCCCAGGGCATTGCCCGAACACACCAGTGCCACGGTCCACATCCCGGCGCGGCGGCCTTCGAGAATCCCCGGTACGGTGTCGTCGACCTTCACGCAGGCGGCCACATCGTCGATGCCCAGGGCAATCACGTTGGCCAGCGCCTGGGCGGGCCACGGGCGACCGTTCGGTGTCTCGTCGGTGGCCACCACGTGATCGGCCACATAGCCGTTCTGCGCTGCCAGCTCGACCACCTTGTCCATCACCACCTTCGGGTAGCCCGAGCATGAGCCGATTTTCAGGCCGTCCTTGCGCAGCCCGGTCAGGGTATCCAGGGCGCCGGGGATCAGCGCCGAATGCACGGCGATCTTCTCAATCTGCAGCGGCATGAAGCGCTCGTAGATGGCGGTCACATCGTCATCGGTCGGCGTGCGGCCGAACACCTTGCGGTAGCGCTCAGCGATCTCCGGCACGTCGCACAGGGTGCGGATGTGGTCCCACTTGCCCATGCCCATCGGGCCACGGGCCTCTTCGATGGAGACCTGTACGTCGAACTCGGCGAAGGCTTCGACGAAGATCTGCGTCGGAGCGAACGAGCCGAAATCGACCACGGTGCCGGCCCAGTCGAGGATGGCGGCTTGCAGCTGGGTGGGGTTGCTGTAGTTCATGTGCGCGTTTTCCTTGAATTGGGTGGGCAGAGGGTCAGATGTCCAGTACTTCCATTTCCCGCAGCACTTCGGCCACGGCGTTCACGGCGGCCAGCATGCCCTCGGCACCGACCACGCCGATGCAGCCGACGCGGAAGGTCTCGACCTGGGTCAGCTTGCCGGGGTAGAGGATGAAGCCCTTGGCCTTGACGCGCTCGTAGAAATCCTTGAACTGGTAACGCGGGTCTTTCGGCGCGTGGAAGGTGACGATGATCGGTGCCTGGATTTCGGCGGGCAGGAAACTCTGCAGGCCGATTTTTGCCATGCCGTCGAGCAGGGTCTGGCAGTTGTCGGCGTAGCGCTGGTGGCGGGCGGGCAGGCCACCCTCTTCGTTGTATTGCTGCAGCGCTTCGTGCAGGGCGGCGACCACGTGGGTCGGCGGGGTAAAGCGCCACTGGCCGGTCTTGGTCATGTAGGCGTGCTGGTCTTGCAGGTCCATGGCCAGGGAGTGGGCATTGCCTTCGGCGGCGGCCAGGGCGGTTTTTTCAGCGAAGACGAAGCCCATGCCGGGTACGCCTTCCAGGCACTTGCCGGAGGCGGCGATCAGCGCTTCGAAGGGAATCTTGCGGGCGTCGATTGGCAGTGCGCCGAACGAACTCATCGCGTCGATGATCAGGCGTTTGCCATGACGCTTGATCACCTGGGCGATCTCTGGCAGCGGGTTGAGGATGCCGGTGCTGGTCTCGCAGTGGATCAGTGCCACGTGGGTCACGGCGGGGTCGGCGGCCAGCAGGCGGTCGACGTCCGCGGCGGTGGTTGGCTGGTCTTCGGCGGTCTCGAAGGTGCTGTACGCGCGGCCCAGTACCTTGCAGATCTTGGCCAGGCGTTGGCCGTAGGCGCCGTTGATCAGCACCAGTACCTTGCCGTCCCGGGGTACCAGGGTGCCGATGGCGGCCTCGACCGCGAAGGTGCCGCTGCCTTGCAGGGGCACGCAGTGATGGCTGGCGCTGCCGTCGAGGATGGCCAGCAGCTGCTCGCACACGCTGGCGGTCAGTTGGTTGAAGTCGCGGTCCCACGAGCCCCAGTCCACGAGCATGGCCTGGCGGGTGCGGATCGAGGTTGTCAGTGGACCGGGGGTCAGCAGGATCGGGGCGTTGCTCATTCCGTGGTTCCTCACTTGCGGTGGGCTGGAAGCTAGTGGGGCTAGGTTGCAATTCACCGTGTCATCAATCAAATTGTTTGTAGATATGCCAGCCATAAGTCAGGCCGATAGATATGAACCTGTTCCAGCTCCGTGCCTTCGATGCCGTCGCCCGCGAGGGCAGCTTCACCCGTGCCGCCGAGCGCCTGTTCATCAGCCAGCCGGCGGTGACCGGGCATGTAAAGGCGCTGGAGGAGCATTACCAGATCACGTTGCTGCGGCGAACCGCACGGCGGGTCGAGCTGACCGAGGAGGGCACGCGCCTGGCGGCCATCACCCGGGCCATGTTCGGCCTGGCCGAAGAGGCCCAGGCCATGCTCGAGGCCAACCGGCAGTTGCTCACCGGGCGCCTCGAGGTGGCGGCGGACGGGCCGCACCGGGTGATGCCGATGCTGGCGCAATTGCGCGAGCGCTACCCCGGTATCACCGTCAACCTGCGCCTGGGCAACGCCCAGGAAACCTTGGCCGCGCTGCTGTCGGAGCATGCCGACGTGGCCGTGCTGACGGAGATCGAGCCACGCAAGGGCCTGCACCTGCAGGGCCTGTGCGAGTCGCAACTGTGCGCGTTGCTGCCGGTGGGGCACGCCTGGGCGAGCAGCGACGGCGACTTGCCCCTGGCCGTGCTGGACAGGCAGATCATGGTGCTGCGCGAGCCAAGCTCGACCACTCGGCGCACCTTCGACAAGGCCTGTGCCGACGCAGGCGTGCAACCCCGGGTGTTGCTGGAGCTGGACAGCCGCGAGGCGGTCACCGAGGCGGTGGCGGCGGAGCTGGGCATCGGCGTGGTGTCCTCCACCGAGGTGGCTCATGACCCCCGGGTGGTGGCCCGCCCCCTGGCCGGCCAGGGGTTGGTCAACCAGCACATGGTCGGTTGCCTGGAGCGCCGCCGCGAGCTGCGCCTGATCCAGGCATTCCTGGGCCTGGCCGCCGGCCAGTGATTGGCGGCTGACGTTTTCTCCATGGCGGCTTAAGATGGCCACCACAGCGCAGACTGGATTGTCGATGAGCGAGAAGGACACCATTTCCATGCAGCTGGTGCGCGAAGCCCTGTTGCAGACCTGCCCGGCAGGGCAACCCGATGTCGGTGTACTGCGGCGTGCCGGTATCGACCCGGCGCAGCTTGAGCTGCCAGAGGCGCGGGTGAGTGCCGATGCCTACGCGCAGCTTTGGCGGCTGCTGGCGCGGCGCTGCAACGATGAATTCTTTGCCATGGACCCACGTGGCCTGCCCGTCGGTAGCCTGGCCTTCATGACCCGCGCAGCCATGGCTCAGCCGACCCTCGGTGAGGGGCTGGACGTCGCGCTGGGTTTTCTCTCGTTGATGCTCGAGGACCTGCATCCCACCCTGATACGCCAGCAGAGCCTCGCCGAAATCGTCATCAACGAACCCCGCGAAGCGTCCCGCCGAGCCTTCACCTATTTCACCTTCTGGATGATCGTGCACGGCGTCGCCTGCTGGTTGGCCGGCCGGCGCATCCCGATCCTGGCCATCGACCTGCGCTGCGGCGAGCCTTCATTCTGCGATGACTACCGGGTCATGTTCTCGGAAAGCTTGCAATTCGACCGGCCGCGTACGCGGATGATCATTGCCGCCGACAGCCTTGACCTGCCACTCAAGCGTACGCCGCAGGAACTGCAACGCTTCCTGGCCGAAGCGCCCGGCAACATTCTGGTCAAGTATCGCGATCCTGCCAGCCTGGGGCGGCGTATACGCAACGACCTGTTGCATCGACACCCCAATCAGTGGCCTGACGCCGACGCCCTGGCGCGGCAGCTGTGTCTGTCGCCTTCCACCCTGCGTCGGCGCCTGGCCGAGGAGGGGCAGACCTACCAAGGCCTCAAAGACAGCGTGCGACGTGAATTGGCGATTGCCTGGCTCAGCGAGGCTGAACCCGCCATGGCGGACATCGCCGAGCGTTTGGGGTTTGCCGACAGCAGTTCGTTTTACAAGGCCTTTCGCAAATGGTTCGGCTGCAACCCCGGCCATTACCGTGCGCTGGTCCAGGCGCGCGATGCTCACTGCTGAGCGACCGCAGCTCCCGAATCGCCGTGGCAGCTGTTTCGCTTCCCTCTGAAGCTTCGCCGCAATGAGTGAAAGATTGTGCCCTCTCATCAGCACAGAGGGCTCTTCATGCGAACATTTCCGACTGTACCCAGTACCCGCAACGGCGTCTCTGCCAAGGATATGCAAACGGCTGCTGCCGCTTTCACCCAATCGCTCCCTCGATGGATCTCAGGTACCTCTGCAGCCAACATCTACACGTTGCGGGTATTGATCGCCAGCCATAGAGCCAGCCAGATAGCCGTGGCCAGCGCGACCAACGCAGTCGTACCGCTGCATGTGTTCGCCGAGAGCAGATTCTCCGAAGCCCTGGCAGGCATGCTGCCGAATGGGCAAACACTGACCAGTTTGCAGTGGCGAAGAAAGATGCGTGAAGAGGTGGGGCATTCGGTTCCCCATTTCGAAGATTCTTTTGAAGTTCAGCCAGCGCTGTCGCGCCTGGCGCAGAATTTTGCCGATAGTGCCACCCCTCTGAGCGGCAGTGGCTTGGTTGTTCAGGTTGGCGATGATCAGGTCATTGGCAACACGGCGCAATTGATCGAAACGTGCCGCCAACTGGATGCGGGAAAGCAGTACCAGGCACTGCTTGATCAACATCTCACCCAGAACAAGGCGCTGCTGGTCGCGGACAAGCTTGCGGGCTTCAAGCTGGCCGTGCATGTCGCATTTCTCAAGGGCAAGATCGACAGCGATGTGAGCGCCGCACTGGAGCACTACGCTGAAAGCCCGAACGGCACGAGTACCGAGCCCAGGCTCACGGCGTATCCAGGGCTGATGTCCATGCTGGGGGTGCTGGTCCATGAGGCATTGATCATCCAGTTGAAAACTGTCGATGGCGATAATGCAGGTGTCGTGACCTACATGCCTGGCGATGCCGACAATCCACTGCGCTGGCACAGCTCCACGCAGGACTTGCAAGTTGAAATGGTCTCTCACCTACGGCGCCAGGGTTATCTGCGCGAACTCCTGCAATTGATCGCGCTGGATGCACGCAGCGCGTTCTTCCGGCAGTTGCAGTTGCGCTTGATGGATGCAGCGCCTGACCTGCAGCTAGATGGCATGACCGGTCATGGCACAGTCTTCACACGCTGGGTGGATGAGCAGGTCGAGCGCGTGCGCGCGGATGCCAAAGCGCTGCTTGTACCTACCGCAGACGCTGATGCCGAGGCCAGCCGTAAACGCCTGGAGGATTGGAAGTCGCTTGGCTGGGAGCTGATCGGGCTGGCCGGGTTCTTCATTCCGGTGGTAGGGGCCGTGCTGTTGGGGGCGTTGCTGAAGGATGTTTGCGCCCAGGTGTTCGAGGGCGTTACAAATTGGGCCAAAGGGCATGATCACGAAGCATTGCAGCATGCACTGAACGTGGCGCAGGTTGTTGCCGCCACGTCTGTTGGTCTGGTTGCAGGCGCCGCTGTGGGCCGTTTGGTCGACAGGGCGCTGGTCGAGGGCCTGGAAGTGGTTGCGTTGGACGATGACAGCCAAGGGCTGTGGAACGGCGACCTGAGTATCTACGCGCGCGAGTTGCCGGATGACGCGACCCTGGGCGCAGATGGCTTGTATTTCCAAGGCAGCCGCCGTTGGCTGAGGGTTGAGGAGCATTATTACGAGGTTCATCAGCCGAGTGAGAACGGGGCCTGGCGGTTGCTCCATCCGGATCGGCCACAGGCTTACGGGCCGGTGTTGCAGCACAACGCTGAGCGCCTGTGGCTGCTACCTGACGACTCGCCCATGGACTGGAAGGATGCACGGCAGATGCTTGGCCGTCTCTGGCCACAGCAACGTCCGCTCGACCCGCAACGCGCCAAGCAGGTCCTGCAGGCGGCTTGCAGCGATGTGGATGAACTGCGAGGGATTCTGGTGGAGAACCGCCCTTTGCCGGCCAACCTGCGCGATACGCTGCGCCGTTTCGAGGCCGATGAAAAGATCGAGCGTTTCTTCGAGTCGCTGGCCTGCGGTGAGTCTGTGCACGATGACCCAGCGCTGCTTGAATGGTGCGAGAAGCACCCCGGTTTAGCTGGGCTGACGGCCGCCGAACGACCTGGAGCTATCCTCGACCAACAGATCGAGCTACGTCATGGCCTGTTCGATTACCTGACAGCCGTCGAGCCAGGTTCTGATCCTGTTGTTCAAGTACTCCGACGGGATTTCCCAGGCCTGCCCACCGATTACGCCATCGAATTGGCCTGTCAGGTCAGCGGCGACGAGCGAGAAGAGGTCGAGTTGCTGCAGCGCCTGCCGTTGCCTGTCGCCACCAGAGCGCGCTCCCTGCTTCAGCTTGCCAGGCTGAATCAAGCCGTGCAGGGCGTGATGCTGCGCAACGCCTACAGTGATGTCGGTGATGAGTTGGCGCTGGGATTGTTGTCGAGGCTTGGCCATTGGTCTTTCTCGCGGCGCGTGGAGTTGCGCCTCGGTTCTGCGGAGGGGCGCCGGCTGGCAGTTATCAACGTGCAGGCTCCGGAAGCCGATCAGATAACCCTGGTGCGGCATGCGGGCGCGTTCGTGCTGTATGACGCTCAAGGCCTTGAGTTGCCAGAGCAGAGCTGCGCCCCTGATGACCTCTTCCAGGCCCTAGTCACAGTACTGACAGCAGAGCAGAAAGCCGCCCTTGGCCTAGGCAGCGAGCACCCGGCTGGCGAGCTACGGCGACAGGTCGTCAATCTGCTGCCCATAGGTCGGCAGAAGCTGGTGAAACAACTGGCCTGGCGGGAACAGCAGGGCTGGTTCAATCCGGGGCAGCGCTTGGGAGACGGCCGTGTAGGGTATTCGCTGGGCGGCAGCGTATCTCAAGTGCGGGGGCCTGGGTGGCGGGTTCGGCGGCGATTGGTCAGGCTCTATCAGGGTGATACGCCCAGGCAGATCGATGAGCATCTGTTTCGCATTCTGGACGCTGCCAACCCCTACGCCGCGCTGATTCTGGAAGAGCAGAACTACCATATGCTCGACCATTACCTGGAAACATGGATTTCTGCTGGGTCAGGAGGAGAACGGGCAGCGCGTCGCATGCTTGGCCGAAGGTTGCTACAAGCCTGGCGCCGGCAATTACCGGTCGATGTCCATGAAAATGCCGTGCGCGGCTTTGTTCTGGACCTGAGCGGCCATCGTGTGAGCAGCCTGCCTCTACTGGAGGACGCGATCGACTTCCATCACGTCACCTCCCTGGCAATGGTCAATACGCCCCTGCAGATGGTTCCAGATGCCTTCTTCAGTTGCTTCGGGCATGTTCGCCGTCTGAGCATGGCGCGCAACCGTCTGGAAGCATTGCCGGTCGGCATTCGGTACCTGCGATTTCTTGAAAGACTGGACCTTTCGTACAACGGTATTCGCAACGGCGAGCGCGTATCCGAGGCGCTGAGTTCACTGACTCGCCTGCGGGAGCTGGACCTCAGTTTCAATCCGTCGATTCGCAGTCTGTACCTGGGCGATTGGGCTTCAGGCCTGAGGCGCTTGAGCCTGAGGCTGTGCGGATTGACGCAATGGCCTGCAGGGTTGGAACGGTGTCAACTGCTGCGCTGGATCGACCTGAGTTCCAATAACCTGGTCAACGTACCCGCCACCATCCAGGCAATGCCGTATAACTATCGTACTTCGATTCTACTGGGTCGAAACGCCATTGATCAGGTGCAACTGGAGCGCCTGTATGCGCGCCCTGCACCTGTCCATCCGCCAGCCCCACAACCCGCCCCTGAGCTGCTGGCTGCCAGGGCAGTCTGGGTGGTCGGAGAGCAGGCGCAAGCGCGTGGGGCGACCTGGGATCGATTGTTCGCTGACCCAAGAAGCCGCGAACTGGAAACGATCCTGCGCCGGCTGCAGCAAAGCAGCGACTATCGCAATCAGGCCTACCACCGTGTGCTGGATGCTCGAGTGTGGACGCTGCTTGACGCCATGGATACTGACACGGCGCTGGCAGACGACGTCCACGCCCATGCGGTTGGCAACGTTACCTGTGCAGATGATGTCGCCGATCGCTTCAGCGAGCTGCATCTGCTCGCATTGGTGAACAACGCAAAGCGCTCGACAGCAGTGGCCGAGCAGCAACAGGCACTGCTCGACCTGGGGCAGGGTTTGTTCCGCCTCACGCTGCTGAAGGAACATATCGGCAGGTACATCGCTGAGAAGACGCTGAGCACTCCGCATCTTGATGCCGTCGAGGTCAGCCTTTATTTTCGCTTGGCGTTGGCCGAAGAGATGAAGCTGCCAAGCCAGCCGCACTCGATGTTGTTTGGCGCGATAGCCAACGTCAGCGAGGCGGACCTGGCGGCCGCACGGGTCTTTGTAAGGGATGCGGCCACCGTCGAAGCAAAAGCCGCTTTCTTGAGCCAGCAGAAATTCTGGAGCCAATGGCTGGAAACGCAACAGGCGGAAGCGTTCGCGCCCATCCTCGAGCAATCCCAGGACAGTCTGGACCAGCTATATGACCGGCAGTCCGAGATGACCAGCCAGCAGTATCTGGAGCAAACCGCTGAGGTGGCCGAAAAGCTTGATTACCTGAAAAACCGTCTGGTCATCTTCTTGACAACACCTTTGCTGAGGCCCGACGCGGATTCAGTCCTGCCACCTGGCGACCAAACCGGTCATCCAGATTGACAGCTTTGGCCATTGCTCGTCAGGGCCTCTAGCGACAACATCGTCAGACCAATGGTGCACTCCAACAATAACTAACAACCAGGAGTCTGACGATGCGTGATTACGCCGATGCCGCCCGTTCGTTTGACCATGCCCAGGCTGCCCGCGCAGCACTGCACGGGCAACTGACGGCCCTCAATGCCTGCGTCGAATGCTGTGACCGCCATGTCGGCAGCGGCAAGCCGGCGCTGCTGTGGGAAGGCCGGGATGGCGACAGCAAGCGGTACACCTTCGACGAGTTGGCGCCCTGGGTGGCCCGCTTTGCCAACGTGCTGAAAGCCCAGGGGGTGGGCGCGGGCGACCGTGTCGCCGGCTTGATGCCACGCATCCCCGAGTTGCTGGTGACCATCCTCGCCACCTGGCGCCTGGGTGCGGTCTACCAGCCGTTGTTCACTGCCTTCGGGCCGAAGGCCATCGAACATCGCCTGGAGCAGTCCGCAGCACGCGTGGTGGTGACCGACCAGCAGAACCGTGCCAAGCTCGATAGTGTGAGTGATTGCCCGAAGATCATCACCGTTAAGGCACGCGCTGGCGAACTGGATTTCCATGCCAGCCTCGAAAGCGTCGCGGGCGACTGTGAACCTGTCATGCGCACGGGTGACGACCCTTTCCTGCTGATGTTCACCTCGGGTACCACCGGCCCGGCCAAACCCCTGGAGGTGCCGCTGCGCGCCATCGTCGCCTTCCAGGGCTACATGCGTGATGCCATCGACCTGCGCCCGGAAGACAACTTCTGGAACCTGGCCGATCCGGGTTGGGCGTATGGCCTCTATTACGCAGTTACCGGCCCCTTGTCGCTGGGCCATGCCACGACCTTCTACGATGGCCCGTTCAGCGTCGAGAGCTGCGCGCACATCATCAACAAACTGGGCATCAACAACCTGGCCGGTTCGCCAACGGCTTATCGACTGCTGATCGCTGCGGGCCGAGCGTTTTCCGCGCCAATCCAGGGCCGCCTGCGGGTTGTCAGCAGTGCTGGCGAGCCGCTCAATCCAGAGGTCATACGCTGGTTTGCCGACGAACTGGGAGTGACCATCCACGATCACTATGGCCAGACCGAACTGGGGATGGTGCTGTGTAACCACCATGGCTTGAAGCACCCGGTACACCTGGGGTCTGCCGGTTTCGCCATTCCAGGCCACCGTATCGTCGTGCTCGATGAGCAGGGCGCGGAGCTGTCGGTCGGACAACCTGGGATTCTGGCCGTGGACCGTGAGCAATCACCCTTGTGCTGGTTCGGCGGTTATCGCGATGTACCTACCAAATCGTTCGTCGGCAAGTATTACCTCAGCGGCGATACCGTCGAGCTCAACGCCGACGGCAGCATCAGCTTTGTCGGCCGCAGCGACGATGTGATCACCACCTCCGGTTACCGAGTCGGTCCTTTTGATGTGGAAAGCGCGCTGATCGAGCACCCCACGGTGATCGAAGCGGCAGTCATCGGCAAGCCCGACCCGGAACGCACCGAGCTGATCAAGGCCTTCGTCGTCCTGGCCCAAGGTGTGACAGGCACGGCCGAGCTGGAAGATGCCTTGCGCCAGCACGTGCGCCAGCGACTGTATGCCCACGCCTATCCGCGTGAAATCGAATTCGTCAGCGAGCTGCCCAAGACGCCGAGCGGCAAGCTGCAACGTTTCATCCTGCGCAATCAGGAAATCGCCAAACAACAAGCGCAGCTGGCCACACGCGCCAGCGCCTGAGGAACCACACATGCAGATCAACCACAAACATTTCATCGTCAGCGGCGCGGCCTCCGGGCTGGGCGCCGCCACCGCGCAGATGCTGGTCGAGGCGGGCGCCAAGGTCATGCTGGTCGACCTCAATGCCGCGGCCGTCGAAGCCAAGGCACGTGAACTGGGTGACAGCGCCGGTTTCGCGGTTGCCGATATCAGTGACGAGCAGGCCGCAAAGGCGGCGGTCGACGCTGCTGTCAGTGCATTCGGCAGTATTCATGGCCTGATCAACTGTGCCGGTATCGTCGGCGCCGAGAAGGTGCTGGGCAAGCAGGGCCCGCATGGCCTGGCCAGCTTCACCAAGGTCATCAACGTCAACCTGATCGGCAGTTTCAACTTGCTGCGCCTTGCAGCGGCAGCCATGGCCGAGGGCCAGCCTGACGAAGGAGGGGAGCGCGGCGTGATCATCAACACCGCCTCCATCGCCGCTTATGACGGGCAGATTGGCCAGGCTGCCTATGCGGCATCCAAAGGCGCGATTGCCAGCCTCACGCTCCCTGCGGCCCGTGAGCTGGCGCGTTTCGGGATCCGGGTGATGACCATCGCCCCTGGCATCTTCGAGACGCCAATGATGGCCGGCATGACCCAGGAGGTTCGCGACTCCCTGGCCGCCGGCGTACCGTTCCCGCCGCGCCTGGGCCGCCCACAGGAGTACGCAGCTCTGGCCCGCCACATCATCGAGAACAGCATGCTCAACGGCGAGGTAATCCGCCTTGACGGCGCCCTGCGCATGGCTGCCAAGTAAGGAGCATTGAACATGACCCTCGTCAACGACCCAATTGTCATCGTTAGCGCCGTGCGCACGCCCATGGGGGGCCTGCAGGGCGATCTCAAGAGCCTCACCGCACCACAACTGGGCGCAGCGGCGATCCGCGCGGCTGTCGAACGCGCCGGTATCGATGCCGGCAGCGTCCAGGAGGTGCTGTTCGGCTGCGTGCTGCCGGCCGGGCAGGGCCAGGCCCCGGCGCGCCAGGCGGCCCTCGGCGCCGGGCTGGGCAAGCACACCACCTGCACCACGCTGAACAAGATGTGCGGCTCGGGCATGCAGGCGGCGATCCTGGCCCACGACCAACTGCTGGCCGGCAGCGCCGAAGTGATCGTCGCGGGTGGTATGGAGAGCATGACCAACGCTCCATACCTGCTGGACAAGGCCCGTGGCGGCTACCGCATGGGCCACGGCAAGATCATCGACCACATGTTCATGGACGGCCTCGAGGACGCCTACGACAAAGGGCGGCTGATGGGGACGTTCGCCGAAGACTGCGCGCAGAAAGGCGATTTCAGCCGCGAAGCCCAGGATGCCTTCGCCATCGCCTCGCTGACCCGTGCGCAGGATGCGATCACGAGCGGCCGTTTCGCTGCCGAGATCGTCCCGGTGGAAGTCACCGAGGGCAAGGACAAGCGCGTAATCAAGGATGACGAGCAGCCGCCCAAGGCGCGCCTGGACAAGATCCCTCAGCTCAAGCCGGCCTTCCGCGAAGGCGGCACCGTCACCGCCGCCAACTCCAGCTCCATTTCCGACGGTGCCGCGGCGCTGGTGCTGATGCGCCGTTCCGAGGCCGAGAAGCGTGGCCTCAAGCCGTTGGCGCTGATCCATGGCCACGCGGCCTTCGCCGACACCCCGGCGCTGTTCCCCACCGCGCCCATCGGCGCCATCGAAAAGCTGCTCAAGCGCACCGGCTGGACACTGGCCGAGGTGGACCTGTTCGAGATCAACGAGGCCTTCGCCGTGGTCACCCTGGCAGCCATGAAGCATCTCGACCTGCCCCATGAGAAAGTGAACATCCACGGCGGCGCCTGTGCCCTGGGCCACCCGATCGGCGCCTCGGGCGCGCGCATTCTCGTGACCCTGCTGTCGGCGCTGCGCCAGAACAACCTGCGCCGTGGCGTGGCGGCCATCTGCATCGGCGGTGGCGAAGCGACGGCCATGGCCGTCGAATGCCTGTACTGAGGTGAATCATGCTGGTAACTGACGAGCAACAACAGATCGCCGACGCGGTACGTGACTTCGCTCAGGAGCGCCTGAGGCCGTTTGCCGAGCAATGGGACAAGGATCACCGCTTCCCCAGGGAGGCCATCGAGGAGATGGCCGGCATGGGGCTGTTTGGCATGCTGGTGCCAGAGCAGTACGGCGGCAGCGACACGGGCTACGTGGCCTACGCCATGGCCCTGGAAGAAATCGCCGCCGGTGACGGCGCCTGCTCCACCATCATGAGCGTGCACAATTCGGTGGGTTGCGTGCCGATCCTAAAGTTCGGCAACGAGGCGCAGAAGCAGCAGTTCCTGGCGCCGCTGGCCAGCGGCGCGATGCTCGGCGCGTTCGCCCTGACCGAGCCCCAGGCCGGCTCTGATGCCAGCAGCCTGAAGACCCGCGCTCGCCTGGACGGCGACCATTACGTACTCAATGGCAGCAAGCAGTTCATCACCTCCGGACAGAATGCCGGGGTGGTGATTGTCTTCGCCGTCACCGACCCGGATGCCGGCAAACGCGGTATCACGGCCTTCATCGTGCCCACCGATGCACCGGGTTACCAGGTGGCGCGGGTCGAGGACAAGCTCGGCCAGCACGCCTCCGACACCTGCCAGATCGTCTTTGACAACGTGCGGGTACCGGTGGCCAATCGCCTGGGCGAGGAAGGGCAGGGTTACAAGATCGCCCTGGCCAACCTCGAGGGCGGGCGGATCGGTATTGCCTCGCAGTCGGTGGGCATGGCCCGCGCCGCCTTCGAGGTGGCCCGCGACTACGCCAATGAGCGGCAAACTTTCGGCAAGCCATTGATCGAGCACCAGGCGGTGGCTTTCCGTCTGGCCGACATGGCGACTAGGATCGCCGTGGCCCGGCAGATGGTGCTGCACGCCGCGGCCCTGCGCGACGCCGGGCGCCCGGCGCTGGTGGAGGCCTCGATGGCCAAGCTTTTCGCCTCGGAAATGGCCGAAAAGGTCTGTTCGGATGCCTTGCAGACGCTTGGCGGTTATGGCTATCTGAGCGACTTCCCGCTGGAGCGCATCTACCGCGACGTGCGGGTCTGCCAGATCTACGAAGGCACCAGCGACATTCAGCGCATGGTCATTGCGCGCAATCTTTGAAGGAGCAGACTGCATGGCATTCGAAACCATCCTGTTGGACATCCACGGCAAGGTCGGCCTGATCACCCTCAACCGCCCGCAGGCGCTCAACGCGCTGAACGCGCAGATCGTCGGCGAGATCAACCAGGCCCTGGACCAGCTCGAGCGTGACCCGAACATCGGCTGCGTGGTGCTCACCGGCTCCGCCAAGGCCTTCGCCGCAGGCGCCGACATCAAGGAAATGGCCGAGCTGCAATACCCGCAGATCTACGTCGACGACCTGTTCAGCGACGCCGACCGCATCGCCAACCGGCGCAAACCCATCATTGCCGCGGTATCGGGCTTCGCCCTGGGTGGCGGCTGCGAGCTGGCGATGATGTGCGACTTCATCCTCGCCGCCGACAATGCCAAGTTTGGCCAGCCGGAAATCAACTTGGGCGTGTTGCCGGGCATGGGCGGTACCCAGCGCCTGACCCGCGCGGTGGGCAAGGCCAAGGCCATGGAGCTGTGCCTGACCGGGCGCCTGATGGGCGCCGAGGAAGCAGAGCGCGCCGGTCTGGTGGCGCGCATCGTGCCGCAGGCCGAGTTGGTGGAGGAGGCGTTGAAAGTGGCAGCGGCTATTGCGGCCAAGTCGATCCCGGTGAGCATGATGGTCAAGGAGAGCGTCAACCGGGCGTTCGAAGTCACCCTGAGTGAGGGCGTGCGCTTCGAGCGCCGGGTGTTCCACGCCGCCTTCGCCACTGAGGATCAGAAGGAAGGCATGGCCGCCTTTATCGCGAAGCGCGAAGCGCAGTTCAACGACCGTTGAGCGCGGGTCCTTGAGCTGCAGCGGCCTTGCCGACTCATAGCGAGAAGAAGTACTTGGCCGCTGCGGCGCTGGAGATGGACCCACGGTGGATCGCTATCGGGTTGCCGGTAGTCGGGTCGATCGCGGTACTCCCTGCCAGTTGGCGTTGCGCGGCGGTTTTCAGGTGGCCAGCGAGGAACTGGGACTTGTCGGTGTCGAGCGCCGCGTAATGGAAGTGGGCGTACCACTGCGGCTGCTGTTGGTAGCGGATCACATACTCGTCAAGATAATCGGCCGCACGCCCCTTTACTTTGGCCAGCAGCTTGCGCGTGCCAAGTGCATGGACGGTCACTTTGCCGTTGTCGATCAGATGCTGCACCCACACCATCTCGGGGTTCTGCCGTAATGCCGCCTGGGTTCGTAGTTCGTCCGCCTGGCGCTCCAGAGTCAGGCTCAAGTCGTTCAGCGCCTTGGTGATACGTGCCGCGTCCTGGTCCGCGGCGGCCTCGTCGGTCTGGTTGTCATCGGTCAAGTGCTTTTCGATGGCATTCGACTGCTCCATCAGCCGTTTCTTCTGCGATATCAGCAAGTCATATATTTCGTTGGGTAGATATCTGGAGGATTTTGCGCGTTGAACTTGCTCCAGCTCGGCGCGTGCACGGGTCATCAGTTTGCCACTTTCCTTGAGCAGGCTTTTCAGTCCTGCCTTGGAGGGGGGGGGCGGTAAACTGGCGGAAGCGATCTCGATACCGGCTTCGTTCTCCCTGCGATAGGCGACGGGAGGACTGTCCGGATCGGGGCCGGCGACATCGATAATTGTGTCATCGTCTTCGCGGGGGACGCCGAGCATCAGCCCGTGGTCTTCAGTCTCGATCAGGCCGGGTATGTGCTTGCGCAGTTGCGCAACAGTGATGGAGGGAGGGTAGTCGGGGTATTCGGCTAGCTCGACACGGACTTTTTCCTGTAGGTAGGCCACGTCCTTCTCGATTTGTTCGAGTAACGCGGGGGCGTCGTTGTCCTGCGAGCGTTCCTTGAAGTTGGCCAGCTGTCGTTTGGCATCGTTCAGCCATTCGTCGATGCCCTTGAGCAGACGCGTGGCCAGTTCGGCGTTCGGTTGGTCCAGCGCCGCCAACTGCCTGTGCTGGCTGATCGCGCGTCCCACATTGTCATTGGCCAGGCTTAGCCAGAAGGCACTGCCGGTCGGGTTGCTGTCGTCGATCGGGTGGCGAGTGAATAGCTGGTTGAAGTGGTTTTCCAGGCGCAGGTAGCGGCAGGTGAACGGGGCGTTTGGGCTGGTCCAGGTCTGCTTGAGCGTTTCAAACATCTTCTGGATGCTGTCCTGACCGCGGTTGGTCAGTTTCTTGAGCTCCATGTGGATCTCGCTCATGGCGTCTGCATTGACCACCATCTGGTCGAACAACGGGGACAGCTCGGCGAGACGTCGGCTGTAGATGGCCAGGTCAGAGGGGGTCATGCTGCCTTTGTAACTGCTGAGGAATTGGGCAAGCTGATTGCGGCGAGGCGTGCACAGGCGTTTGAGGGTCAGGTTGACCATCTGTTCGCTAAGTGCGCGTTGGGTCAGGGCGTTGGCGCGCTCCACCTTGAAGCCGTTGCGTGGTGACAGGGCGTTGCGGCTGTTCAGGCGCTCCAGGTGGGCTTCCCAGAACAAGGATGCGTCCTGGCAGGACTTGAGGTGATCCCGTAGAGCTGCGTCGGAGGTGCTGTCAGCGAACTTTGCCGCATCGGCCCGCATGAGTTTCAGCTGCGCCAGGCCTTGTGCCAGGTCGCGGTCGAGCTGCTGGTCGAGATCGGCCAGCGCCTGGCGGTTCGCCTCACGCAGGCGGGCTATGCGCGATCCTGAGCGCATGCCGCCACGCAGGCGCAGGCGCAAGTCAAGCTGCCAGCGGCCAGCTTCGTCACGCATCAGCCAAGGCCCCAGTTGCGGTTCGGCGGTATTGCTGACGATGCGTGGCTCTTCACCCGACTCGTCGAGCAGGACTTTGTACACCTTGCCTTGCAGGTGCACCCAGCATTCATCCTGCGCCAGGTACAGGCCTGCCAGATGCCCGGATGGAATCGGCGTACCAAGGGACTGTACGCTGACATCGGCGTGCAAGGCCTCCAGTTCCGAGCGCCGCTGAGCATCCAGAGTGGGGGCGGGGCTTGCCCAGTTGAAGTCCGCGGCATCGACGGATGGTGCGGTGACAATGTGTGCGGGTTTAATCAGAATCGCCGATGTGGTGTCGGGTACCTCTCGGGCCAAGGGACCTTCCTGGCCTTCTTCCAGTTTCAATTGCCAGGAGGTGTGGGACAGCAGTAGCAACGCAACGTTGAGCAGCAAGTTGACCATGGCGATGCGATGGCCTTCGGGGTCACGATTACTGACTGACTCGACGGCCTGAACCAAGGCGACTTCCATCTGCACGAGCCAACCGACCTTGCCCAGTGTGCTGCCAGCCAGGGGTAGCAGCGTATTGAACAACAGCCAGCCCAGTTCCTTCCAGCTGTTCCAGCGCGTTTCGGCGCTAGTGCTGGCGTGTGCCTGGAACCGCTGAATAGACTCCTGGACGCTCGCCAGGTAAATAGCTTTGCCAATATCGTCGACGGCGGCTTCGAGGCTCAGGGTGGCCGGTGGGGGCGTACCGAAGGGCACCGCGAAGGTGTCGTCCAGGGGGTAGAACACGTGAGGTTCGAGGAAGCCGCCGTGCGCGTAGACCTTGCGGTCTGCTTCCGGCAGGCGTTGCAGGATGTCATCCTGCAGTGCGCCAGGGGTACACATGGCGACAAACAGCGCCAGGCGGTCGTCATACTGCAGCAACGGCTGCTGGTGCAGTGGGCGATAGAGCAGACATGGACTTGCATCCGGTGTCGCCAACTCGATGATCCAGGCATTGAGAGGATGATCAGCAGAGGCGTCGACCTGCTTGAGCAGCCCCAGTGGACGCATCACCCAATGATTCTCGCCACCACTGACGGTTGCGTTGAAAATCTGTGCCACACCTTTGACGCAGACTTCGCTGATACCCATCCCGCGCAGATGCTGCTCCAGTGCCAGGGCCGGCAACTGTTTGCGTAGCTGATCGCCAAGCAGCTTCTGGCGGGTTCGCTGCTGTTCGACGTCGTCCAGCAGTTTGCCGCGCAACATTCGCGGGTATGCGCTGGCGATGTCCAGCTCGGTGACGAGGGTGCGCAGATAGTTTTCATTCATCCATTCGGGCAAGGGGGCCGTGGTCTTCGACGCCAGTTCCACACGGCCGGGTTTGAGCAGGCCGAGATTACCGATTGCCAGTTCGGCAAAGCTGAACTCCACTATTTGCGTGTCGCCCGAGGCAAACAGGGCATCTTGTCCAGCCGCCGCCGCCGCGGTCACCTGATGGTTGATGATCCGCACATCTTCGGGCAGCAGTGCGCTACCGGGATGGTCGGTGGTAAAGCGCTGGGCCAGCTGGCGGTTCGCAAAGGCCTGTGCGGTGTCGACACCATCGAGCCAGAACTCGCCATCGGCATCATGGTAGGCCTGGGCCACATCGACCAGCATCTGCGCGTAGTGCACCTGGTCATCCACCTTGGCGTCCCTTAACCATGCCGGTAGATGTTGGCTCAGGGTCAGGCGTTGAGCGCGCTCCTTGCGATCGCACAGGTCGACCAGGGATGTCAATCGATCGAGATCCTGGCTCAATGGCAGTGCGTACGCCTCCCCATGGTACTTACGGGAAACCACGTCGGCGACGCGCAGCTGCTGTTGGAGCAGTTCCAGTGCCTGGGCCTCGAAGGGGGCCTCTGCCAGCGGCACAATGTGCACCTTGTGTGGGGCTGTCGTGTCATTGTCAGGCCAGAGTCTGTTGAATATCGCCAGCATGGTCGGGCGAGAAGGGAACACCAGCAATTTGCCGACCAGCGTATACAGCAGGGTACTTGAGCCCGTTGTGCTGGTGCGCTCGATGAGCAGGGCGCTGCCCAGGTCAACATCGATCTTGCTGATGGAGGAGAAGTCGGTGCTCAAGAGTGCGACCGAAGTCCCCGCCATAGTAGGCGCGGGACGCGCCGTTTTTGAGAGTAGCTGGTTTACGTTGGCGGCCTCCAGAGCGCTCAGTCTGTTGTCTTGGATATTGCAAGCAACAGTCTTCTCAAACTGTTTCTGCAGGTGGTCGGCATACCATTGCCACGGTGTTTGTCCGCCGCTATCGAAATTACCCCAAAACTCCACCAGCTCTTCACGGTAGCGCTCAAGCAACAGGGGGCCGCATTCGTTGATCAGCAGCTCGACGGCATGCAAGTCGATGTCCAAGGCCCACGTTGGGTTGTCCACGGCATGGCTGCTGATGAAGTCTTCGCCCTGCGTCAAGTTGAGGGTGGCGCGCCCACAGAATCGTTCGGTCAGCGCGAACGCCAGCGGGCGAATCCAGGCACCCGAACCGCCAGGGCGGCGGCTGATCAAGTGCAGCGTCAGGGGGTCGTGGGACAAGCCAATCCGACGTTGTTGCCATTGCTCACTAAGCATGGTGCTGGCGATATCACCCAGCATGGGGCGGCCTTGGAATCGCTTGGCGACGGCGCAATCCAGATCGCTGAATTCGAGAAGTTGTTGCTGCAGGTTCATTGTGTGAGACTCCGGTGTTCTGAAGCCTGATGAGACGGTAGATACACCACGCCCAGGTGATACTTGGGTATCGCCCGGATTGCTTCTGGGGGCTCGTGCCGAGTTCTCCGTGGCTGGCCATGGGCCGGCAAGGCAAAACGTCAGGCATCAAGAAGAGCGCTTGCCAGGGTTTGGCCGGCCAAATGGTGGGGCCGACATATCGTCGGCCCATGCTTTATGAGGCGCGCAACGTCAGAAATGTAAGTAGCCAGTTGGCGGATTCCTTGCTGATTCGGCCAATTCGCCGTCATTTCTGTTGCCCACCGTCGCTTGGCGCCTTAGACTGCCGCCCCCTGTAAAAGAGTGCCGGTTGGCGCTTGAAGAATTCCGCTGCCGGCGAAGCATCGCAGGCAGCACCCGAATCGCCCAAATGCACATTTTTTCATAGAGAAATCGATGACCAAGGAACAGTTGCTGGCCATGTCGGCCGATGACTACATGAATGCCGAACAGCTCGCGTTCTTCACCAAGCTGCTGCAAGCGATGAAAGTCGAAACGCACGAGCGCATCGAACTCAGCCGCACCGCCATCGAAAGCCTGGATACCCCGTCGGATCCCGCTGACGTGGCGTCGGTCGAGGAAGAACGCACCTGGTTGGTCAATGCCATCGACCGCGACCAGCGTCTGCTGCCGCAACTGGAGATGGCGCTGGACCGCATCACCGACGAAAGCTTCGGCTGGTGCGACGACAGCGGCGAGCCGATCGGCCTGAAGCGCCTGCTGATCAGCCCGACCACCAAGTACTGCATCGAAGCCCAGGAGCGTCACGAACAGCTCGACCGCCACCAGCGGCAGATCTGATCCAACGCCTTGTGCAAGGCCCCGCGGAGCGATCCCTGGGGCCTTCGTGTTTTCTTGCCTTGCATCAAGCATGGCTGTCGCCATCGAGGCGCCACGTGCCGGCGAGCACGGACGTCGCTTCGCGGTGGCCGATGAGCTGGGTACCGGGGTGAACAAACCGGTGTGCAGCTTGCACAGATTAGGGGACTGGCAGCCCGTGTCGAAGGCCAGGTCCGCGCAATTGGATTGAGCGGATTTGTTGCCCGAATTGCAATACAGCTGTACCTGGCGGCGCTTTTTCCCAGGCAGGGCAGGCCGTATCATGCGCGTATCGTTAGGTTGCTAATTAAATTCCGGAGGGAATGATGAATAGCCAAGTCGATGTCGCCGTCATGATCGGGACTGGCGTGCCGCGCTCAATGCAGGCCCTGGGCAACCGTGTGTGTTGGGTGGTACTGGTCGATGGCGAGCGTCGCGGCACAGCATTCGCCAGCCGCGCCGAAGCCTTGGAATGCCGGGATGCCTGGCTGGCCCTGCTGGACAGCTGCAACGCGGCCTGAGGCGTTCAGCGCTCGAATTGTCGGGCCAGTGCGCAAGCCTGCTCGTGGCACTGGCGAAAACCCCTGACCCGGCCCGTATCGCGTTCGGCGATGTGGTAGAAGGCGACACCGGCGGGAATGACGATATAGCGAGGCATATCATGGCCGGAAATGTTACGTGCCTCTCGACGGGTTTCAGTGTTTTCGTGCATATTCGCTCTCCTGTAATGCGCGACTGAAGGCCAGCATTCCTTTCTGGCGAAAGAACTGGTGCTGCTTGTCGCATCCTTTCCGGCATTTGTGCTGTCGGACATTACGTTTCCCTTTGCGGAATCGAGCCGAAGCTTACTTCGCATCGCCGGGCGGTGGCTGGGTGAACTGCTTCCTGGTTGCCCTTGCGCCGTTGCGCGTGGACGCTTTGTCGCTTGTTTCCACGGTCCTGCGGACCTTGACTAAAAAGTGCCTGTCACCTGACGCAACTTGTGTCCGTGGCGTGGCCGTTGCAATCGATGTGAGGAGCCCTTCATTGGCAGTCAGTACACTGGATACCCATGCGTTGTTCGCCCTGGGCGACTTGCGCGCACAGCTGGTCAAGCTGTTCCACGGGCGTTTCATCTATGTCACCGAGCAAAACCCGGAAGGCCTGTACATGGCCGAAATCGACACCGAAGAAGCCATGGTGGTCGACGACAAGCAGCGCCTCGAATTGAAGGTGGGTGACCACTTCCGCGCCGCGGTCTTGCCCAGCCGCGAAGGCGGCAAGCTGGAATTGCGCTTTCGCGAGATCAAGCTGAACGTCTATGGCCAGGGCGACTACGCCTTCGTCTCGGTACCGGAAGGCGACGGTATCGTGTTCCGCGACGGGCATGGCGTGATGCTGGTGTTCGCTGCCCAGCAACAGGTGCAGGAAGGCCTGGGCAAACTGCTCAAGGCGGTGACCGGCAAGGTCGCCAAATGGCGCAAGGGCGAGTTGACCACCTTCAAGGCCAGCGAATGATCGACGAGCCCACCGCGGGCTCGCGGGCCGACTTTCACCGCCTGCACCAGGCCCGTGCGGTGGAGGAGGCCGAGCGCCTGCTTGCGCGCCGAGAGGCGCTGCACGGCGGCTGGCTGGCCTGGGTCGCCGGCGAGCTCTATCGGATGAGCCCGCCGCCTTTTGCCGCCATGGTACGCCGCGAGTTGCAGCGCTTGAGCCAGGCATGAGGCTCAGTTGCCGCGATCGCGCCCGCTGCTGACTTCCTCAGGTACGTTTTCACCCGAGGTGCGTTTGCGAAACAGCGCGGCCCTGGCCAACAGCAGCGTGGTCACCGGCACGGTGATCGACAGCAGGATCGGGATCAGCCACGCATGCAGCACCGGGCTCTGCTTGAGCACCGAGAAGTACAGCATCGAGGCCAACGCCACGCACCATGCGCCGATGGTCGAGGCCAGCGCGGGCGGGTGCATGCGCTGGAAAAAGTCCTGCAGACGGACCAGCCCGATGGCGCCGATCAGGGCGAACAGGCTGCCCAGCAGCAGCAGCGTGGACACCAGCAGTTCCAGCCAGAACGGCAGTTCGATAGCTTCGTTCATTCGATCACCTCGCCACGCAGCAGGAACTTGGCCAGGGCGAACGAGCCGACGAAGCCGAACAGGGCGATCAGCAGCGCGCCCTCGAAGTAGGTGTCACTGGCGTAGCGAATGCCCAACACCAGCATCATCAGCATGCCCAGGATGTACAGGTAGTCCAGTGCCAGTACGCGGTCCTGGGCGGACGGGCCGCGGAACACCCGGATCAGTGCCAGGGCCATGGCAATGGCGAAGATGAACAGGCTGGTGAGGACGGCATAGGCAAGCAGGCCGCTCATTCGAAGATCTCCATCAGCGGACGTTCATAGGTGTGCTTGAAGTGCTCGATGAAGGCCGCTTCCTCTTCAAGATCGAACACGTGCAACAACAGTACGCTGCGATCCAGGGCCAGTTCCGACCAGATGGTTCCCGGCACCACGGTGGTTATCATCGACAGTGCCGCCAGACCGTGGGCGTCGCGCAGGTCCAGCGGAATATGCACGAATGCCGAGCGAGGCGGCGTGCTGCCGACGCGCAGCACGCCACGAGCCACCAACAGGTTGGAATGGATCACGTCGAGGCCCACTCGGCCAACCAGCTTGGCGATTGCCCAAGGGCGGCGCACATGGGCGTGCTGCGGGCGCAACGGCGCCATCAGGATAGGTGCGAGGATCCCCAGCGCGGCACCTAGCAGCAGGTTGCCCGGGCTGACCGAGAGGTTGAGCAGCAGCCACAGTGCCAACAGTGCGACGGACAGCAGTGGTGCGGGAAACAGTCGGCTCATGGCTGCGCCTCCACGCTAAGGGTGGTCGGGCCAGGCAGTGGCCGGGTGGCCATCACCGCCTTGACGTAGGCCTCCGGCGTGCTCAGGCTCGCGGCGGTGTCCTGGGTGTAGCGCAGCAGCGGCTCAGCCTTGAGGCTGAGGAAGATGCACAGGCCCAGGAGAATGACGATAGGCACGCATTCATAGCGACGCAGCACCGGCGAGGGGCGTTCCTCAGGCTTCCAGAAGCGCTGGATGCCCACCCGGCCGAAGGCGATCAGCGAGGCCATGCCGGACAGCACCAACAGGGTGACCAGGGTCCAGCCCGCGACGCCCAGCGGCTGCTCCGGGCTGACGCCCATGCCTTGCGGGTTGAACAGCGCGCTGATCAGGTTGAGCTTGCCGATGAAGCCCGATAGGGGAGGCATGCCGATGATCAGCAGGGCGCAGGCGATGAAGGCAAGGCCCAGGAAGGCCATGGTCCAGGGAATGATCTGGCCGATCACCACCTGCTGCTCGTCGTCCAGGTTGATGCCCTTGGGCGGGTGCAGGGACTCCAGAGGCGAGGGCATTGCGCCTTCTTCATCCTCCAGCGGCGCCTCGTTGGCCGAGCGCGAACGCTCCACCAGCTCGGCCAGCAGGAACAGCGCGCACAGGGCCAGGGTGGAGCTGGCCAGGTAGAACAGCGCGGCGCCGGTCAGGATCGGCTGGCCGAAACCGACGGCGGCCAGCAGTGTGCCGGCGGACACCAGGATGCTCAGCGCTGCCAGGCGCTCCAGGCGCTGCGCGGCGAGGATCGACACGGCCGCCACGGCAAGGGTCGCCAGGCCGCCATACACCAGCCAGTCCCCGCCGAAGAACGCCGAGGCGCCGGCCTGGCCGGAGAACAGCAGCATCCACAGGCGCAGGATGGCGTACAACCCGACCTTGGTCATGATCGCGAACAGCGCGGCTACCGGCGCACTGGCCGACGAATACGCCGGTACCAGCCAGAAGTTCAACGGCCAGACCCCGGCCTTGGCCAGGAAGGCGACCGCCAGGATCGCCGCGCCGGCATGCAGCAGGCCGCGATCGGCTTCCGGCACCAGCGGCACTTTCAATGCCAGGTCGGCCATGTTCAGGGTGCCGGTCACGCCGTAGAGCATGGCCGCGCCCACCAGAAACAGCGACGAGGCGAACAGGTTGATGGCGATGTAGTGCAGCCCGGCCTTGACCCGTGCCCGCCCCGAGCCATGCAGCAGCAGGCCGTACGAGGCCGCCAGCAGCACCTCGAAGAACACGAACAGGTTGAACAGGTCGGCCGTGAGGAAGGCGCCGTACAGACCCATCAGCTGGATCTGGAACAGCGCGTGGAAGCTGGCACCGGCACCGTCCCAGCGGGCCCGGGCGAACAGCAGGGCGCTCAGGCCGATTATACCTGTCAGCGTCAGCAGCAGCGCCGACAGGTGGTCGAGCACCAGGGCGATGCCGAACGGCGCCGGCCAGTTACCTGGCAGGTAGACGCCGATGGACTCGGCCTGGCCTTGGGTGCGCACCCACATCAGCAGGGTCACGGCGATGCCCAGGCCGAGGGCGGTGGACAACAGGTTCAGGCGCGCCTTCAGCCAGCGGTGCTTCTCACCAATCAGCAGCATCAGCGCCGCGGTGAGCAGCGGCAGCAGGATCGGCGCAATGATCAGTTGGTTCATCCCGCTCATTCGTCACGCTCCCGGCCATCGACGTGGTCGGTGCCGGTCAGGCCGCGTGAAGCCAGCAGCACCACCAGGAACAACGCGGTCATGGCGAAGCTGATGACAATGGCCGTCAGCACCAGCGCCTGGGGCAGCGGGTCGGTGTAGTGCAGCAAATCGTGGGGCACGCCGTCCTTGATGATAGGCTCCTTGCCGATGAACAGGCTGCCCATGCTGAAGATGAACAGGTTGACGCCGTAGGACAGCAGGCACAGGCCCATGATCACCTGGTAGGTACGCGGGCGCAGGATCAGCCAGACCCCCGAGGCGGCGAGGACACCGATGGCGACTGCTATGACTTCTTCCATCAGGCGGCTCCTGCTTGGCTGGACTTGGCGGGGCGGTAGGCACGCACCGACTGGTGGGCCAGCGCGGTGAGGATCAGCAGGGTCGAGCCGACCACCACGGTATACACGCCGATGTCGAAGAACAGCGCGCTGGCCACATGCACGTCACCCAGCAGCGGCAGGTGCAGGTGGGCGGTGTGGGTGGTGAGGAACGGGTAGCCGAGCAGCATCGCGCCGGCGCCGGTAAGGGTGGCGCAGAGCAGGCCGGTGCCCATCCAGCGCAGCGGGCGCAGGCTCATCTGCGCCTCGACCCATTGGGTACCGGCGACCATGTACTGCAGGATGAATGCCACCGACATCACCAGGCCCGCGACGAAACCGCCGCCGGGCTGATTGTGGCCACGCATGAACAGGTACATTGACACCAGCAGGGCGATCGGCAGCAGCAGGCGCACCAGAGCGGCCGGCACCATCATGAAGCCCAACGCGGTGTCGGTGGCGTGGCGCGGGTTGACCAGGTCGGTGACCACGTCCGGTGCCAGCTGCCGCTGCTGAGCCGGCAACTGCATGCTCTCCTTGGGCGGGCGGAAACGGCGCAGCAGGGCGAACACGGTCAGCGCCACGGCCACCAGCACGGTGACTTCACCGAGGGTATCGAAGCCACGGAAGTCTACCAGCATCACATTGACCACGTTGGTGCCCCCGCCCTCTGGCAGGGCGCGGCTAAGGAAGAACGAGGAAATGTCGTTGGGCGTCGGGCGGGTGAGCATGGCGTAGGACAGCAAGGCCATGCCGCCGCCGACCAGCACCGCCAGCAGCAGGTCGCGCAAGCGGCGCAGACGGGCGCGGTCCTGGCTGCCGGGCAGCGGCGAGACACCTTCGATACGCCGGGGCAGCCAGCGCAGGCCGAGGAGGATCAGCACGGTTGTCACCACTTCGACCGCCAGCTGGGTCAGGGCCAGGTCGGGCGCGGAGAACCAGACGAAGGTGATGCAGGTCATCAGGCCGCAGACGCCGACCATGATCAGCGCCGCGAGACGGTGGTATTTGGCCTGGTAGGCGGCGCCGATGGCGCAGGCGATGGCGATCAGCCACAGCGCGACGAACACCCCGGAGCCGGGGATCTTCGGTCGGTCGCCCCAGCTCAGGCCGCTGTACAGCAGTGGTGTCAGGCCGGCGATGAAGGCCGCCAGCACCAGCATGAACAACTGCGTCTGCAGGCGGCGGGTAGTCAACAGGCGCTCGATGTGCCGGGCCAGCAGCATCAACCGCACCAGGCCATGCTCGAACAGGCGCTTGCCATTGAAGCGCTCGATCAGCGGCGGGTGGGGGAAGCGACCGCGCTGCAGCTGCTTGCGCAGCAGCAGATAGAGGATGATGCCGCCGCTCATGGCGATCAGGCTCATGATCAACGGCGCGTTCCAGCCATGCCAGATGGCCAGGCTGTACTCCGGCAGGGTGCCGCCCACCACCGGCAGGGCGGCGGCGGCCAGCAGCGGGCCGACCGATTGGGCCGGGAAGATACCGACCACCAGGCACGTGAGCACCAGTAGTTCGACCGGTGCGCGCATCCAGCGGGGAGGCTCGTGGGGCGTGTGTGGCAGATCGTCGGCCGCGGGCCCGAAGAACACGTCGACGGTGAAGCGCAGCGCATAGGCCACGCTGAAGGTCCCGGCGAGGGTGGCGATCACTGGCAGGGCGGCCTCGACCCAGGCGGTCGAGGTGATGAACACGGTCTCGGCGAAGAACATCTCCTTGGACAGGAAGCCGTTCATCAGCGGCACCCCGGCCATCGAGGCGCTGGCGACCATGGCCAGGGTGGCGGTGAACGGTATCAGGCGGAACAGCCCGCTGAGGCGGCGGATGTCGCGGGTGCCGCTTTCGTGGTCGATGATCCCCGCGGCCATGAACAGCGAGGCCTTGAAGGTGGCGTGGTTGAGAATATGGAACACCGCGGCGACGGCGGCCAGCGGACTGTTCAGGCCCAGCAGCAGGGTGATCAGGCCCAGGTGGCTGATGGTCGAGTAGGCCAGCAGGCCTTTGAGGTCGTTCTGGAACATCGCCGCGAAGGCGCCGAGCAGCAGGGTGGCGGCACCGGCGCCGCCGACGATCCAGAACCACTCCTCGCTGCCCGACAACACCGGCCACAGGCGGGCGAGCAGAAACACCCCGGCCTTGACCATGGTCGCCGAGTGCAGGTAAGCCGATACGGGAGTGGGCGCCGCCATGGCATGGGGCAGCCAGAACTGGAAGGGGAATTGCGCGCTCTTGGTCAGGGCGCCGATCAGGATGAGGGGCAGCAGCACCGGGTACAGCGCATGCTGGCGGATGATGTCGCCGGCAGCCAGGACCTTGTCCAGGTCATAGCTGCCGACCACATGGCCGAGCAGCAAGGCCCCGACCAGCAGGCACAAACCGCCGGCCCCCGTCACCATCAATGCCATGTAGGCGCCGCGGCGGGCGTCGGCGCGGTGGTGCCAGTAGCCGATCAGCAGGAACGAGAACAAGCTGGTCAGCTCCCAGAAGAACACCAGCTGGAGCAGGTTGCCGGAAATCACCAGGCCGAGCATGGCGCCCATGAATGCCAGGAAGAAGGCGAAGAATCGCGGCACCGGGTCCTGCGGCGACATGTAGTAGCGCGCGTACAACGCCACCAGGCTGCCGATGCCCAGCACCAGCAGGCTGAACAGCCAGGCAAAACCGTCCATGCGCAGGACCAGGTTCAGGCCCAGGCTGGGCAGCCACAGGAATTCCTCGCGAATCACCCCGCCATCGGCCACCTGTGGGTACAGCAACGCCACCTGGACGGTACCGACCAGGGCCACGAGCCCGGCGAGAATGGACTCGGCGTTGCGTGCGTTGTGCGGCAGGACAGCCGCCAGGCAACTGCCCACGAAGGGCAGAAGCAATAGCACAATCAATGACATAGCGTTCTGTTCTGAGAAGTTTGCCAAGGATCATACGTGCCGGGGGGATGATCACCAACACGCAAGCAGTTGCAGGATCGTACAAATGTGCTGTGACAAGCTGTTTTTTTATAACAGTTTTTTACAAAGCATAGCGGGTGAGCGCGTAGCCGTGGGGCTGCTTTGCAGCCCCGAGGATGTGCAGGAGGGCTACAATCCCGTCTCGCGCTGACGCGCGTCATCGTCCGGCAATGCCTCTGCCTCATCCTGGCGACGAATCTTCAGCTCGCTTACCACCACCGCCAGCACGATCAGCACCCCGCCGATCAACGCCACGCCGGGCAGCCGCTCGCCGGCAACGCGCCCGACGATGCCGGCCCACACCGGCTCGCCGGCATAGATCAGCGTGGCGCGGGTCGGCGAGACCGACTTCTGCGCCCAGTTCATCGCCACCTGGATCACCGCGCTCATGGCGCCCAGGCCCACCGCGCTGGCCAGCAGCAGCCAGGAGAAGTCGGGGAGCTGCTCCTGGGTCGGCACGATCATCAGGAACGACAGCGCCGAGGCGGTGGCCAACTGCACCACGGTGACCCGACGCACATCCACCTTGCCCGCGTAGCGGCTGATCAGGATGATCTCGCCGGCGATTGCCACGGCGCTGACCAGCGTCACCAGCTCGCCTTCGCTGAAGTGCAGCGCGCCGCCGTCGGGGCCAGCCAGCAGCATCAGCCCGGCGAAGGCCAGGCCGATGCCCAGGCTCGGCATCAGGCCTGGACGGCGGCCCAGCACCAGCCATTGCAGCAAGGGCACGAAGGGCACATAGAGCGCGGTGATGAATGCCGACTGGCTGCTGCTGATGGTCTGCAGGCCCATGGTCTGCAAGCCGTAGCCGAGCATGATCGACACGCCGATCAGCACCCCGGCCTTGAGTTCGGTGGCGGTCAACCCCGCCAGCGAGCGGGCCGACACCAGGCCGACGAACAGCGCGGCGGCAGCGAAGCGCAGGCCGACGAAGAACATCGGGCCACTGACGCTCATGACGTTGTGCACGATAAGGAAGGTGCCGCCCCAGAGCATGGTGATGAACACCAGCACCAGTTCGGCCTTGCTCAGGCGGAAGGTGACGGCGGGCTTGCTGGGGGAGGCCTGGCTCATGGTCTTGCGCACTCGGAAGGGGCGGCGCACAATTCGCCGCAAAGTGGGCAGTATACTGCGCACCCCCTACCAGTGAGCAATATAGTGCACAAAGATTCCGAGCACCGGGCTTCGGTGCTGCAGCATGTCAGCCAGAATGTTCGCCGCCTGCGCGGTGACGCCGGCCTGAGCCAGGCCGCCCTGGCCGAACGCTCCGGGGTCAGCCGGCGCATGTTGGTGGCCATCGAGGCCGGCGAGAAGAATGTCAGCCTCACCACCCTGGACCTGATCGCCGAAGCGCTTGGGGTAGCGTTCAGCACCCTGATCCAGGCGCCCGATCGCCGCGACCCCAGCCGTATCGACGAGTTGGCCTGGGCCGGCGTGCACCCTGCCAGCCGGGCCGTGCTGCTGGGCAGCAGCCCGGCCCGGCGCGAGGTCGAGCTGTGGGAATGGACCCTCGCCCCTGGCGAGTGCTACGCCAGCGAGGCAGATGCCGCCGGCTGGAGCGAGCAGATCTATGTGACCGAAGGCCGCCTGACGCTGATCATCGAAGGCGGCGAGCGGCAGTTGGGCAAGGGCGAGTTCTTCGTCTTTCCCAGCGATTGCCGCTACGCCTATCGCAATGATGGCGAGGAGGCGGTGCGTTTCGTGCGTAATGTGGTGATCTGAGGGGTAGAGCGGGTGCTGAAGACATCGGCATAGGCGAACGCCAACGCGGTCATCGGTCTTCAGCGCCTGATCCTCAATCCTGGCTCGGTGGGTGGGGGCCGGGGCCTTCATCGGCCAGGCGATCATGGTGGTTGCGCAGCGGGCACTCTTTCAGCGACATGCAGCCACAGCCGATGCAGCCATCGAGCTGGTCGCGCAACATCACCAGCTCGTCGATACGCCGGCTCAGGTCGTCGCGCCAGCGTGCCGAGAGGCGCTGCCAGTCGTCGGCGGTGGGCGTGTGGTCGCAGGGCAGGGTATCCAGGGCGTTGGCGATGTCGGCCAGGGGGATGCCCAGGCGCTGGGCCATCTTGATTACCGCCACTCGGCGCAGCACGGCCCGTGGGTAGCGCCGCTGATTGCCGGCGTTGCGGGTGCTGTGGATCAGGCCCTTGGTCTCGTAGAAGTGCAGGGCGGTCACAGCCACGCCGCTACGGGCGGCCAGCTGGCCGACGCTGAGCAGGCGTTCCTGGGAGGAAGGGGGTTTCATCGTCAACAAAATCCTTGACCTTGAGTTAGCTGGAGGTTTTACCCTCCACGACCATCTGCTGCAAGAGCCCGAAACGAGGAGAAGCAACATGACGGCCAACACCCATTCCCTGTGGTTCACCCAGATGATCGAGTACGACGTGCCACCGCTGCGCCAGGATGCGCTGGCCGAGGCGCTGGTGGTGCGCAGCGAGCACCTGGCGCAACGCTGCGACGGCTTGCTGAGCGTCAGCATCCAGGTTAGTGACGACGGCCGGCGGGTGCTTCAGCTCCTGCGCTGGCAATCGCGCCAGGCGTGGGCGGCAGCCGCGGGAAGCTTCATCGAGGAGCCGTTCCTCGACCTGCTGGGCGAGCATCAGGCGCGGGGGGTGAATTTCGCCGCCTACCAGACCCTGCGCAGCCTTGTGCGCGGCGCCGATGGTGGCCTGCACTGCCAGTTGGGCTGCACTCAGGCATACCAGGGCGCATAGTGCGGGTAGCGGTCCAGGCGGGCACCAATGACCATCTCGCCGATCCAGGACGTGAGTATCGCGCTGTAGGCCTTCTGGCTTTCTTCGCTGGACAGGGCATGGTCGGCGCCGTCTACCAGGCGGTGGGTCATCGAATGGGCACTGACGAACGCCGAGCGGTAACTCATCAACGTGCTGTGAGGTACGTAGTCGTCCTGCTCGGACTCCACCAGCAGTACATCGCCGCCAAACTCGGCGCAGGCTGCCAGGGCGCGGTTGTCGGCCGGGCCAAGGCTACGCTGGCGGTAGGCGTTGAGGCGCTGGCGGTCGAGGGCCTGCTTGGGCGCGTCCCATTCGTCGTCCCAGTAGAGGGCGGGCACCCTGAGCGCCAGCCATTTAACCGGCCGGCGCGGGGTAAGCAAGGTGGCCAGGTAGCCACCGTAGCTACTGCCGATTACGGCAATGGCGGCGGGGTTCACCGAAGGGTGGCTGGCGAGCCGGTCGTAGGCGGCCAGCAGGTCGGCGAGGTTCTGCTCGCGGGTGACGCTCAGGCGCTGGCTTTCGGTCTTTTCATGGCCGCGCAGGTCGAAGGTCATGCAGACGCAGCCTAGCCCGGTGATCTGCCGGGCACGGGCCAGGTCGCGCTGCTGGCTGCCGCCCCAGCCATGGACGAAGAGAATCCCTGGCATGCGGCTGCCGGGGCTGACCAGGGTGCCGGCAATGCTTTCCCCTTCGACTTGCAGTTCCACGGTTTCACTCTCGATGGTCATGGTCGCGTATCCGTGCATATTTGCTGAGTTGTCCAAGTTCACTGTCATACCCCTGATAGAACAGCGTGGCGTCGGCGGGCAGTCGCGCCTGGCCGAACACCTCATGGGTCGATGCGCATAGCCGCTGCAGGGCCGGATCCTCGGCGAAGGCCGTCAACGCCAGGACCTCGGCCGGGCTGGCGCCCCCGATGCGCCACGACTGTTCGAGCACGCCGCTGCGCAGGTGGCCTTGGCGGTCGTTGCCCCGGGCGATGTCGTAGTTGCGGCGCGAAGCGATGAAGCCAGGGAAGTAGCGTTCGGCGGCCTGTTCGTAGGCCATGGCCTGATTGATGGCCAGGCGCAGATGATCGTCCAGCGGCAGTTGCAGCAGTTGCAGGTAGTCGCCCCGCACCACCACCAGGTCGGAGCCGCCGTAGACCTCGGTTCCTGCGTGGTCGCGGGTTAAGTGCTGGGTGCCGTGGTAACTGAGGGTGAGCCCGGCCACGCGCACCTGGCCGACGCTGAAGGTCTCGACCGCGTCCAGGTCCTCTTCCAGCACCAGGCCCCACAGCCCCAGGGCCTCGTCGTCCATTGCCTGCAGTAGCGGTTCCAGGGCCTGGGAATCGTTGATCACCTGCTGGCCTCTGCCTGCACAAGCCAGTACCGGCTTGACACGCACCGGGCCGTCGCGCAGCAGCAGCTCGGCGGCGCGGCGCGCGTCTGCCTTGGAGAACACCGTGTAGCCGCGCAGCAGGGCGTCGCTGGCCAGTTGGGCGAAGGCATCCGTCCAGCCGGGTGGAAAGCTGGCATCGGCTGGCAGTGGATGGGAAATCGCCTTGGTGGCCATGTGTGGATGGCTGACCGCACCGCCGAATAGGTCCTCTTCGCCATGGATGCCGAGTGCCATCTGGCGCGTCGGGTCGACCAGGGTGTCGCTCGGCACGTAGTAACAGCGGGCATCGGCGCTGGGCACGGGCGCTGACTCGACCCGATCGATGCCCAGCAGGTGTGCCAGGTACTGGGCGATTTTCAGGTGCGTCGCCTGCTCATGGTCCGGCGTATGCGCCCGGGTGTCGAGGAGCACGACCGCGGTTTTCGGTGCGCGGGAGTGGGGCATGGCCAACCTCGCGTTCGCAGGGTGTGTAAGGGGTGTGAAGGCGCGTAGGCTGTTTAGTTCAGGAGGAAGGATCGACGGTCGGCAGGGCACTTGGGGCAATGCATGCCTTGTTACGGTCGTGGTGATTGCGGGCGCCTGCCAGCTGTTTCATTATCAACGGCTTGGACCCGTCGACACCTATCCGCAGGAGTGCGCATGAACAGTCAGTCCCCTCTTTACGAACCCGTACCGGCGCGCCTTGCCCGTGTGCGCGAGGCCATGGCCCGGGAGGGCGTGGCTGCCTTGCTGGTGCCTTCGGCCGACCCGCATTTGTCCGAGTACTTGCCTGGCTATTGGCAGGGACGGCAATGGTTGTCCGGCTTCGAGGGGTCGGTGGGCACGTTGGTGGTCACGGCGGATTTCGCTGGGCTCTGGGCTGACAGTCGCTATTGGGAACAAGCGAACAAGGAGCTGGCCGGCAGTGGCATCGAGCTGATGAAGCTGCGGCCCGGCCAGCCAGGCGCGTTGGAGTGGTTGGGTGCGGAGGTCGACGGTACCGTTGCGGTGGACGGTGCGGTCATGGCAGTGGCCGCAGCCCGCCAGTTAAGCGAGCGTCTGCAGGCGCGGGGCGCAAAGTTGCGTACGGACATCGATCTGCTGGCCGGGGTCTGGAGCGAGCGGCCATTGTTGCCGGGCAATCCGGTCTACCAGCACCTGCCGCCCCATGCGACCGTCAATCGTGCGCAAAAGCTTGCCGAGCTGCGGGGCACCCTGCAGGAAAAAGGCGCCGACTGGCATTTCATTGCCACGCTCGACGATATCGCCTGGCTGTTCAACCTGCGTGGCAGCGACGTTTCCTACAACCCTGTGTTCGTCTCTTTCGCGTTGGTCAGCCAGGACAAGGCGTACCTGTTCGTCGGGCGTGACAAGGTCGATGGGCACCTGCGCGACGTATTGGCGGCCGATGGTATCGAGGTCCGTGACTACGCAGCGGTCGGCGACGCGTTGTCGGCGATTCCGGCCACGGCCAGCCTGCTGGTGGATCCGGCGCGGGTCACCCGTGGGTTGCTGGATCACCTGCATGGGCAGGTTCGGCTGGTCGAGGGCATCAATCCGACGACCTTGAGCAAGTCGCGCAAGGGTGAAGGGGATCTCGACCATATCCGTCAGGCCATGGAGCAGGACGGCGCGGCGCTGTGCGAGTTCTTCGCCTGGCTTGAAACGAGCTTGGGGACGCAACGCATTACCGAGCTGACTATCGACGATCAGCTCAGCGCGGCCCGTGCCCGCCGTCCGGGTTTCGTGTCGCTGAGTTTTTCCACCATTGCGGCCTACAACGGCAATGGCGCCATGCCGCACTACCGCGCCACCGAGCAGTCACATGCCGTGATCGAGGGCAATGGCCTGCTGTTGATCGACTCAGGTGGGCAGTATCTAGGGGGAACCACCGATATCACCCGAATGGTGCCGATCGGCGAGCCGAGCCGCGAACAGAAGGCGGATTGCTCGCGGGTGCTCAAGGGCATGATCGCGCTATCCAGGGCCAGGTTCCCGCGTGGGATCCTCTCGCCTCTGCTCGATGCCATCGCCCGAGCGCCGATCTGGGCTGACCAGGTCGATTACGGGCATGGCACCGGCCACGGTGTCGGCTACTTCATGAATGTGCACGAAGGCCCGCAGGTGATCGCCTACCAGGCGGCTGCCACGCCGCAGACAGCCATGCAGCCGGGGATGATCAGCTCGATCGAGCCTGGGACCTACCGGCCGGGGCAGTGGGGGGTGCGTATCGAGAACCTGGTGGTCAATCGCGAGGTCGGTACCAGTGAGTTTGGCGAGTTCCTGGAGTTCGAAACCTTGACCCTGTGCCCGATCGACACGCGCTGCCTGTTGGTCGAGGCGCTGGGCAGGGAGGATATTGCCTGGTTGAACAGCTATCACCAGATGGTGCGCGAGCGGCTTGCCCCTTTGCTGGAAGGTGAAGCGCTGGCGTGGCTGGAGCGGCGGACCGCGCCCCTCTGAACGTGAAAAGGGCAGCCCTTGGCTGCCCTTCATGCATCTGTTACTTGCAAATCACGATCATGCTGCGGCTGGTGTAGCCGGCAGGGTTGATGCCGAAAACGTAATCGCCAGGCTCTTCGTCGGAGTCACCGGAGCGGGCGATGACCTTGTAGCCCTTGCTGCTACAGGAACTGGCGGCCTTGCTGTAGCACTTCTCCCACGATGAGGAGAGTCCCGAGCAATTGATATGCAGGCCTTTCTTCCCTCGTTTCACCTCGGTATTGGCTGTCGCGGCACATCCAGCGATGGCCAGGATGCCCAGGATGAGCAAAATACGTTTCATTCCTGTCCTTATACGGCCCGACTACATTAACGGACCTGACGTTTGCGCGTTTCCTCTTCCTTGATGATCCCCGGCGTCCATGTACCGCTCAGTAGATAGCGTCAAGATTATGATCTGGTGACAGCTTAATCAGCCACGCCGGGCGGTACAAGGCTACAGGTTGGCTAAATGAAAATATTTCTCAAATCAGTCGGCGGCCACGGGTGGCGCCACTTCCCGTTTCATGGAAAGGGTAGCGCCCACCGAGGCGGTGATGATGGCGAGAATGGCCAGCCACTGCCAGAGCGTGAGCTGCTCGCCCAGGAACAGCAACCCGGACAATGCGCCAAAGGCTGGTTCGATGCTCATCAGGGTGCCGAAGGTGCGTGCGGGCATGCGGGTCAGGGCCACCATTTCCAGGCTGTAGGGGAGCGCCGTGGACAAGATCGCCACGCCCAGGGCTACGGGCAGCAGGGCAGGGGTGAGCAGCGCGGTGCCGGCATGGGCGATACCGATGGGGGCGACGAACAAGGCAGCGATCACTACGCCCAGTGCGGCAGTCTGGATGCCGTTCTCGGCACCGGCTTTCTGCCCGTAGAGGATATACAGCGCCCAGCACACACCGGCCCCTACGGCGTAAGCGGCGCCGATCGGGTCGAGCCCGCCACCGGTCTGGCCTACGGGGATCAGCAGCAACAGCCCGGCGACTGCCAGGGCGATCCACAGGAAGTCCAGCGCTCGTCGCGAGGCCCACAGCGCCACCGCGAGCGGCCCGGTGAACTCGAGTGCCACGGCGATGCCGAGAGGCACGCTGCGCAGGGACATATAGAAGAGGAAGTTCATGCCACCCAGGGCCATGCCGTAGATGATCACGCTGCGCAGGGTGCTGGCGTCCAGGCGCGCGCGCCAGGGCCTCAATATAAGCAGCATGATGATGCTGGCGAAGATGAGGCGCAGCGCTGTGGTGCCTTGGGCTCCTACAATAGGGAACATGCTCTTGGCCAGCGAGGCTCCGGACTGGATGGAAGCCATGGCGATCAGCAGCAGGCCGATGGGAAATAGCGTGGTGGCCAGGCTGCGGTGCGGGGTATTCATGTTGGGGTCCGTTGTTGTGCGCGCAAGGGTGCGCAATATAGTGCGCAGCAGGGTGTGGATTGGCAAGGTCGGGTGTGGTTTCAGTAAACGAGGCTCAGAATAATGGAGCTCCTGGCAGCCTTCCTGCGGTCCAGCATCATATTCCTGTAATAAAAGGTTGACGGGCTTTCAGATCTCCTTATAATGCGCCCCACTTCCGACGTAGTCGAAACGCAAAACCTCTTGTTAATCAATAAGTTGAGTGTTTCAGGTAGTATCGAAAGTGCTTCGGTCATCTGATCGGCAGCGGTGAAAAAGGCAGTTGACAGCAGGTTGTAACGCTGTATGATTCGCCTCCCGCTACGAGAGATCGCAG
>NZ_JBSSEW010000022.1:0-90001 GCF_054062095.1 Pseudomonas sp. TE6288
GGGCGCAGCGCTTGACGGGCATCCATGCCCGTCACCTCCCTCCGCAAGACCTGCGTTCGGCCTCCTGAAGTCGCGAAGTTACGGGCGGCGCCTGGACTAGCGCAGCTGTCGCTAGCTGGGTAAGGCGCTAGACTCCTGATCGGCAACGGCAACGGCAACGGCAACGGCAACGGCAACAGCTCGAACGCTCACAGGACCAACTCGACCTACCGCGCAATGCCAGCGGCACCAATCGTTCAGGCCGTGGCTTGCATCCGCGCGATGATGTCCCACAACCGCGGATCGGCATAGTCTTCGATCACCAACCGCGCTCCGGCTTCCAGCAGTCGTTCGGCCGGCTGGGTAGTGGCCAGGCCCACGGTAAAGATGCCTGCATCGACAGCTGCCTTGACGCCAGGCAGCGAGTCCTCGAAGGCCAGCGCCTGCCCGGCCTGGGCCTGCAGGTACTGCAGCCCGGTGAGGTAGGGCAGGGGGTCGGGCTTGGGCCGTGCCAGCTCATCGGCGACCAGGACATGAGCGAAACGCTCGCCAAGGCCCAGGGCCCCGAGCATGTGCTCGGCGTTCAGGCGCGGGGCGTTGGTCACCACGCACATGCCGATGCCGTGCCGCTCGGCATGTTCCAGCAGGCGCAGCAGGCCGGGCATCGGCGTCAAGGTTGGCGACAGTTCGCGGAACAACGCCTCCTTGCGCTCGGCCAGGGCCTGGCGGTGGGCGGCATCAGAATGGGGGAACAGCTCGGCGAACAGCAGGCCGTTGGAGCGGCCGCTGACCTGGGTGTTGAACTGCTCCTGAGTAAGCTCGCGGCCATCGTGGTCGCGCAGCAGCTTGCGGAAGGCTTGCAAGTGCAGGGTGTCGGTGTCGGTTAGGGTCCCATCGAGATCGAACAGCAGGGCGGTCAGCATCGGGCATCCTTAAAGGGGAGAAACCATTCAGCAGCATACTATGCCATCAGCATTGGAAAGTGCAGTTGGCCTGTTCCTGCGCATCTTCGGCGCAAGACTCACAGGCGTGGGGCTGCCAAGCAAACGCCTCAGCCTCAACAGACCCTGAACGGTTAATATCGGCTGCCAGGCATTACAGCACGGAGCACTCACCCCATGTCTTTTGTCACCACCCGCAGGATCCTGTTCGGCGATTGCGACCCCGCTGGGATCGTCTATACGCCGCGTATCGGTTACTTCGTCATCGAGGCGATACACGAGTTTCTCTCCCACCGGCTGGGCGGCGAAGGCCTGCGCAAGCTGTTCGCCATGGGCGTGATGCCGCCGGCGCGGGCATTGTCCATCGAGTTCCTGTCGCCGATGGCCTGGGACGACCTGATTCGCGTGCACGTCAGCAGTGGGCCGCTCGGCCGCACATCGTTCAGTTTTGCCGTAGAGGGGCTCGGGGCCGGTGGCGAAGTGTGTTTTCGGGCCAGCATGACCCAAGTGTGCGTCTGCCCCGAAAGCAAGCAACCGGTTGAGCTGCCCGAGGCACTGCGCCAGGCACTGTGCAGCACTACAGGCTGATGCGCATCACAACGGATAGATATTTCATCAACAAACAAACGATTCAGCATCAATTGGATATAAAGTCCAAACGTGACCGGTTATTCAGTTGCGGTTTTCCGTTTAAATGAGGCTGTTGCCACTGGTTGCTCCTGCTGAAAGCTGTTAGCTTTCGCCTCGCTCAGGAATTAAACAAGCAGGCCTGCAACGCGCCGCTTGCGGTCACCCGAACAAACAACGGGCGATCGAACAGGGAACGATAATAAAAATCCTAGGGAGGGATAACCGGATGAATCTCTACATCCGTTTGTTGCTGGCTGTTCTACGCGGTTTCTTCAAGCCGCCGATGGCCCTGACCGACACACTGCAGCGAACGCTGCGGGTCTGGCCGAACGACATAGACATCAATAAACACATGAACAATGGCCGTTACATGACGATTGCCGATCTGTTCATGCTGGAACTTTGCCTGCGCGCGAAAATCCTCATTCCTGCCTTCAAGTTGGGCTGGAAGCCCATGCTCGGCGGTAATCTGGTCGTCTATAAAAAGCAACTTTCCATGTTCGAGCAGTACACCGCCGAGTTCAGCATCTGCTGCCTCGACGAGAACTGGACCTACTTCCAGTACACCTTCTTCAACCGTGCCGGTGAAGTGGTGGTGACTGGCTATTCCAAGGGCGCCTGGGTCGGTCGCAAAGGGCTGGTCGCCAACGCGGTGATCGCCGAAAAGCTCAAGGTCGAACCCACTACCGCGCCGATGCCCGAAGCCATCAGGAAATGGCTGGAGGCTGAGGCCCACGTGCTCGGCAAGGCCTGAGCCAGGCTGCGTCGCGGCCCCCCTTGGCAAACACCTGACACTCACGTAATCCGTCCATTGCTCCACGGCCCCAGGCCTGTGGCCTGGCGCCGCGCGCGGCAGGCTTTGCCGTGCCCGGCATTCGCGCCTGCCCCACGTCGATCCATGAATGAGTAGGGAAACACCTCATGCCGAACACCTTGTTGTTGATGCTGGTTCTTTTCGCGGTCTTTCTACTGGTCGCCGAGCTGTTCAGGCGCTACCGCCTGGTGGGCCTGACCTTCTTCGTGCTGTCGCTGCCGGCGTTGCTGGTGCCGAACGCCAACCTGTTCATGCGCATCAAGACCATCAGCGTGCTGCTGCCCATGTGCTTCCTGGCGTATGCCAGGTACAGGCCGAAAATCGAGGGTTTCATCTACAAGCTTATCTACGTGGTGATCGTGCTCAACATCATCGAAGCCTCGGTGATCGACTGGCAAACCGGCAACGTCCTCAACATCGTCGCCGCCGTGGGCCTGATCCTGTGTCTGCCGTACTCGCGCCAGCACTGGGAGATCTCTGGCCGTCATCACGATTTCGTGGTGCGCGTCCCTGCCTACTGGCCCTACCTGTACACCACCTGGAACCTGTGCTTCCTGTACTCGGCACGGATCACCACCTTCGGCTATGCACTGCCGCTGTTGCTGGCGCCAGTGGCCTACGCCTTGCTCCTGCGCCGCACCGACCTGTATTTCCAGGCCCGCGCCTACACCTTCGGCTTCTACCTGTTCGTGCGCACCATCGCCGGCGACACCCCGCTGATGAACCTGCCGGCCTTCGACCTGACGACCTGGTACAGCCCCGACGCCGCGCTCGCCTGGAGCGTCGTCAATGTGATTTTCACAGGCGCCTGCCTGTACAGCTACGGCGCAAGCCGCAAAAAGAACAAAGCGATCGAACAAGGAGTCTGAAGCATGTTGGAAGTTATCCTGCTGGCGTTTTTCATCACCGTCAGCCCCGTGATCCTGTTGATGAGCAAGACCCGGGCCGAGCCATTGAAGCATGTGTACATCGGCCTGTATTACGTGAAGTTCGTGCCGTTGCTGCTGTCGTTGTACGCGATTAACCTCAGCGCCAGTTTCCTGGCCTGGAAGTGGGTCCAGCTGAAGTGGCTGCTGCCTCGCTACTTTGGCTATCGCCACTACAATCGTGACTCCATCTCGATGGAGAGCACGCCGATCCCGGGCACTGACTACCACATGGGCTACATCCCCAAGAAACTGCCCGCCGAACTGGTCTATCGCTGGAGGAAAGACAAGGTCTACCACAACTATATCCAGTCGATCATCAAGGCCAACCGCGACTACTACAAAGTACCGCTGGGCCAGTTCCCGCAACCGACGGCGATTTCCGACGAGGACCTGAAAGTCTTCCTGATGTCGTCGCAGATCACCCACTACCTGCAGACGGTCGATGGCGTATCGACCTTCGACATGCGTGATTTCACCCGCGAGATCCGCCTGTCCAGTTCGGTGTTCGACGTGGCCAGCATCTCCATCGCCCAGGACTTCGCCACCGACAGCATGCGCATTACCCTGCGCGACGGCTTCAGCGTCGGCCCGGGCGAGCCGCACTGGGACCTGGCCAAGGTGTACTTCATGTCGAACACCATGGTGTTCTTCATCCTCGGCGCGCACCTGCACCACCACCTGTTCTTCGCCGAAATGGGCGCGGCATTCCTGTTCAACCTGGTGCCCAAGGATTCCAACTTCCACAAGCTGATGGATCCGCACACCGCCTATATCCTGATGCTCAATCACCAGTTCAAGGAATCGCCGCTGTCGTTGCGCGAAACCACCGGTATCGCCGACAAGTTCCTCTACAGCTGCATCGGCTACTACTCGGCGCAGACCTTCTACAAGGTCGGTTATGAAAACGCCCTGAACATGTACAACAAGCGCGACACCGAAGACCAGGCGCTGACCCAGAAATTCGAGATCAAGTTCGCCATCCCGTTCGACCAGTACCTCAATGGCCAGCACGCGCTCAATGCCCAATACCGCGACTACTACGCGGCGGTGCTGAAGTTCGTCACGACCAGTTACGACGACCTGCTGCGCGACGGTTCCGAACCGTATATCAACAACTGGGTCGCCGAGCTGTGCCGCTATGTCAACCTGCCGTGCCCGGCCAATGACAAGGCTTTCAACATCGAAGTGATCGCCACCTACATCTGGTACGTGTCGTTCGTCCATTCCCTGGAGCACTACCAGTTCCACAAGTACAAGATGAACTACTGCCTGCTGACCCGACTGCCGTTCTCGGTCGCCAAAAACCTGCCAGCGGACCAGGTGTTCAGCCAATACGACATCTGGAAGTCCAAGCACATCGTGCACACCTTCGGCAAGAATCACCTCAATGCCGGTGTGTCGGAAAGCTATGCCGACCTGGACTACAAGTTCCGCGACCTGTCGCTGATCGACAAGCAGGCGCAACTGAAGAAGGACGTGCTCGGCCTGCTGGAGAAACACCAGACGCCAAACGAGGCGATCGCCTTGTCCATTCGTTATTGAGCAGCCATCCAACTGAACGTTCGCTCGCTGGGAAAGCTGCAGCCCGGCATTACCCCAAAGGCCAGCTTTCTCATGGGAGCCTGACTTCAACTCCAGGCACTTTTTGTACAACGCTCGGGAGACGTCATGCGCTCACCTGTGGCACTTTGACGAATACCGTGTACTGACCGTGCTCCATGGCTTCAAACGCTATCAATTTTTCCACAAGCGCGGCGCTCAATACCTTTCCGGCGTTGAGCAGTAACATGCCGTTGTCAGCGTTCAGGTTGCGTGCCAGCACCATCCCGGCGGCCAGTTCATGGGTGGTGCAGGCTTGGACTTCGGGGTCCGCGAGGCTTAGATCATTGACAAAGGTCGCACAGACAATGACGAAATCCTCCAACAGTGCCGGGTCATACAAGCGGCCCGAATATTTGCGCAGGTAGAGCAAGGCCTCGTCGCTGTTCATCTGCCGTTCGAGTACCAGGCCTCGCTGCAGTTCGACGAAATCCACGACCAGTTTGAGCAGGCGGGCGCCAAACGGGATGCACTCACCTTTGAGGCGGTCCGGGAAACCGCTGCCGTCCCAATGTTCCTGATGATGCAGGATCAAGCGCGCAGCATCTTTCATAGGCTCCAGGGTCATCAGCAATGATTCGCTTTGACGGGGGTAGTCGCGATAGCGCTCGCTGTGTTTGAGCAGGTCCGAAGGGGCGACCATCATGCTGTCCGGCCAACTCAGCTTGCCGACGTTGTACAGCGCGGCAGCCATGGCAAGGTCGCGGCTGGTCGCTTCGTCCAGGGCGTGGGCCTGGCAATAGCCGCGCACCAGATCGATGATTTGCCGGTTGGTCTGCTTGGCTGGCGGCAGGCGCAGGTTGGCCAGCATCGAGAACACTTCGGTGCCAGTGACGTAGCTGTGTTTCAGTTCCTCATAGGCCAGGTCCAGCATGTCGGCGGTCTGTTGCAGTTCGGCGGTACGGGCGGCCACGCGTTTTTCCAGGTTGATGTTGAGCAGCCTCAACTGGGCATTCTGCTTGCGTGCAAGTAATTCCAGGCTTTGGCGCTCTCGTTCGATACGCTGGTGCTCCAGGGCCTGGCGCAAGGTCAGCAGCATTTCGTCGTCGTTCCAGGGCTTGCTGATGTAACGATGGATACGCCCGTCGTTGACAGCCTTGATGATGGCGCCTGGGTCGGCATACCCGGTGAGCATGATCCTGACGGAAGCCGGGTGGCGCTGGTGAACCTGCGCGAGCAAGGTGGCGCCGTCCATGCCCGGCATCCGCGCATCGCTCATAACCAGGTCCGCTGGGTGTTCGGCCATCAGCGCCAGCGCCTGTTCGCCGCTGGTTGCCAACAGCAGGTCATAGGGTTGGCCACGCAATAGCCGGCGCAGGCTATTGAGAATCGGCTCCTCATCGTCGACGAGCAACACGGTCGGCCGATACGTTGGGTTCAGAGTGGGTTGCGCTTCCATGGCGGGCCTCCCCCAGTCGGTCCATGGACGCGCATCACCGAAGCGCGCCAAGGCAAAGGCTAGATCATTTTTTGCGCCATGGGCGTTGCAGGAATGCCGGGTGAATGGCAGGCAAAGAGTACCAACGGCATCTAATCTGATGGGGGCACCCTGTTGTGCACTTGTCAGCCAAGGGATAAAGGACTTCCCGGATGATCGAGCCCAATACCTGTCGCCATTCCCACATCAGCTGGCGTTATGCGCGATCCCGAGGCTGCTGGCGCTTGCTGGTGATGCTCTGCCTGTGTGCGGGCGCCGGGGCCGAGCCTCTGGATGAGCCCCTCAAGCCCCTGCCGCCGATTCCGACACTGGTGCCTGAGCGTGTCGAATTAGGGCGCCAGTTGTTCAACGACGTGCGGCTATCGCTCAACAGCAGCCTTTCGTGTGCCAGTTGTCATCGTCCCGATAAGTACGGGGCCGACGATAGGGCGTTTTCGATAGGGGCCGATGGTCAGCCACTGTCGCTGAACACCCCGACGGTGTTCAATGCCAGCCTCAATTTCCGTCAATTCTGGGATGGCCGGGTCGAGTCGCTCGAGGAGCAAGGCAATACCGTGATCACCAGTGCCCATGAGATGGGTGGGGATTGGGGGGTGATCGTGCAACGCATCGCCAGCGACGACCGCTACCGCCATGCGTTCATCAATACCTATGCCGATGCCGTGACGAAGGCCAACATCCTTGACGCCCTTGCCAACTATGAACGGACCTTGCTGACACCCGGCTCGCGGTTCGACCGCTACCTGCAGGGCAACACCGAGGCGCTTACCCGGCAAGAAAAATACGGCTACGAGCGTTTCAAGGACTATGGCTGCATCGCGTGCCACCAGGGCGTGAACATTGGCGGCAACATGTTCCAGAAATTTGGCGTCTTCGGCGATTATCTCGCTGACCGCGGCAATCCCACAGCCGCGGACCAGGGCCGCTTCAACGTCACCGGCGATGAAGCCGACCGGAGCGTCTTCAAGGTACCGAGCCTGCGCAACGTGGCGATGACCGCGCCCTACTTTCATGATGGTGCGGCGCCCACGCTCGAGCGCGCGGTCGAGGTCATGTTCCAGTACCAGCTGGGGCGTGTGCCAAGTGAGGAGGACCGGGCCTTGATCGTGCTGTTCCTCAAGACCCTCACCGGTGACAGGGCAGGGACAGACACACCATGAAAACGATCACACGGCGTGGCAGCCTGCTGTTGCTCAGTGGCGTGGTCCTGACGCTTTCCGCCACGCTGGGGTTCCTGTATCTCAATTCCGGTTCGGAGCTGACCCAAGCCTACAACGAGTCCCGCGACCTGATCCGTCAGCTCAAGCAGCAGGATGCCCTGTGGGAAAACGAGATGCTCAAGGCCCGCGTGGCCCTTGCCCACGACTACGATCCGCTGGTAGCACCACTCAAGGAGATGAAGCGGCTATGGGCACGCTTCGACAGCCAGGAGGCAGATCAGGGGCGCAACGACTCGGGCCAGTGGCGCGATGCCCATGATGATTTCCTCGCGTCGCTGGGAGAAAAGGCGCGGCTGGTGGAGCAATTCAAGTCGCACAATGCGCTGCTGCGCAATTCGCTGGCGTTCCTGCCCGCGGCCGAAGACAGCGTGCAGGCCCAATTGGGCAAGGTGCCCGACCCCGATCGGAAGGAAGTGCACGATTTTGCCACCGACACCTACGACCTGTTGCTCAGCGCTCTGGAATTCGCCCAGGTAACCTCTGCGGACAAGGCCGCAGAGATTGAAGTCGGGTTGGGTGCATTAGCCGTCAACGTGCAGAACCTGCCGGAGGAGTTTCAGACGCCTGTGAGGCTGCTGAGTAGCCATGTGGCATTGATTCTGCGTGAGCAGCCCATTGTCAACCGGCTGCTCGAAGACATCGAGGCAATTCCCGTAGCCGAGCGGCTGGACAGCCTGACCAGTCTGCTGGACCACGATCAGCAGCAGGTCGAGAAGAGCGATCGCAGGTATCACTTGTATACCTTGTGGCTGTCGGGCCTGCTGGCACTGTCCGTGGTGGGTCTGGCCATGATGCTGTTGCGAAGCTTCGCAGAAGTGCGACGGGTCAACAGCGCCTTGCAGGCCGCCAACGAAGTCCTGGAACAACGGGTCGAGGACCGCACCCGGGAGCTCAGGAACGCCCAGAGTGAGCTGTTCAGCGCCGCGCGCCAGGCTGGCATGGCGGAGATCGCCACCAATGTGCTGCACAACGTGGGCAACGTACTTAACAGTGTGAACACCTCCTGCGAACTGATTGCCCGCATTCTGCGCAGCAGCAAGACCACGGGCTTGGGCAGGGCTGTGCAACTGATCGATGAACATGCCGATGACCTGGGCCGATTCATCACCGAGGACCCCAAGGGCAAGTTGCTTCCCGGCTATCTCAACCAGGTGGCCGAGGCTATTACCCAGGAGCAGCGCGGCATCGTGGTCGAGCTGGAGAGGATGAACAAGAGCGTCGACCATATCAAGGAGGTGGTGGCCACCCAGCAATCCTACGCCGGTGCCAAGAGCGTGCCCGAGCCGCTGTCAATCCACGAGCTGATCGAGGACGCACTACGCATGAACGCGGGGGCGCTGACTCGGCATCAGGTGTCGGTGTTGCGCGACTTCGGCGATGTACCGCAGGTAATGGGTGACCGACATCGGCTGCTGTTGATCCTGATCAATCTCATCAGCAACGCAAAATACGCCATGTCGGGTCTGGGCAACGAACATCGGACCATGACGCTCAAGACAAGGATCATCGAGGGTGAATTCCTGGAGATGAGCGTGCTGGATGAAGGCGAAGGCATCATCCCGGAAAACCTGCAGAAGATTTTTGCCCACGGCTTCACCACCCGCAAGGATGGGCACGGATTCGGTTTGCATAGTTGCGCCCTGGCTGCCATCGAGATGAACGGCCATTTGACGGCTCATAGCGATGGCCCAGGCCTGGGGGCGCTTTTCACCCTGCGAATTCCGCTGATCGCGGTAACGGAGCCTGCATGAGTGACCTGGCCAATCGCCGCATTCTGCTGATCGACGACATGCCTTCGATCCACGAAGACTTTCGCAAAGTCCTGGCTCCGATCAGGCTGAAGAACGCCGAACTCGACGAGATGGAGGCGCTGTTGTTCGGCGAACCGGCCAAGCAGGAAGGACCGGTGTTCGAACTCGATTCGGCCTACGGTGGCGAGGAAGGCCTCGGTTTGCTTAAGCGCGCGCTGCAGGCCCAGAAGCCCTATGCGCTGGCTTTTGTCGACATGCGTATGCCAGATGGCTGGGATGGCGCCAAAACTATCGAGCACCTGTGGCAGGAGGACCCCCAGTTGCAGGTGGTGGTGTGCACCGCATATTCGGATTACTCCTGGGACGAACTGCTCGACCGACTGCGCGCCCACGACCGTTTGCTGATCCTGAAAAAACCCTTCGACAACATCGAGGTTCAGCAGATGGCCAGCACCTTGTTGACCAAATGGGAAATGACCCAGCGTGCCTCATTGAAAATGCACCAGCTCGAACAGCGGGTTGAGCAGCGCACCCATGAGCTGAAGCATGCCAGCGAGGCACTGCAGCGTGAAATCGACGAGCGCAAGCAACTGGAAAGCCAGCTTGTGCAGTCGGAAAAGCTTGCATCGTTGGGCCAGATGGCTGCCGGCGTAGCGCATGAGATCAACAACCCGATCGGGTTCGTGTCATCCAATCTCGGTACCCTGGAGGGGTATTTCCAGCAACTGGCGACGATGCTTGATGCCTATCGCCATGCCGAGCAGGGCCTGGGCGCCAGTGAAGTCAGCGCGGCATTGCAGAGGCTGCGCGAGCAGACCGAACTGGATTTCCTGAGGGAAGACATTCCTGTGCTGATCAAGGAGTCCAAGGAAGGGATTGGCCGCGTTGCGCAGATTGTCAAGGACCTCAAGGACTTTTCGCGCGTCGACAGTGCGCAGCAGTGGCAATCGGCCAACTTGTTGCAGGGCATTGACTCCACGGTGAACATCGTCGCCAGCGAGCTCAAGTACAAGGCCGATGTGATCAAGCGGTACCAGCCGTTGCCCGATGTCGAGTGCCTGCCGTCGCAGATCAACCAGGTGATTCTCAACCTGCTGGTCAACGCGGCACAGGCGATGGGCTCTGAGCGCGGCACCATCACCTTGAGCACCGGCCAGCTGGACGCCAGTGTCTGGATCGAGGTAGCGGATACGGGGTCAGGAATTGCGCCGGAGCATCTGCAGAAGGTCTTCGATCCGTTCTTTACGACCAAGCCTGTCGGCCAGGGGACCGGGCTAGGGCTCTCTCTGTCCTACGGCATTATAAAAAAACACAGCGGGCATATATCCGTCCGTAGTCAGGTTGGAGAGGGCACGGTCTTCACCATTGAACTGCCGGTCAAACAGCAAGCCCCAAGCGTAGTGCCTTAGATAGTCGGTAAATAGGCGACATCCAGGCGGCCGACGAAGGGGGCTGTTCAGTTTTTGTGGAAAAGAGTACAAATGTGCTCCATGAACAATTTATCCCCCAAACGCCGCGCCATCCTCGAATTCATCCGCGAGCGCATCACCGATCAAGGCCAGCCGCCGTCGCTGGCCGACATCGCCGAGCGCTTCGGTTTCGCTTCGCGCAGCGTGGCGCGCAAGCACATCACCGCCCTGAGCCAGGGCGGCTTCATTGACGTCACGCCCAACCAGGCGCGGGGTATCCGCCTGGCCGAGCCGTTGCGTCGGCCCGAGATCCTCGAAGTGCCGGTGCTCGGCCAGGTCGCCGCCGGTGCGCCGATCGGGCCCGACCTCGACATCCACGAGCAGTTGCTGCTCGACCCCAGCCTGTTTCGGCGTACCCCCGACTACCTGCTCAAGGTGCGCGGCAACTCGATGGTCGACGACGGCATCTTCGATGGCGACCTGGTCGGCATTCGCCAGCAGGGCGAGGCCCGCGACGGGCAGATCGTGGTCGCCCGGCTCGACGGCGAGGTGACCATCAAGCGCCTGCAGCGCACCCGCGACGGCTATCGGCTGCTGCCGCGCAACCCGGCCTATGCCCCCATCGACGTGAGCCCCGAGCGCGAGTTCTTCATCGAAGGCGTGTTCTGCGGCTTGCTGAGGCGTGACTGATGGGCGCGGTGGTCGAACTCGACCGGCTGCTCGATCAGCGCCAGGTATGGCGTGGGCGGCAGGCCCAGGCGCGTCCGCAGGGCCTGCAGCCCACCGGGCATGCCGCCCTCGATGGTCGGCTGCCGGAAGGCGGTTGGCCGGCGGCGTCGCTCAGCGAGCTGCTGCTGGCCAGCCCCGGCTGCGGTGAGTTGCAGTTGCTCTGGCCCACGCTCGCCCGGCTGAGCGGGGAAGGGCAGAGGGTGGTGCTGGTGGCGCCGCCGTTCATCCCTTATGCGCCGGCCTGGCAGGCTGCCGGGGTGGACCTGCGCTGGCTGGTGCAGATCGACGCCGAGGCCGGCGATGCCCTGTGGGCAGCCGAGCAGTGCCTGCGCTCGGGCAGTTGCGCGGCGGTGTTGTGCTGGCCGGAGCGTGCCGATGATCGGGCGCTGCGGCGTTTGCAAGTGGCCGCGGAAACCGGCAACGCGCTGGCATTCGCCTGTCGTCCGCGGCAGGCCGCGCTGAACCCATCGCCTGCCGCCCTGCGCATCGCCCTCGACCTGCGCCCGGCACAATGGCGCGTGCTCAAGTGCCGGGGTGGCCTGCCACCTGCCGCACCCATCGCCTGCCCTGGGCAGGGGTGATGCACCATGCTCTGGGCCTGCATCCTGTTACCCCAGCTGGCGCTGGACACTGTCCTGCGCGAACGTGACGACCCCGAGGCGCCGCTGGTGCTGCTCGGCGGGCCGCCCCAGCGCCGCGTGCTGCGGGCGGTCAACCCGGCGGCCAGTGCGCTGGGCCTGCGCGCCGGGCAGGCCCTGACCGCCGCCCGCGCCCTGGCCGACGGTTTCACCTGCGTCGAGGTCGAGCCGGCGCGTCTCGAGCAGTTGCAGCAGCTGCTCGCGGCCTGGGCCTACCGTTTCAGCGCCCAGGTCAGCCTGCACTATCCCCGTGCGCTGCTGCTGGAGGTAGGCTCGAGTCTGCAGCTGTTCGGCCCGTGGCCGTCGTTCGAGGCGCGCCTGCGCCAGGAACTGGCGGCACTCGGCTTGCGCCAGCGCATCGTCGTGGCCAGCAACCCGGTGGCGGCGAGAATGCTCGCCAACGGTCACGATGGCCTGGCACTGACTTGCCCGCAGGCGACCCGCGCTGCCTTGCTCGACATGCCCGTCGAGCGTGTCGGCCTGCCCAGTGAGGCAGCCGAAGCCTTCATCCGCATGGGCCTGCGCCGCCTCGGGCAGGTACTGGCGCTGCCCCGTGATGCCTTGGCCAGGCGCTTCAGTGCCCAGGTGCAGTTGCACCTGGACCAACTGCTTGGTTTGCGCAGCCTGGGGCTGGGTTTCTACCAGCCGCCCGACCGTTTCGAAGCGCGGCTGGAGCTGAACTTCGACGTCGAATCACACCAGGCCCTGCTTTTCCCCCTGCGTCGTCTCATTCACGACCTGGCGGCATTTCTCGCCGGGCGTGACTGTGGCGTGCAGCGTTTCGAACTGCACCTGGAGCATGCCGAAGGCGCGGACACCGTGCTCAAGGTCGGCCTGTTGGCTGCCGAGCGCGACGCCTCGCTCTTGTTCGAGCTTGCCCGTGGCCGCCTGGAGCCGCTGCGCATCCCGGCGCCGGTGCGCAACCTGCGGCTGCTGGCCGCCGACCTGCCACCGTTCGTGCCCCAGCACCAGGCGCTGTTCGATCCGCGTGCGCAACAGGCTCAGCCCTGGGACCAGCTGCGCGAGCGCCTGCGCGCGCGGCTGGGCGATGACGCGGTCAAGGGCTTGCGCGCCGAGGCCGATCATCGCCCCGAGTGCGCCTGGCAAGGGGTGGAGCAGGGTGGGCAGGGCCATTTGGTGATGGCCCCCGGTCGGCGTCCCGGCTGGTTGCTGCCGGTGCCTCAGGCGCTGTCCGAGACTGGCCTGCAACTGCTCGGGCAGGCCGAGCGCATCGAGTCCGGCTGGTGGGACGGTGGTGATGTGCGGCGCGACTACTACCGCATCGAAACCCGTGATGGCCTGCGCGGCTGGGCCTTCCGCGACCTCGCGGCGCCGGGGCCGTTGTGGCTGCAAGGCTGGTTCGCATGAGCGCCCCCGGCTACGCCGAGCTGCACTGCCTGTCGAACTTCAGTTTCCAGCGTGGTGCCTCCAGTGCCGACGAGCTGTTCCGCCGCGCCCGCGAGCAGGGTTACCAGGCCCTGGCGATCACCGATGAATGCACCCTGGCGGGCATCGTCCGGGCCTGGCAGGCGGCAAAGCAGCATCAGGTGCGGTTGATCGTCGGCAGCGAGGTGCGGGTGCACCAGGGGCCGAAGCTGGTCCTGCTGGCACAGGACCTTGCTGGCTACCAAAGCCTCTGCGCCTTGATCACCCGCGCCCGGCGGCGTTCGCAGAAGGGCAGCTACCAGTTGCTCGTCGAGGACCTCGAGGCCCATCACCAGGGCTTGCTGGCGCTGTGGGTGGCCGAGCCGGACGACAGCGCCGGGGCCTGGCTGCAGCCCCTGTTCGACGGGCGCCTGTGGCTGGCGGTGCATCTGCACCGCGGGGCCGACGACGCTCAGCGCCTGGCCCACCTGCGCGCGCTGGGGGCGCGGCTCGATCTTCCGTTGGTGGCCTGCGGCGATGTGCACATGCACGTGCGCGGACGGCGGGCGCTGCAGGACTGCATGACCGCCATCCGCGAACATTGCGCGGTCGCCGAGGCGGGGCGCTTTCTGTTCGCCAATGGCGAGCGTCACCTGAGGTCGCTCGACCAGTTGCACGAGCTGTACCCCGACGATCTGCTGGCGCAGACCCTGCAGGTTGCCGAGCGCTGCACCTTTGATCTGTCCCAGCTGGACTACCAGTACCCACGGGAACTGGTGCCCGAGGGGCAGACCCCGGCCAGCTGGCTGCGCGAGCTGTGCCGGCGAGGGTTGCCCGAGCGCTGGCCCCAGGGCCCGAGCGACCAGGTCCACGCGGTGCTGGAGCGGGAGCTGGCGCTGATCGAGGAACTGGGCTACGAGAGTTACTTCCTCACCGTCCACGACATCGTCGCCTTCGCCCGCCGCCAGCGCATCCTCTGCCAGGGGCGCGGCTCGGCGGCCAACTCGGTGGTGTGCTTCGTCCTCGGCATCACCGAGCTCGATCCCATGGAACACCGCCTGCTGTTCGAGCGCTTCCTTTCCCGCGAGCGCAACGAGCCGCCGGACATCGACGTGGATTTCGAGCACGAGCGCCGTGAAGAGGTGATCCAGTACGTGTTCCAGCGCTACGGCCGGCACCGTGCCGCGCTCACCGCGGTGGTCAGCAGCTACCATGCCGCCGGCGCGGTGCGCGACGTGGCGCGGGTGCTCGGCCTGCCGGCCGACCAGGTGGACGCCCTGGCCAAGTGCTGCGGGCGCTGGAGCGACCGCATCCCTGATGCCGCTCGCCTGGCCGAGGCCGGGTTCGATGCGCACAGCCCGTCGCTGCGGCGCATCCTGGTGCTGGCGGGGGATCTGATCGGCTTTCCCCGACACCTGTCGCAGCACCCCGGGGGCTTCGTCATCTCCGAGCAGCCGCTGGACCAGCTGGTGCCGGTGGAGAACGCGGCGATGGCCGAGCGCACGGTGATCCAGTGGGACAAGGACGATCTGGACATGGTCGGCCTGCTCAAGGTCGACGTGCTGGCGCTGGGCATGCTCAGCGCGCTGCGCCGCTGCTTCGACCTGATCGCCCGACATCGGGGGCGCGAGTACACGCTGGCGACGCTGCCCAAGGAAGACCCGGCCACCTACGCCATGATCGGCCGCGCCGAGACCATGGGCGTGTTCCAGATCGAGTCGCGGGCGCAGATGGCCATGCTGCCCCGGCTCAAGCCGGAGAAGTTCTACGACCTGGTGATCGAGGTGGCCATCGTGCGCCCCGGGCCGATCCAGGGCGACATGGTTCACCCGTACCTGCGCCGCCGGTTGAAGCAGGAGCCGGTCACCTATCCTTCGGCAGAGCTGCAGGCCGTCTTCGAGCGCACCCTGGGCGTGCCGCTGTTCCAGGAGCAGGTGATGGAACTGGCCATGGTCGCCGCCGACTACAGCCCCGGCGAGGCCGACCAGTTGCGTCGCAGCATGGCCGCCTGGAAGCGCCATGGCGGCTTGGAACCGCACCGCGAGCGGCTGATCGCGGGCATGCTGCGCAATGGCTACGAGCTGGCCTTTGCCGAGCGTATCTTCGAGCAGATCAAGGGCTTTGGCAGTTACGGCTTCCCTGAATCCCACGCCGCCAGCTTTGCACTTTTGTGCTACGCCAGCAGTTGGCTCAAGTGCCATGAGCCGGCGATCTTCACCTGTGCGCTGGTCAACAGTTGGCCGATGGGCTTCTACAGCCCCGACCAGTTGCTGCAGGAGGCGCGCCGCCAGGGCATCGAAGTGCGCCCGGTGGATGTGTTCCATAGCGAGTGGGATTGCACCTTGGAGGCACTGGGCGAGAACGAACTGGCCATCCGCCTGGGCCTGCGCCAGATCCGCGGCTTCAGCGAGGACGATGCCCGGCGCCTGGAGCAGGCGAGGGCGCTACGCCCCTGGCGGGATGTCGAGGACCTGTGCCTGCGCGCCGGGCTCGATGGCCGGGCCCGGGCGCGCCTGGCCGACGCCGGGGCATTGCGCGGGCTGGCCGGCGACCGCCACCAGGCGCGCTGGCAGGTGGCGGCGGTGCAGGCGCAACTGCCGTTGTTCGCCGAGGTTGAATCGACACTTGAACAGGCGGTGGCCTTGCCTGCACCAAGCATTGCCGAAGACCTGGCCGCCGACTACGACACCCTGGGCACCACCCTCGGGCCGCATCCCCTGACCCTGCTGCGGACACGCTTGCGTGCGCTGGGGTGTCGCAGTTCAAGGGAGCTGGCAGGGGTCGAGCATGGCGACAGCATCGCCGTCGCCGGCATCGTGGTCGGTCGCCAGCGACCACAGACCGCCAGTGGCGTGACCTTCGTCACCCTCGAGGACGAGCATGGCATGGTCAACGTGGTGGTCTGGCGCGACCTGGCCGAGCGCCAACGGCGCGAACTGGTAGGTTCGAAGTTGCTCAAGGTGAGCGGGCGGCTGGAGCAGGAGAGCGGGGTGCGGCACCTGATCGCCCGGCGCCTGGAAGACATCAGCCCACTGTTGCAGGGGCTTGATGTGCGCAGCCGGGACTTTCACTAGAAATAGCGTTTGGCTTGAAGGCGGCGCGGTCGGTGTGGGAGCCGGCTTGCCGGCGATAGGGCCGCAGCGCGGCCCCTGGTGCAGGCAGCTCAGACCATCGCCAGTCGCTGCTTGCGTGTCGGAGCCGGGAACGCCTGCTCGATGGCTTGCAGGTCCTCTTCGGCAAGCACCAGGTCGGCCGCCGCCGCATTCAAGCGCACATGCTGCGGATCCACCGCCTTGGGGATCGCGATCACCCCATCATTGCGCGTGACCCAGGCCAGGCTCACTTGTGCCGGCGTGGCGCCATGGCGTTCGGCGATCTGCGCCATCACCGGGTGTCGCAGCAAGCGCCCGGCCTGGGCCAACGGGCAGTAGGCCATGGTCGGCAAGCCCTGCTCGCGGCTCCACGGCAGCAGGTCGAACTCGATACCACGTTCGGCCGGGTTGTACAGCACCTGGTTGGTGGCGCAGGCGCTGTCATCCAGTTCGCGCAAGTCGTCGAGGTCGAAATTGGACATGCCCCAGCGGCGAATCTTGCCCTGCTCGATCAGCCGCTCGAAGGCTTCCACAGTCTCTTCCAGCGGGTACTGACCGCGCCAGTGCAGCAGGTACAGGTCGATGCAGTCGGTGCCCAGGCGCTGGAGGCTGCGCTCGCAGGCGGCCGGTACACCGCGTCGGCTGGCATTGTGCGGATAGACCTTGCTGACCAGGAACACCTGGTCGCGGCGCCCGGCGATGGCCTGGCCGACCACCTGCTCGGCGCCGCCCTCGGCGTACATTTCCGCCGTGTCGATCAGGCTCAGGCCCAGGTCGATGCCTTGTTGCAGGGCCGCCACCTCGGCGGCCCTGCGGCCCGGGTCCTCGCCCATGTACCAGGTGCCCTGGCCGATGGCCGGAACGCGGGAGCCCGCCAGATTCACGTAACGCATGTCACCTCCTGTGGGTGGGTATGGGTCAGCAGTACATCGAGCAGCGCCTCGGCGGCCTTGGACAGCTTGTGATCGCTCAGGGCGATCACACCGATGCGCCGCTCCACGGTGGGTTCGACCAGCGGCACGCAACGGGCGCCGAGCTCCTGCATCTGCTCGATGCACAGGGCCGGCACCGCGCTGACCCCCAGGCCACTGGCGACCATGCGGCCGATGGTCGACAGCTGATGGCTCTCGAAGGCCACCGCCAGCTTGCCATGGTTGGCGGCCAGGTGCTGTTCGAGCAGCAGGCGCACCGCCGATGGCCGCTGCAAGGCGATGAAGTCCTCGGCCAGCAGCTCCTGCCAACGCACCTGGGGCTGCTGGGCAAGGGGCGAGTCGGCCGGCACCACGGCGACGAAGCGGTCCATGTACAGCGGGTGGAAGCGCAGCGCCTCGCTGCTATCAGGCTCGAAGCCGATGCCCAGTTCGACGCGGCGATGGCGCACCAGTTCCAGCACCTGCTCGTTGATCACGTCGTGCACGGTGACATTAACCTTGGGGTAGCGTTGGCGAAACACCTTCAGCGACCGTGGCAGCAGGTTGCCGGCGAAGGCCGGCATGGCCGCCACCGACACCCGACCCAGTTGCAGGGTGAAGCGCTGGCGCAGCATCTCCTCGGTATCGTCCCAGTCGGCGAGCAGGCGCCTGGCCAGGGGCAGCAGTACCTCGCCCTCGGGGGTCAGGCTGACGCTGCGGGTGGTGCGGGTGAGCAGGGCGCCGCCGAGGTTGTCCTCCAGGGCCTTGATGGTCAGGCTCAAGGCCGGTTGCGACACGTGCAGGTGCTCGCCGGCCTGGGCGAAGCTCTGGTACTTGGCCACGGTAACGAAGGCACGCAGCTGCTTGACGTTCATGAGAGGCGGGCCCTTTGTTTTGGAAAAGTTATCAATCGATGACGAAAACAAAATTAACAAATCAGTCGACTACAGTGAAGATGACCGTACGGTTCCAACAACTACAAAAGGCGACTGAGCATGGCCGGACTGGACAAGCGTGTAGCAACTTATGAAGAGGCCCTGGCGGGCCTGACCGACGACATGACCGTGCTGGCCGGCGGCTTTGGCCTGTGCGGCATCCCCGAGAACCTCATCGCCGAAATCAAGCGCCGCGGCGTCAAGGGCCTGACCGTGGTCTCCAACAACTGCGGCGTCGATGGCTTCGGCCTCGGCGTGCTGCTCGAGGACCGGCAGATCCGCAAGATGATCGCCTCCTACGTCGGCGAGAACGCCGAGTTCGAGCGCCAGCTGCTCAGCGGCGAACTGGAAGTGGAGCTCACCCCGCAAGGCACCCTGGCCGAGAAGATGCGCGCCGGCGGCGCCGGCATCCCAGCCTTCTTCACCGCCACCGGCTACGGCACCCCGGTTGCCGAAGGCAAGGAAGTACGCGAGTTCAATGGCCGCAAGTACATCCTCGAAGAGTCCATCACCGGCGACTTCGCCATCGTCAAAGGCTGGAAGGCCGACCACTACGGCAACGTGGTGTACCGCAACACCGCGCAGAACTTCAACCCGCTGGCCGCCACCGCCGGCAAGATCACCGTGGTCGAGGTCGAAGAGATCGTCGAGCCCGGCGTGCTGCTGCCCAGCGAGATTCACACCCCGGGCATCTATGTCGACCGGGTCATCGTCGGCACCTTCGAGAAGCGCATCGAAAAGCGCACCGTCAAGGCCTGAGCGCCGCCCTCAAGAACAACAAAGAGATCCTGACCATGGCATTGACCCGCGAACAAATGGCGCAACGCGTCGCCCGTGAACTCAAGGACGGCTACTACGTCAACCTCGGCATCGGCATCCCCACCCTGGTGGCCAACTATGTGCCCGACGGCATGGAAGTGATGCTGCAGTCGGAGAACGGCCTGCTGGGCATGGGCGAGTTCCCCACCGAAGCCACCATCGACGCCGACATGATCAACGCCGGCAAGCAGACCGTTACCGCCCGCCGTGGCGCGTCGATCTTCGATTCGGCGCAATCCTTCGCCATGATCCGTGGCGGGCATGTCGACCTCACCGTGCTCGGCGCCTTCGAGGTGGACGTGGAAGGCAATATCGCCTCGTGGATGATCCCCGGCAAGCTGGTCAAGGGCATGGGCGGCGCCATGGACCTGGTGGCCGGCGCCGACAACATCATCGTCACCATGACCCATGCCTCCAAGGACGGCGAGTCCAAGCTGCTGCCCAAGTGCAGCCTGCCGCTGACCGGCGCCGGCTGCATCCGCAAGGTGCTGACCGACCTGGCCTACCTGGAGATCGACAACGGCGCCTTCATCCTGCGCGAGACCGCGCCGGGCGTGAGCGTGGAGGAGATCGTCGCGAAGACCGCCGGCAAGCTGATCGTGCCGGACGATGTGCAGGAAATGACCTTCTAAGCAGCACCGTTGCAAGCGCCCCATCGCGGGGCAGGCCCGCTCCCACTAGGGTTTGTACGAAAAGTCGCCGAGCGGCGATCAGGCAAGGCGAAAACAGGCGAGGAACGGCCGGGGTCGCGCCCGACTTGACTGGTTGTCAATGAGCATTCCGAGCCTGTTTTCAACGCAGCATGATCGTCGCGCAGGCACTTTTCGTACAAAGCCTAAGGACCACGTATCCCTCGTGGGAGCGGGCCTGCCCCGCGATGGGGCGACGCCGTTTCAGTCCTATAAAAATCAGAAAAAGGAAAACATCGTGGCCGCTGATATCCAAGACAGCCGCTCCGCCCGCTTTGCCCTGCGCTGCTCCAACTGGGCCGAACGCTGGTTCCCCGATTCCTGGGTGTTCGCCGCCCTGGCCGTGATGCTGGTGGCCCTCGGCGCCCTGGCCATGGGCGGCAAGCCCACCGACACCGCCAAGGCTTTCGGTGACGGCTTCTGGAGCCTTATCCCGTTCACCATGCAGATGGCCTTCGTGGTCATCGGCGGCTATGTGGTGGCCAGCTCGCCACCTGCCGCCCGGCTGATCGACCGCCTGGCGCGGCTACCGAAAAACGGCCGCTCGGCGGTGTGCTGGGTGGCGCTGATCTCGATGCTCGCGTCCTTGCTCAACTGGGGGTTGTCGCTGGTGTTCGGCGGCCTGCTGGTGCGCGCCCTGGCGCGCCGCACCGACCTGAAGATGGACTACCGCGCCGCCGGCGCCGCCGCCTACCTGGGCCTGGGCGCGGTGTGGGCGCTGGGCCTGTCGTCGTCGGCCGCGCAGTTGCAGGCCAACCCGGCCAGCCTGCCGCCGTCGATCCTGTCGATTACCGGGGTGATCCCGTTCACCGAGACCATCTTCCTCTGGCAGTCCGGGGTGATGCTCGCCGCGCTGGTGATCGTCTCGCTGATCGTCGCCTATGCCACCGCGCCTGGCCCGAACAGCGCCCGCAGCGCGCAGGACTGTGGAGTGGACCCGAGCTTCAGCGCACCGCCTTCGCCCCAGCGCACGCGCCCGGGTGAATGGCTGGAATACAGCCCGATCCTGATCCTGCTGCTGGTGGCCCTGGCCGCCGGCTGGCTGTACCAGGAGTTCGCCACCAAGCCGGCGATCACCGCGATTTCCGGGCTGAACACCTACAACCTGCTGTTCATCATGCTCGGTGCCTTGCTGCACTGGCGCCCGCGCAGCTTCCTCGATGCCGTGGCCCGCGCCGTGCCGACCACCACCGGGGTGCTGATCCAGTTCCCGCTGTACGGCTCGATCGCCGCCATTCTCACCCAGGTCAAGGGCGCGGACGCCCAGACCCTGGCTCACCATATCTCGCTGTTCTTCACCCAGATCGCCACCCATGACACCTACGCCTTGCTGATGGGCGTGTACTCGGCGGTGCTCGGCTTCTTCATCCCGTCCGGCGGTGGCAAGTGGATCATCGAGGCGCCGTACGTGATGCTGGTGGCCAACGACCTGCAATACCACCTGGGCTGGGCGGTGCAGATCTACAACGCCGCCGAGGCGCTGCCGAACCTGATCAACCCGTTCTACATGCTGCCGCTGCTGGGGGTGCTGGGGCTCAAGGCGCGTGACCTGATCGGCTTCTCGTTCGTGCAGTTGCTGGTGCATGTGCCGCTGGTGCTGGTGTTGCTGTGGGCGCTGGGCACGACCTTGCAGTATGTACCGCCGGTAATGCCGTAGGGCTTGCACAGTCCTTTCCCGACATGAGGTCGCTCCTGCGGGAGAACGCGCATTTCTGCAGGAGCAATCGGGACGCGAGCGAGGCGGGCCCTGCAAAGTACACAGGATGTTTTTTATAGGCAGACCGCTCTATCTCAGTGCTTCTGAGCGATATGGAGGGAGGCTCCCGCAAAAAATGAAGTGATGGCAAATTGACGTCAATATGATGGCCGCATAGTATGCGCGCCTCTTTGCCTTAATCACCAAGGACAGGTATGGCAGTACGTCGTCTTTCCACGCGCAAGTTGGCCCTTTCCGTCCTTGTTTCAGCATTGTGCAGCATGCCTGCCTGGGCCGTGTCTCCCGGTGACCAGGACCTGATCCGCGAACGCCAGAACCGCCTGCTCGAAGAGCAGCAACGGCGCCTCGAGGACCTGCGCAACCTGCCCGGCGAAAGCGCGCAACCTGCCCAGCAGCAACGGCCCGAAGACACCCGCTGCTTCGATATCCACACCATCGAGCTCAAGGGCGCCGACAGCCTGTCCGCCGCTGACCGCGACAGCCTGCTCAAACCCTTCATCGACCAGTGCCTGGGCGTCACCCAGCTCAATGCCTTGCTCAAGGCCATCACCGACCATTATTTGGGCCGCGGTCTGGTCACCAGCCGCGCCTACCTGCCGCAGCAGGACCTGTCCTCGGGCCACCTGCAGGTGCTGGTGGTGGAAGGGCGCCTGGAAGGGCTGCGCCCGGACCCGGCCAGCGGCCTGAGCGAGCGCGAACTGGCCATGGTGTTCCCCGGCGAAGTCGAGCAGCGCCTGAACCTGCGCGAAGTCGAGCAGATGGTCGACCAGCTCAACCGTCTGCCGTCGAACAAGGCGCAGATGGAGCTGACCCCTGGCAAGGCCGTCGGCGGCAGCGAAGTGCTGGTGCGCAACACCCAGCAGAAACCCTGGCGCGCCTCGCTGTCGCGCAACAACGAAGGCCAGCGCAGCACCGGCGAGCAGATGCTCAACCTCGGCCTGGAATGGGACAGCCCGCTGGGGCTGGCCGACCAGCTGATGCTGCGTGGTGGCCACGATGTGGTCAGTGATCACACCCAGGGCTCGAAGAACGGCGTGCTGTTCTACAACCTGCCGTGGGGCTGGTGGAACTTCACCTACAGCTACAGCGAGAGCGAATACCGCTCCCTGGCCCAGGCCAACGGCTTTGCCTTCAAGCAGACCGGCGACAGCCAGAACCACCAGCTGCGCGCCGAGCGCGTGGTACATCGCGATGCCACCAGCAAGACCTCGCTGAATGCCGGTGTGGCCCACCTGCGCACCAACAACTACATCGAGGACAGCCGCCTGGAGGGCAGCAGTAACCGCCTGAGCGAGGCGCAGTTCGGCATCAACCACGGCCGCCGCCTGGGCAATGCCTTCGTCAACATCGACCTGGGCACTCAGGAAGGCATCGGCGCCTTCGATGCCCAGGACAATGCCCACCCGCGTCCGGGCCAACCGGTGGCGCGCTACCGCAAGTACAGCGCCACGGTCAGCTATGTGCAGGGCTTCGAACTGTTCGGCGAGCGCCTGAGCTTCACCAGCCTGGCCACCGGCCAGCGCAGCGAAGACGTGCTGTTCAGCCCTCAGCGCATCAGCCTTGGCGGGCTGTCGTCGGTACGCGGCCTGAAGGACCAGTCGTTGTCCGGCGACAGCGGTGGCTACTGGCGCAACGACCTGCGCTTGACCCGCCCGGTTAACTGGCCGCTGCTGCAGCCGTTCGTGGCCGAGTATGGCCTGGGCCTGGGCTACGACCTCGGGGTGATCCGCAACGATCGCTACAACGGCGAGTATCATGGCCGTGCCAGCAGCCACTCGCTGGAGCTGTTCGCCCGCGGCCAGCACATGGCCGCCAGCGTGACCTTCGCCCACAGCCTGGAACGCCCCGACGTGCTGACCGAGAAGGAACGCCCGGTGTATTTCCGCCTGGACTTCTTCATCTGATCCACCTGATCCCCTGACTCACGAGACCTGACATGGACGTCCGCCTGTTTGCCTTCCTGGCCCGCCAACGCTCGGCCGCCATTCAGCCCCGTGAGCGCTTCTGCGGGCTGCCCAAGCGCGGCCTGGCGTTCCTGCTGGCCAACGCCATGTTCTGGCAACCGTTGTGGGCACAGGCCGCCGAGGGCGTTGTGGTCAGCGGGCCGGGCACCCGGCTGGACCAGGCGGGCAACGGCGTGCCGATCATCAACATCGCCGCGCCCAACGGCAGCGGCCTGTCACACAACCAGTTCAGCGACTACAACGTCGGCCAGCAGGGGCTGATCCTCAACAACGCCACCGAGCGTACCCAGGCTACCCAGCTGGGCGGGATCATCCTTGGCAACCCGAACCTGCAAGGCCAGGCGGCCAGCACCATCCTCAACGAGGTCAACGGCGCCAACGCCAGCCAGCTGCGCGGCTACACCGAAGTGGCCGGGCATGCGGCCAAGGTCATCGTCGCCAACCCTCACGGCATCACCTGCGATGGTTGTGGTTTCATCAACACGCCCCAGGTGACCCTGAGCACCGGCAAACCGCTGCTCGATGGCCGTGGCGCGCTCAGTGGCTATCAGGTGGAGGGCGGCAGCGTTGCGCTGGAAGGCGCCGGGCTGAATGCCGACAACGTCGAGCGCTTCGACATCATCACCCGCTCGGCGCGCCTGAACGCGCAGTTGCGCGCCCGTGAGCTGAACGTCATCACCGGGCGCAACGATGTCGACGCCCAGACCCTGGCCGCGACACCGCGCGCCGGCAATACCACCGATGCGCCGGCCCTGGCCATCGATTCCAGCGCCCTGGGCGGCATGTACGCCGGGGCCATTCGCCTGGTGGGTACCGAGGCGGGTGTCGGTGTGCGCCTGGCCGGGGACCTGATCGCCAGCGGAGGGGACATCCAGCTCGATGCCAATGGCCAGCTGAACTTGGCGCAGACGCGTGCCACCGGCGCAATGAGCATCAAGGCTGCCAGCCTTGAAGCTCAAGGCCCGCTATACGGCGAGTCGACCCTCAAAGTCGTCACCAGCGGCAACCTGAGCAACCACGACAGCATGGCCGCCCGCTCCGGTGTAACCCTGGAAGTTGGCGGCCTGCTGAGCAACCACGGCGTGATCGAAGCCGGGGTCAACCCGGATACCGGTCGCAACGCCGAGGGCGACCTGACGATCAACGCGCAGAACCTCGACAACCGTGGCAAGACGCTTGTCGCCAGCCGTGACCTGATCCTCACCACTCGCGAGTCCCTGAACAACCAGGGCGGTACCCTCAGTGCCGGGCGTGACGGGCGGATCAACGCCGCTACCCTGGATAACCGCAACCAGGGGCGTGTACTTGGTGCGCGAGCGCAAACGATCCACAGCAACCAGTTGCTGGACAATCGGGGCGGGCTGGTCACGGCGCAGGCGCTGGAGGTCGCGGCGGCCCGGGTGGACAACCGGGGCGGTGAGTTGTCGAGCCGTGGCACTGCCAACCTGCAGGCGGATCACCTGGACAACAGCGAGGCTGGCAAGGTATTGGCGGCTCAGGCGTTGACCCTGCATATCGCCGGCCTGCTGAACAACCAGACCGGCCTGGTCGATGGCAACACGCTGGCGATAACTTCCGCCAGGCTGTTCAACCGGCAAGGCAGCCTGCACAGCGTTGCCGACCTCGCCCTGAATCAGTCGGACTTGCTGGACAACCAGGCGGGCAAGATCGTCGCCGGGCAGCGGGCGACCCTGGCACTGGGCAAGCTGGACAATCAGAACAAAGGGCATCTCGAAGCCAAGGGCGATATGCAACTGGCCACGGGAGAACTGCTCAACCAGCAGGGCGGGAGAGTATTCAGCGAGGCGGGGCTGACGCTTGACCTGGCTCGTGGGCGGTTGAACAACGACGGTGGTCTTGTCGCGGCGACGGGGCCGCTGGTATTCGAACGACTGGCCGATGTCTTCAACCGCCAGGGTGAGATTTCCAGCGGCCAGTCATTCGTGCTGAGTGCGGACAGCCTCGACAACACCCAGGGCAAAGTCCTGGGTGACCAGGCGGTGACACTGCTGATTACCCAGGCGCTGAACAATACCAAGGGTCGTATCGCAGCAGCCGGCATAGAGCTACGCAGTGGCACGCTGAACAATCTGGACGGCACCGTTGCCAGTCGCGCGGGGCAGCAAGTTTACGTGCAGCAGGTGCTGAACAACCAGCAGGGTGAAATTTCGGCTGCGGGTACGCACCACCTGGAGGCGGGTAGCCTGTTCAACCTGAAGGGGCACGTGCTCTCCGACACGCAACTGAGCGTCAAGCTGCGCGGGGCGTTGAACAACCAGGCCGGGGTGCTCGGCGCTGCCGGCCTGCTCGACGTCAAGGCATTGAGCCTGGACAACCGGGCACAGGGCAGCCTGGCATCCGACGGCCGGCTTGAGCTGCGGCTCGATGGCGTCCTGGACAACCGCAACGGCTCTGTCGCGGCTTTGGGCAGCCTGGAGCTGCATGCCACAAAGGCCGACAACCGGGTTGGCGGCCTGATCGGCAGCGACCAGTCGAGCATCTTGCGTGTGGCCGAGGTGGACAACCGTGGTGGCGAGATCTCTGCCCAGAACGGCATCGACAGCGCCGGTCAGGTACTGGATAACAGTGGCGGCAAGCTGCTGGGTGGTACCCGCCTGGCTCTTGCTCTGGAGCATCTGATCAACGGCAGCGCCGGGCTGGTTTCCGCTCGGCAGATCAAGCTTGAAGGTGCACGCCTGGACAACAGCGCGGTGATTTCGGCGGGGGATCGGCTCGACATCCACCTGCAGGATCGCGGCGTGCCGGGGCGTGGCGGCGTGCTGGACAACCAGCAGGGGCATCTGGAAAGCGAAGGTGAGCTGCTGCTCGAGACCGTGCGGCTCGATAACCGCAAAGGGGTCGTTTCCAGTACGCGAGAACTGACGGTGACCACGTCGACGGATGTCGACAATGCCGCAGGCACGCTTGAAAGCGACGCCGGGCTGACACTTGCCAGCTCCAAGCTGAACAACACCCAAGGGGTGATCAACAGTCGTCTCGCAGCGACGGTAACCACTGACCGCTTCGATAACCAGCAAGGCCGCCTGAGCAGCGCAGGGAAGCTGCAATTGGACGCCGGGCAGGTCGACAACAGCGCCAAGGGGCGGATTGCCGGAGGCCAGGTACTGCAGGTCCACGTCACCGGGCTGGACCAGCAGAACGGTGAACTGTACAGCCCCGGCGACCTGAGCCTTGACGTGCAGCATGGCCAACTGAACAACCAGGGGGGGCTGATTCACAGCGGCGGCAAGCTGACTCTCAAGCAGCTCAAGGAGGTTGCCAACCAAGGCGGTGAGATTTCCAGCGACCAGGCTTTCGAGATGGTTGCGCGACAGCTTGATACCAGCGAAGGCAAGGTGCTGAGCAAGCAGGCGCTGACCCTGACGCTCGAACAGGCATTGACCTCGCTCAAGGGGCAGATCCACGCCGCGTCACTGATTGTGAAAGCCGCCAGCCTCGACAATCGGGAGGGTCTGCTCAGCAGCCGTGGCCTGATGACCATCGACCTCGGTGAACAGGGGCAGTTGCGCAACACCGCCGGCACGCTGTTTGCCGATGGCAAGCTGTTGCTGCGCGGCGAGACCCTGGACAACGCCAAGGGGCATGTGGCCTCCCGGCAGGACCTGGAGGTGCATGGCGCACAGATCGACAACCAGGCCGGCGAATTGATTGCCGAACGCGGTTTGATGCTGACCGGCGAGCGCCTGGACAACCGTGACAAAGGCCTGGTCAAGGCAGGGCTTGACGCCCAGATGACCGTCGACGACCTGGACAACCGCGATGGCGAGATCGCCAGCAAAGGTGCACTCACGCTCACCGGCAAGGTCCTGGACAACAGCGACAGTGGCCGGATCCATACCGACGCTGCCCTGGATCTAGGTTTCAATCGGCTGCTGAATCTGAACAAGGGCGAGCTGTCGGCCAAGCAGGCTATCACCTTGATCGGCAGCGGCCCGCTCAGCTCGCTGGACAACAGCGGCGGCAGGCTGTCCGGCGACGGGCCGGTGAAGCTGACCTTGACCGGCGCGGTGCGCAACGTGGACGGACGCATCAGCAGCGAAGACAGTCTCAGCGTGGCGGGCGCAAGCCTGGACAACAGTGGCGGTAGTTTTTCCAGCGCCCTTGACCTGATTCTGGAAAGCCAGGGCAAGATCGAGAACCTGCGCGGAAAACTGGTCGGCGATGGCGACCTGAAGCTCACCAGCGCTGGCCTGGACAACCGTGAAGACGGCGTGGTCACGGCCAAGGGGCAGGTGACACTGACAACGGCTGAGCTGGACAACAGCCAGCGCGGACGGATCATCGCCGGCACCCTTTTGCAACTGAATGCCGCCGAGCTACGCAACAACGGCGCAGGCCAGATTGCCGGCAAGTCCGTGTTGGCCAGTGTCACGGGCCTGGAGCAGAAGGGCGGCAAGCTGTTCGGCGCCGACAGCCTCACCCTGGACTTGAACAATGGCGACCTGAACAACCAGGGCGGCACGATCAACACCCCAGGGCTGCTGCTGATCAAGCAGTTGCGCGACCTGTACAACCGTGACGGCGAAATCTCCAGCAGCGAGCAGTTCAGTCTACTTGCGCGCACCCTCGACAACAGCGGCGGCCGCCTGATCAGTCATCGCCAGTTGAACCTGGATGCCACGCAACTGACCAACGCCAAGGGCCTGGTCTCCGGTTGGCAGGGTGTACGCCTAGACGGCGGCAAGGTCGACAACCGCGACAGCGGGACAGTGTCCAGTCGCGATGGCAGCGTCGTCGTCGATCTTGATGGCGTGTTGCTCAATGGCCAGGGCGGCGCCCTGGCCAGCCGGCAGGAACTGGCGATCCAGGCCACGGCGCTGGACAACCGCGGCGGTGTGCTGGCCAGTGGTGCCGGCCAGCGCCTGATCCTAACCCAAGGTAGCTTCGACAACAGCCAGGGTGGGTTGCTGGACAGTGCCGCCGAGGTTTATCTGAAGGCTGCGGGCCTGAACAACAGCGATGCGCGACTGATAGCCAAGGGGCCCGTGACCTTGGTGCTGGACGGTGACCTGGACAACAGCCGCGGCAAGCTGCTGAGCGCCGCCTCGCTGCACGTGGCCAAAGCCGGGCAGGTGACCAACCAGGGCGGCGAGCTGGGCAGCCAGGCGGGGCTGACCGTGCACGCCCAGAGTATCGACAACAGTCATCGCGGCACCTTGGCCGCCGTGGCTGGCGTGGACATCGACAGCAAAGGGTTGTTGAACAACAGCGATGAGGGCTTGCTGCACAGTGACACCGCAGCACTGAACATCGTTGCTGGCAGCCTGGACAACACCAAGGGCAAGCTGCAAAGCCTGACTGACATCACCGTCGTCACCAGTGCCAGTCTGGTCAACCAGAATGGTCAGCTGATCGCCCGGCAAGGCGATGTCGGCCTCACCGCTGGCGACCTGAACAACGGCAACGGTGTGCTGGCCAGCCTCAAGGGGGCGTTGCAGGCCGAGATCAAGGGCGGCCTGCTGAGCAACCAGGGTGGTGTCATCCAGGCCCGGCAACTGACCCTGACGGCGCTGGCCGGGTTGCACAACCAGGGCGGGCGCATGGCCTCCCAGGCCGGCGCAACGACCATTCGCAGCAATAATTTCATCAACCAGGGCGGCGGCCTTTACGCCAATGGCCTGATCAGCGTGATCGGCGGTCGCCTCGACAACAGCGCCGGTGGACAGATCGCCGGGCAGAGCCTGAACTTCGGCCTGGGCAATGCGCTGTACAACCGTGGCGGGGTCATCGAAAGCGATACCGCCTTGAGTATCGGCGCAGACAGCTTCGACAACCAGGGCGGTCAGTTGCGCGCGCTGGGCAACTCAGGCAAGACCGACCTACGTATTGCCGGCCTGCTCGACAACCGCTCGGGTGTGCTGGAAACCAGTAACCATGACCTGGGCCTGAGCGCCGGCAGCTTCCTCAACACCGGTGGTCGCTTGCTGCATGGTGGCCAGGGCGACTTCGGCGTGAGCCTGGAAAACCTGTCCACGGCCGGTGGCGAAATGGCCACCCTCGGTGGCCTTACCATCAATGCCGCCAACTGGACCACCAACAGCGTGATCCAGGCCGGGCGCCTGACCGTCAACGTGGGCCAACTGACCCTGAACCAGGGAGGGCGGTTGCTGGCTTCGCGCAGCTTCGTCGGCAGCGGCGGCAACTGGGTCAACAATGGCCTGATCGCCAGTGACGGCGATTTCAGCCTGAACCTCGGCGGCAGCTACAGCGGCAGTGGTCGCGCCAGCAGCCTGGGCGATCTCAAGCTCGATGCCAACAGCATCGTCCTGGGGGCGAGCACCAGCATTGCCGGCGGTGGCACCACCACCATCGGCGGCCTGGGTACCCTGTCCAGCCTGACCAACCATGGGCGCCTGACCTCGGCCCAGGCGCTGGATGTACGCGCGTCGCGCCTGGACAACTACGGCACACTCGCCAGTGCCACCACCCTGAAGATCAACAGCGCCGAGGCACTGAACAATGCCAATGCCCTGATCTTCAGCGGCACCGACATGACCTGGTCGGTCGGCAGCCTGAGCAACACCCTCGGCGAGATCTACAGCCTGGGCAACCTCACCGTCGAGGGCCGTTCGCCCGGCACCCGCGCCGCGGTGCTGAAGAACATCTCCGGCAAGATGGAGAGCGCCCGCGACTTCAACATCAGGGCCGAGCAATTCATCAACGAACGTAACAACTTCAAGGTGACCTCGGAGTTGTATTCGTCGGCCATCGGCCAGCGTTGCTACAGCTGTACCAGCCTGCCGTATGGAGTTTCGAATTCGAAGAAGTGGCCCTACCACCTGGTATGGATCCAGCAATACAAGACCACCGTGTCCGGCGACCCAAGCTCGGTTGCGGCCAGCATCAATGCAGGCGGTAACCTGGACGTTCAGGGGACCAGCTTCAGCAACAGCAATTCGACGGTATCGGCCACGGGCAACATCACCGTAAATGTGGCGAACTTCCAGAACACCGGCACTGCGCTGGGTGACTACATCAGTGCCAAATACCTGGAGGTCAAGCCCAAAGGCTTCGGCCAGATCAGCGAACTGATCACCTATAACCAGTACAACGATGCTTCCTACGCCAAGGACTGGTGGTTCATCAACCCGGCAGGGGAGGTGTCTCGGGCGCCGACAGTCGTTTACCGATGCTGTGCCACGCCGAGTGAAACCTTCGTCGCCTATGGCCTGGAGGTATTCGCCCGCGACGACCATATCATCGGCGCCAGGGGCATGGGTGAGTCGATGTTCAGCTCCGGGCAACGCATGGAGCTTCCCGCCTACGTCGCCAATGCGCGGGTATTCGAAGAGAAGGTGATCGAGACCGGCACCGTCAGCAGTTATGTGCCTGCCGTGATCCAGGCGGGTGGCAATGTCACCATCAATGCCGGTCAGCGGCTGGGCAACGGTGTGGAAAAACCGTTCAGCGCGCCCAATGGTTTTGGGGGGCGCGGGACCAATACGGCAGCCACCTCCGCCCAGCCGACGCTGATCAGCATCCACAAACAGTTGCCGCCGGAGCTGGCCCAGCAACAGGTCAATCCGCTGGAGCTGCCGGGCTTCAGCCTGCCCACCGGGCAGAACGGGCTGTTCCGCCTGAGCACCAGCGAGGGCGTGGTCAGCGTGCCGTCTTCGTCGGGCTGGACCCTGGGCGGCTCGAGCATCAGCCTGGCCGACCGTGACCGACCACTGCCGATTACCCCGGGGCGGGATTCGCAACTGGCCAACCTGCCGCAGGTGGAGGCGAGCGTCCGCGCGGTGGATCCCACCCAGCGCGAACGCCTGGATCTCGATACCCGTGCCACCTCGGTAGCCCTCGACAACAATGGCAACGGCAGTGGCCGGCTGCCGGGCCGCACTACCGAGGGCGTGGGCCTGACCGCGCTCGATCCGCTGGCACTGAGCCGGCCGGCGCCGTGGGGCCAGTCCAAAGTGGTACCGCCGACCAGCATCCATCAGGTCCAGGGCCTGCCGGACAACAGCGGTCGCTCGCAGCCGCACAAATACCTGATCGAAACCAACCCGGTACTCACCGACCTCAAGTCGTTCATGAGCTCGGACTATCTGCTCGGCAACCTGGGCTATGACCCGGACAAGAGCTGGAAGCGCCTGGGTGACGGTTTCTATGAGCAGCGGCTGCTCCAGGATGCGGTGCTGGCGCGCACCGGCCAACGTTTCATCGATGGCCAGACCAGCAATGAAGCGCTGTACCAGTACCTGATGGACAACGCCATCGCCAGCAAGCAGCAACTGAACCTGAGCGTAGGCGTGACCCTGACCGCCCAGCAGGTCGCAGCCCTGACCCACGACATCGTCTGGCTCGAAGAGCATGTGGTCAACGGCGAGAAGGTGCTGGTGCCGGTGCTCTACCTGGCCCAGGCGAACAATCGCCTGGCGCCCAACGGCGCGCTGATCGCGGGCAACGATGTGACCCTCATCGCCGGTGACAGCCTGACCAACGCCGGTACGCTCAAGGCCAACAACAACCTGTCGGCCAGCGCAGGCAAGAACCTGGTCAACGCCGGCCTGATCGAGGCGGGCAATCGCCTGGACCTGCTGGCCGGCGACAGCATCCTCAATGGCGCCGGTGGCATCCTCAAGGGGCGCGATGTCAGCCTCAATGCGCTGCTGGGCGATGTGGTCAACGAGCGCAGTGTCACCAGTTTCGAAGTCGGTGGTAGCCGCCGCGACTACGTCGACAGCGCCGCGCGCATCGAGGCCGGTAATGACCTGAGCATCGGTGCCGGGCGCGATGTGATGAACATGGGCGGCGTGATCAAGACCGGCCGTGACCTGGACATCAATGCCGGGCGCGACCTGGTGCTCAGCTCGGTCGAGCAGCAGAACAGCGACAACTGGGGCCGCTGGCACCAGAAAGAATCGATCACCCAGCACGTCGGTACGATCGAGGCGGGCCGTGACATGACCCTGGCTGCCGGTCGCGATTTCGCCGCGATTGCCAGCGAGGTCGAGGCCAAGCGCAACATCGCCGTCAACGCCGGGCATGACCTGACGCTGACCTCTGCCGCCAACGAGGACCATTTCTATTCCAAGACCAAGAAAGTCACGCGTCAGGAAGATCATGTCCGCCAGGTTGCCACCAGCTTCAAGGCCGGCGGCAACATCGACCTGTCGGCCAGCAACGACCTGACCCTGATTGCCAGCCGCGTCCAGGCGGGCGACGAAGCCTACCTGGTGGCGGGCAACGATCTGGCGTTGCTGTCGGCCGAAGACCGTGACTACTCGCTGTACGACAAGAAGTCCAAGGGCAGCTGGGGCAGCAAGGCGACCAAGCGCGACGAGTCGACCCGAGTCACCCACGTGGGCAGCGAAATCAGCAGTGGCAGCCACCTGACCCTGGTCAGCAGTGGCGACCAGCGCTATCAGGCGGCCAAGCTCGACAGCGGCGGCGACCTGACCCTCGACAGCGGCGGCGATATCTACTTCCAGAGCGTCAAGGACCTCATCCAGGAGAGCCACGAGAAGAGCAAGAGCAGCCTGGCCTGGTTCAGTATGAAGGGCAAGGGCAGCACCGACGAGACCTTCCGCCAGAGTGAGCTGACGGCCAAGGGCGACCTGGTGATCAAGGCCGCCGGCAAGATCCATGCAGACGTCAGGCAGGTCAGCCAGGAATCGGTGTCCGAGTCCATCGATGCGATGGTCGAGGCCGATCCGAGCCTGGGCTGGTTGAAGGAGCTCGAGGCTCAAGGCGGCGTCGACTGGCGCCAGGTGCAGGAGATCCATACCCGCTTCAAGTATGAAAACTCGGGGCTCGGCGCCGGCGCACAGATGGTCATGGCCATCCTCCTGGCAGCGGTGCTCGGCCCGGCCGGTCTCGGCCTTGCCGGCGCCCAGTTGGCCGGCGCGGCGGCGCTGGCCAACACCGCGCTCAACAGTGCCATCAGCAATAAGGGCGACCTTGGCCAGGCACTCAAGGACACACTGAGCAAGGACAGCTTGACCAACGCCGCGATCGCTGCGATCACTGCCGGCATCGCAGAAAGCTACTTCGGCGACATCGCCAAGACCAAGATCGTCGATGGCAAGTCGGTGGTCGACCTCGGGTCGCTGGAAGGTATCGGTCGTTTCGGCGCCCAGCAGCTGGCCATCGGTGCGGCTTCCGGCGCGGTAGGGCAAGCGTTCGGGCGTGACGCCGATGTGCGTGCGATCCTCCAGTCGGCGGTGTTCAACACCCTGGCGGCGACGGCCTTCAGCACTGTGGGGGACGCCAACCTGCGTACCGGCAGCCCGGAGAAGGTCGCCCTGCATGCGCTGGTCGGTGGTTTTGTCGCCCAGGCCGCTGGCGGCGACTTCGCCACCGGGGCCATCGCGGCGGGTGCCAACGAGCTGCTGGCCAACCAGTTGCGCCGGATCGCCACGCAGATGGACCCGGTCAATCGCGACGCGCTTATGCTGATCGCTTCTCAGCTGGTGGGTGTGGTGACGGCGGCGGCGCGAGATGAGGGTGATGGCAAGCGCTTGCAGGATGGCTCGTGGATCGCCAGTACCGCGACGCAGTACAACAACCTCAATCACAGCGACATGGGCGACTTTGTCGCCGACATGAACGACTGCGGCAACAACACCGCGTGCCAGGAAAAGTTCTGGATCGCCAATGGCCACAAGAAACTCAGCGACGAGAACTACGAGCAGGCCCTGAAAACCGGAGGCGTGGCGTTCGCACGCTCTCAACAGCTGGATATCGAAGCTGGCCTGACGGTGCTTGAAGGCCTCAAGTGCACCAATGCCACGTGCCAGGGTTACAAGGACCAGTTGATCGAGCGTGCTGTGACTAGCATGCAGACATTGGCGGAAGTCACCGGCAGTTGGGAGCCGTTCCTGCAACTGATTGGTGAACTGCCAGGTCGCAAGCTGGTTACAGAGCGGGTGCTGGGTGTCACGGAAGGCGCGATGAAATCGCCAGGCGTGCGCGCGGCGGTAGAGCGGGCAACTGAGATCAAGGCGATCCGCAAGGCCGAGACCGAGGCGCTGGAAACTGCAAAAACCGCCGGAGCGAGCACCATCATCGGTGGCAAGAACTGCGTCTACTCCTGTGTGGTCGATGGGGTGACCCGTTATGTCGGGATCACCAGCGACATTACCAAGCGTGGCCAGGCACATTTGCGCGAAAAGGGCATCGTCATCGAGCAGATCCCGGGCTTGAAGAACCTGTCGCGTTCCGATGCCCGTGCTGTCGAACAGACGTTGATCAATTACCATGGCCTGGGCAAGGATGGCGGTACGCTACTGAACAAGATCAATTCAATCTCGGCGACCAAGAACCCGAGTAAATACGAGCGGGCTCTGGTTCGCGGCGCCGAACTACTGAAAAAAGTGGGATACCAAGGTTTTTAAATGGCAAAGAAAGTAAAGCTGGGCGACATCCTGCAAGTACTGACCAGCGAAGGCGTGGCCTATGCGCAGGTCACGCACAAGCACCCGGAGTATGGTTTCCTGATCCGGGTATTACCGGGCTTCCATGCGCAACCGCCAAGCGACTACACCGCCCTGGCCGACGCCGAGCCGCAGTTCTCTGTGTTTTTCCCGGTTCAGTCGGCGGTCAACCAGGGGTTGCTGACGGTGGTCGGCAATGTGCCAGTCAGTCCGGTACTGCAGGCGCTGCCGACTTTCCGCGCGCGCGCGGGCGGCCCGGGGGGCTCGCTCTGGCTGTGGGATGGGGAAGATGAGGTCCGGCTCGACCGCGGGCTGACCGCGCAAGAGCAGTACTATCCGGTCAGGGGCATCATCAGTGCACCGTTGCTGGTGCAACGCATCGAGCAAGGTTATCGGGCGCACACGCACGAGGTGTGGTGACGTGTCATCGCGGTAAACCGATGATGATCGTCTTGCTCTTTAGGAGCGGCCTTGCGTAGCAGCCCCGCGATTGATGCGTCAGCGCTGAAACCTGTGGCCGCTTCGCGGTGCAAGGCTGCTCCTGCAGAGGGCGCGCCTGCCCCAGGCAAAATAGTTTTGAAAAGCAAAGTTTGGCGGCTCCATTTCACACGTTGGAGTCAAGACATGCTGAAGATTGTCCCCGATCCACCTTCCTCCCAAGACCACGCCCACTTCCTCGAAGACACCTTGGTACGCGCCATCGAGTACGCCTTCTGCGCCCTCACGGTGGCCAACCAGGCCGTGCAGCTCAAGCCCCGGTCACCCGGCGCGATCCTGATGCTGGCCGCCGCCCACGAGATGGAGGCGGTGCGCACGTTGCTCGAATCCGCCCTGACCCAGGTACAGCACTCGGCCCAAGCGCCGGGCGAGCCCCGCACGCTGCACTAGCCGACGACGTTTTCAGGGAGATCGATCATGACCACAGACGATGGCAAGACCCCGCTCACGCCGGGCAAGACCCGTTACTATCAGGGCGAGGGCAAGCATGCCCAACCGCTGTTCTGCATCGAACCTGGCATCCCTTGCCTGCATGCCCGCGAACAGGCGTCGGAGCTGATGGACTATGTGCGGCACCTGACCTTGGTCGGGGTGATGGATGAAGACCCGCGAATGGTCTGGGCCGCGCACTACCTAAGTGCCCTGGCCAAGGCGCTGATGGATGATGCGGAGCTGGGGATGGCGCATTAGCCCACGGATCTCCGCGTCCGCCTGCAGGTGCGGCGCAAGGCCGTTCCTGCCGGCTTATTCTTCTGCCTGGCGTGACAGATACACCGGCGGCACCTGGTCTACCAGCCAGACACCGTTGTCCGCTTGATAGAACACTGCTCCCGCTGCACACATGGCCTGGGTATCGACAGTGAGCAGCACCGGCTGGCCATAGCGCTTGCCCACCGCCAAGGCAGTCTGTGGATCCTCGCTCAGGTGCACATGGTGACGGCTGCCAGGAATCAGTCCCTGTGTTTCGATGGAGGCCAGGAAGCGGCAGGCGGTGCCGTGATAGAGCAGGGTGGGTGGCGCCTTGGCGACGTGGCGCACTTCTACCTGGGCGCTGCTGTGACCCTGGGCGGCGCGGATACGGCGGCCATCGTCGGAGAGGGTGAAACGGCGCTTGTCATTGGTCTCGACCACTTCACGCAGGGCGTGCAGGTCGAAGACATGACCTTGCCTACCGGCGCCGTGGATCAGCGCATCGACATCGGCCCAGCCGTCGCGGTCGAGGGACAATTCGATGGATTCGGGGGCGTGGCGCAGTACGTAGCTGAGGAACTTGCTGAGGGCGTCGCGTTGTTTCTGGTTCACTGGAAAGGTCCTTTTCCATGGCTTCTGGTCGTTTGGGTTGGGGCATTCTCCGGGTTTGGGGTTGGCTTCTCAAGCGTGTGCAATGACCTGTGGAAGCGAACCTCCACAGGTGCGTTTGTTACATCAGCCCTGACGCAAAGCGTCGAGCAGCGTCTTCAGTTTGTCACGGCCCCGTGCATCCAGCCCGAACACCGGCCGCCGTGGCTCGCCTACCGGTAGCCCGGTCATCTCGAGGCCAGCCTTGATGGTCGCCGGCAAGCCGCCCTTGAGGACGAAGTCGAGCAACGGCAGCTGGCGGTAGAACAGCGCCTTGGCCTGTTCCAGCTCACCGTTCTGCACCGCCTGGTACAGCCGCAGGTTCAGTTCGGGAATCAGGTTGGCTGCCGCCGTGCACCAGCCCGTGGCACCGGCAACGAAGGCTTCCAGCGCCAGCGGGTTGCAGCCGTTGTAGAACGGCACCTGGCCCTCGCCGAGCAGTTGCAGCTTGTGCATGCGCTGGATGTCGCCAGTGCTTTCCTTGACCATGGTCACGTTGTCCACCTCGCGCACGATGCGCAGGATCAGCTCCACCGGCATGTCGGTGCCGCTGGTGGCCGGGTTGTTGTAGAGCATGATCGGGATGTCGATGGCCGCGCCGATGGCGCGGTAGTGCTGGAGGATCTCGGCTTCGCTGAGCTTCCAGTACGCGGCCGGCAGCACCATTACCGCGTCGGCGCCGTGCTGCTGGGCGAAGCGGGCGCGGCGCACGGCGCCGGCGGTGGTCAGGTCGGAGACGCTGACGATGCTCGGCACGCGCTTGGCGATGCGCTCCAGGCTGTACTGGGCGACCTGCTGCCATTCGTTGTCGCTCAGATAAGCGCCTTCGCCGGTGCTGCCCAGCGGGGCGATGGCGTGGGCGCCGCCTGCGATCAGGCGGTCGATGGACTGGCCCAGCGCGGGCAGGTCGAGCTGTTCGCCGCCGGCGCTGAACGGGGTGATGGTGTAGCCGATGATGCCGTGGAATTGATTAGTCATTGTGCAAGGCTCCGCAAGCAAGGCGTAAAGGGATCAGTTCAGGCAATCGGCGTGGCTGCGCAGGGCCTGCCGGGCGTAGTAGTTGAAGGCGGCGCCGTGGCGCTTGGGCCGGTCGATCCAGTCGTGGGCGTCGCGGCCCAGCTCCGGGGCGATTGGCTTGATGGTGCCGGCGGCCATCGCCAGCAACTGCAGGCGTGCGGCGCGTTCGATCAGCTGGGCGTAGACGCAGGCCTGCTCGATGCTGGTGCCGGTGGACAGCTGGCCGTGGTGCGAGAGCAGGATGGCGCGCTTGTCGCCCAGGGCGGCGCTGATGATCTCGCCTTCCTCGTTGCCCACCGGCACACCCGGCCAGGCTTCGAGGAATGCGCAATCTTCGTACAGCGGGCACAGGTCCATGTGCGAGACCTGCAGCGGCACTTCCAGCATCGACAGCGCGGCGACGTGGGTAGGGTGGGTGTGGATGATGCAGTTGACGTCGGGGCGGGCGCGGTACACCCAGCTGTGGAAGCGGTTGGCTGGGTTGGGCATGCCTTCGCCTTCCAGCACTTCGAGGTCTTCGTTGACCAGCAGCAGGTTGCTGGCGGTGATTTCGTCGAAGCCCAGGCCCAGTTGCTGGGTGTAGAAGGTGCCCGGTTGCGCGCCACGGGCGCTGATCTGTCCGGCCAGGCCCGAGTCGTGGCCGTTATCGAAGAGAATTCGGCAGGTCAGGGCCAGCTTTTCGCGCACAGTCCACGTATTATCGGCAAGCGAGCCTTGCATCTGTGTCAGTGCCTTTTGCACCAGCTGGTCTTTGCTGAGGGTAAGGGTATTGGCCATGGGGAGCTTTCCTCTGTGGCGTGATGACGGATGTCAGGGCTGGCTCGCCCCCGAGCTTTGGACGGTGAGGGGGCGAACCATTAGATGACACAAATAATCCTATATGACACAAAGTGTCATGCGCAAGTGCGTTTGTTCGGGAAACCTGCTTCACATGTCTATCCGACTGAAACTGCTGAGAAAGAAACTGGGCATCACCCTTGAGCAGCTGGCCGAGAAGTCCGGCATGACCAAGAGCTATCTGTCCAAGGTCGAGCGTGGCCTCAACACGCCGTCGATCGCTGCGGCGCTGAAGCTGGCGCGGGCGTTGAACGTCAATGTCGAGGAACTGTTCGACGGCGAGCATGACGGCCAGGCGCGCTACAGCCTGGTGCGCCGCGGCGAGCGCCAGGCGCTGGTGGGCGGTGGCGAGGGGCCGGGCTATGCGGTGCTGACCTCGCAGGTCGGCCAGCGCAGCCTGTTGCCGTTTCTGATCCAGCCGCCGACCGAGTTCAGCGACCCGACCTTCAAGGAACATGAGGGCGAGGAGTTCCTGTTCGTCCACGAGGGGCAGGTGGAGGTCGACTTCATGAGCGAGCGGGTGCTGCTGGAGGCCGGCGACGCCTTGCATTTCAATGCCCAGACCCCGCACCGCCTGCGTTCGGTCGGCGAGCGCCAGGCGCAGTTGCTGGTGGTGGTGCAGGGCGGCGAAGGGTGAGGGCGGGGCGATGATCGAGGTCTCGCGGTTCTGGCGTGATCCGGCATTGCCCTTCGTCGAGGCCCGTCTGGTCGGGGATGGCCGCCAGGTGTGCTACACCGCGCATTCCCACGCGAGCTTTTCCATCGGCGTGATCACCGGCGGGCGCAGCACTTACCTGACCGGTGATGCACGGCATGAGGTGGCCGTGGGGACCACGGTGCTCATGAACCCAGGAGTGGTGCACACCTGCAACCCCATCCTGGGCGAACCTTGGTCCTACCTGATGCTGTTCGTTGATTTGCCGTGGTTGCAGGCCCGAGGGTTCGAACTGCCGGCAGCGACATTGAGCACGTCACCTGCGCTGTACGGGCGGTTGCTCGACCTGTTCGCCGGGCTGCTCGACAGCGAGGCGCTGGACAAGGCCGAGCGGCTGGCGACGTTCTTCGCAGAGCTGCCAGGTTATCTCGAGGGCGGCGCGGCGCGTCACCCCCAGGCGCATCCACGCCTGGAAATGGCTGCCGCGTTCATTCGCACCCACCGTCTGGATCCGCTGACCCTGGAGGACATCTGTGCTGCGGCAGGTTTGTCACGGGCCTACCTGACCCGCGTATTCGGCAAGCGCTTCGGGCTATCGCCGCACGCCTACCTGCTCGACCAGCGGGTGCAGCATGCCCGGGCGCAGTTGCGCGCAGGCAGGGCCATCGCCGAGGTGGCGCTGGAAGCCGGCTTTGCCGACCAGGCGCATCTGCAGCGGGCTTTCAAGCGGCACCTGGCGACCACGCCGGGGCACTATCGTAATGGCTGAATAGCACGTGGGAGCGGGCTTGTCCCGCGATAGGGCCCGAGCCGTAAACCTCACACCATCAGGTAAAATGCGCTCGCTACCAGCAACCCCGCCAGCACCCGATTGAGCAGACGCATCCGCCACGGCTCGGCCAGGTACTGGCGGATCACGCTGCCGGCCCAGGCCCAACTGGCCACGGAGACGAAACAGATCGGCCCGTAGATCCAGGTGAACAGCCACAACAGCTGTTGCTCGCCGCCGGTATAGGCGCCGATGCCAGCCACGGCCGCCAGCCAGGCCTTGGGGCTCAGCCACTGCATGGCCGCGCCGTGCCAGGCGCTTGGCGCCCGCTGGCCATCCTCGGCGCCCAGTGCGCCGTCGTCGCTGGCCAGCTTCCATGCCATGTACAGCAGGAACAACACCCCGCCCCAATGCAACAGCTGCCCCAGCAACGGCCAGCGCAGCAGCAGCTCATGCACGCCCAGCCCGACCAGCACCAGCAGCAGGCAGAAACCCAGGGTGGCACCGGCCGCATGCCCGATGCTGGCCCGCAGGCCATGGCGCGCGCCGCTGCCGAGGGCGACGATGTTGACCGGGCCGGGGGAGATGGAGGCGGCGAGGGCGAAGGCCGCCATGGACAGTGTCAGGCTCATCGGGCGTTTCCTTGTGGCGAGGATAGTGCGGCTATCCTGCCCGAGGCCGCGGCGCGGGTATTGAACAAAAATGCCCAAGGGGCCTATCAGCTGGAGGGTGTGTTGGCGTTGTCCTGGGTCTGCTGTGCTTGCTGCTGTGCTTGCTGCTGGGCGGGTGACTGGGCGTCACCCTTGGCGATCTGCTCGGCCTGCTGGCGTTGCAGCGCCCATTGGTCGCTGCGTTCCTTGAGGCGGTCGGCGCCGCCTTCGGCAAAGGCCGAGGTGGCCGAGATCGTTGCCAGCAGGGCGAGTGCACAGGTTAGGGTTTTCATCACTGGGGTCTCCATCGATTGACCTAAAAACGGCCGCCAGGCGGCCGGGTTGAGGCAAGGATGGCGTGCGCGGATTTCCCCAGGATTAACACCGCGATCAGTTGGCCAGCAGTTGCTCGTGGACCCAACCTTGTTCCGTGAGCACCATGGCGCGGGTTTCCTCCAGCGGCTTGGCGACACTGGCGGCTGCCTGGCCGAGGCCTGCGATGCCGGCCTGGACCGCCGCGTCGCTGGCCCAGCTCGGCAGTTCGTTCACCTGGTAGCTGTAGCTCACCTGCGACTGCTTGCGCCCATCATGTTCGGTAGGCTTGCCGACGCTGTTGATGGCGGTGACCTCGGCCTTGCCGAAGCACAGCCCGCCGGTGCTGGCGCCGTTCGCTTTGCGCCTTGCATCGGCCTTGTAGTAGCGACGGCCTTCGTCGGTGAGGTCGTAGGCGTAGTAGATGTCGGTGCGTGCCGGCTGCCACAGCCGCTCAGGGACTTCGGTACGGGCAACCTCCCGTTCGCTGACCACGCCGACCCGGGCCAGGGCATGCAACGCCTGGTTGGTCCCTTCGACGTCGAAGTCACGGGTGCGGGTGGGGAAGGCACTGATCACGAAACAGTGCGGGTACTGGCTGTCGAGGTAGGCTTGGGCAGCCTGGCGCAGGTCGGCTTCACGGGGCTGCTGGTTGTCCGAGCAGCCGACCAGGGTCGCCAGCAGCGCCAGCGGTATGATCTTCCTGTCCATTGTAAGGCTTCCTTGTATTGCCAATTGCTGGGTGGAGCGCAGGGCAGGATTAGAACCCGCGCGCCAGAGCGGCCGCAATCGTGGCACGACGACATATCGCCCGTGCTGTGCGCTGTTTGGCAAAGCCTGCCTCTGGCACCGACTGGCGGCCAACCGGCAAACGGTGGGTGTTCAGCCATACTCTGCTGGTTCCGCCCCGGCGCCGTCGGGGCGACTTGAAGCGGGCAGAGAGGAGCAGGTAATGGCCAAGGGCAAGCGCAAGGGTGAGGTCGACGAGAAGCTTGGACGCAAGACCTACGAGGCGGAACTCAAGCGCCTGCATGTGGAGCTGGTCAAACTCCAGCAGTGGGTGGTGGAGAAGGGCCTGAAGGTGTGCATCGTCTTCGAAGGCCGCGACGGTGCGGGCAAGGGTGGCACCATCAAGGCCATCACCGAGCGCGTCAGCCCGCGGGTGTTCCGCGTGGTGGCGCTGCCGGCGCCCACCGAGCGCGAGAAGACCCAGATGTACGCCCAGCGCTACCTGACCCACCTGCCGGCGGCCGGCGAGGTGGTGATCTTCGACCGCAGTTGGTACAACCGCGCCGGGGTGGAACGGGTGATGGGCTTCTGCACCGAAGAGCAGGCGCACAAGTTCCTCACCGTGGTGCCGATGTTCGAGCGGATGATGGTCGAGTCGGGGATCATCCTCATCAAGTACTGGCTCGAGGTCAGTGCCGAAGAGCAGGCCCGTCGGCTACAGGACCGCATCAGCGACGGGCGCAAGCTGTGGAAGCTGTCGCCGATGGACGTCAAGTCCTACAACCGCTGGGACGCCTACACCCGCGCCCGCGACGACATGTTTGCCGCCTCCGATACTTCCTGGGCGCCGTGGTACATGGCGCGCTCCGAGGACAAGCGCAAGGCGCGGCTGAATATCATCAGCCACCTGTTGCAGCAGATCCCTTACAAGGACCTCAGCCGGGAGCACAAGGTGACGCTGCCCAAGCGCGGCAAGATCGGCAAGTACAAGGCGCAGCCGTATCCGTTCAAGATGGTCGCGCAGCGGTTCTGATGCCAATGCGAAGTCAAATCGGCAGCGTCTAGGGGCCGCAGGTAATGGCCAAGCGCATGGCACAGCGATCGGTCAGGCCGTGGGCCAGCTCGCTGGAGATGATCGTCTGCAGGCGATGATCCAGCTGTCGCACCGCCAGACGTTCGAAGCCGTAGCGCTGATAGAACGGGGCATTCCAGGGGACATCGTCGAAGGTGGTCAGGGTCAGCCAGGCCAGGCCTTTGTGGCGGGCGGCATCCCGTGCCTGGTCCAGCAAGCGCCGGCCCAGGCCTTGGCCCTGGGCCTCTTGCCGCACGGACAGCTCATGGATGTGCAAGGCGTCGTCGGCAACGCTGGCGCAGAGAAAACCCAGTGCCTGGTCCTGATCATTCACGGCGACCCAGCTGCAACCTTCGCTCACGAATGCCAGGTGCTGGGTTTCATCCATCACGTCGCTGTCGGCCAGCCATGCGAGGTGCGGCAATTGCCGGAATGCCTGGGCGGCGGAGCGTTCCAGGGCCGGGAGCAAGGGAACATCCTCGATGCGGGTGAGGCGGACAAGCATGGTGGAGACAAGACCTGTGGGCGTGGCGTCGCTGCGCAAGAAGACGCAGTTTGCCAGATCGACGCGGGAAGGTGTTGCAATGTAATTGTTATAACGTAACATTTGCGATCTTCCTCACAGGCAGGACCTCATCGTGATCCGCAGAAACCCCTCCGGCCATCTCCCGCAAATCGCCGAATCGGCCTATATCGACCACACCGCCATCATCTGCGGCAAGGTGATCATCCACGACAACGTGTTCGTCGGCCCCTACGCGGTGATCCGCGCCGACGAGGTGGACGCCGACGGCGACATGCAGCCGATCGTCATCGGCGCCAATTCCAATATCCAGGATGGCGTGGTGATTCATTCCAAGTCCGGCGCGGCGGTGCGCATCGGCCAGTACAGCTCGATCGCCCATCGCTCCATCGTCCACGGCCCGTGCGAAGTCGGCGACCGGGTGTTCATCGGCTTCAACAGCGTGCTGTTCAACTGCAAGGTCGGTGATGGTAGCGTGGTGCGGCACAACTCGGTGGTCGACGGCCGCGACTTGCCGCCACGCTTTTACGTGCCGCCCACCGAGCACATAGGTCCGCATACCGACCTGGAGCGCTACCCGCCGGTCAGCGTATCGGCCTCGGAGTTTTCCGAGGACGTGGCGCGCACCAATATCGACCTGGTCCAGGGCTACAAGGCCTTGCAGAACGAGTTCTGAGCATGGACACGCTATTGGTGCGCAATGCGCGGCTGGTCAACGAGGGGCGTGAATTCGAAGCCGATCTGCTGGTGCGCCATGGGCGCATAGAACGGATCGCCGGCAGCCTCGACAACGCCCGGGCGGCACTGGAGATTGATGCCAAGGGCGCTTGGCTGCTGCCGGGGATGATCGACGACCAGGTGCACTTTCGCGAGCCGGGGGCGCCCCACAAGGGCAGCATCGCCAGCGAGTCGCGGGCAGCGGTGGCCGGGGGTATCACCAGTTTCATGGACATGCCCAACACCAACCCGCCCACGTTGACCCTGGAGGCGCTGGCCGACAAGAAGCGCCGGGCGGCGGCGGGCTCACGGGCCAACTATGGCTTTCATTTCGGCGTTAGCCGCGACAACCTCGACACCATTGCCGCCCTCGACCCGCGCGATGTTGCCGGGATCAAGGTGTTCATGGGCGCGTCCACTGGCGACATGCTGGTGGACGATCCGCGGGTGCTGGAAAAACTCTTCGTCTATGCGCCGACCATCGTCCTGGCCCATTGCGAACACACGCCGAGCATTCTGCAGAACGAGGCTTGGTGGCGGGCGCGCCACGGCGAGTTCATCCCCCCGGCCGCGCACCCGCTGATCCGCGATGCCGATGCCTGCTACCGTTCCTCGAGCCTGGCCGTGCAACTGGCCCGGCGTTTTGGCACGCGCCTGCATGTGCTGCACCTGACCACGGTACGCGAGCTGGCGTTGTTCACGCCCGGCCCGGTGAGCGGCAAGCGCATCACTGCTGAGGTGTGCTTGCACCACTTGCTGTTCGACGACAGCGACTACGCCAGCCTCGGCCATCTGATCAAGTGCAACCCGGCGATCAAGACTGGCACCGACCGTGACGCCTTGCGCAAGGCCCTGGCCCGTGACCGTATCGATGTGATCGGTACCGACCATGCGCCGCATACGCTGGAGGAGAAACGGCGGGTGTATGCACGGGCACCGTCAGGCCTGCCGCTGGTGCAGCATGCCCTCCCGGCGGCGCTGGAACTGGTCAGCGAAGGGGTGCTGAGCATGGCCCAGGTGGTGACCAAGACCAGCCACGCGGTGGCCGAGCTGTTCGCCATTCGCGAACGCGGTTTTCTGCGCGAGGGGTACTGGGCAGACTTCGCCATCGTCGAGCACCTGGCCAGGCCACGGGCCGTGGCGGACGACCCGATCCTGGCGCGCTGCGGCTGGACGCCGTTCCAGCAGCGCGCTTTTCACCATGTGGTACGTACCACGGTGGTGTCGGGGCAACTGGCCTGGCACCAGGGCCAGGTGCACGACCCGTGCCAGGGACTGCCCTTGATGTTCGACCGTTGATTGAGCCAGGGGCCGCTGCGCAGCCCCTGTGGGAGCTGGCTTGCCAGCGAAAGGGGCGCGACGCGCGCCCAGCATTTCGGAACCTTGCCATGACTGAAGAGCAATTGTTGCAACAACCTGCCGCCGCCTACATGAACGAACCGCAGCGGCAATTCTTCCGTAACCTGCTGCTGGCCCAACGCGGCGAGCTGCAGGGCCGCATCGAACAGGAGTTCCGCGCCCTGCGCGAGCAGGAAGTGCACAGCGACCCCGCCGACATCGGCAGCGCCGAAGAAGAGCGCCACTGGCAACTGCGCTCGCTGGAGCGGGAAAAGAAGCTGCTCGACAAGATCGACCAGGCGCTGGAGCGCCTGGCCCGGGGCGACTACGGCTGGTGCGAGGAAACCGGCGAGCCGATTGGCCTGCGCCGCCTGCTGCTGCGGCCCACCGCGACCTTGTGCGTCGAGGCCAAGGAGCGCCAGGAGCTGCGCGAGCGGCATGTGCGCGACAGCGTCTAGTGTGGTGTTTTGCAAATACGACCAATAAATCGCGAGCGATTTTTGCGCTCAGGCAAGGCGTCGCGACGAGTCGTAGCCCAGCTACGGCGAGGAGCGACAACGCCGCATGAGCGCAAAAAGCGCCGCGAGTTATGGTCGTTATTTGTGAAACACCACACTAGGCCCTGTACGACATGTATCTGCACTCGCCCATACTGCGTTGAAACGGGGCTCGGAATGCTCATGTACTCCAGTACACTGCGCTTCCTCCCCCCGTTTCGCCTTGTCTGGCCTTCGCGCAGACACATTTCGTACAGACCCTAATCGATGTTCAGGCCCTGAGCCTGCAGCTGCAACTGCCAGCGCACCGAGCTGACGCCTTTCTCCAGGCTCACCCGGCCGACCAGGCGCTCCAGCTGGATCGGCGCCTGGGGCGTGCCGAGCAGTTCGGCACGTACTTCCAGGCGTGCCGGGTCGGCCAGGTCCTCGCTGTGCAGCGACTGCAGGCGCAAGCCCGGGTCGCTGAGGCTGTGCAGCATCAGGCTGCGTACCTGGATTTCGTCCTCGGCGCGGCAGACGATGCGCACCTCGTAGCGCTGCTCGACCTCGCTGGCCGGCAGCACGTCCTGGCGGTCGAGGCGCTGGGCGAGGTCGCGCAGCAGGATGTTGGCGCACAGCACCACCAGGCTGCCCAGCGACGCCTCAAGCAACAACCCGAGGCTGCACAGCACGCCGACTGCGGCGGTGCACCAGAGGGTGGCGGCGGTGTTCAGGCCACGCACGTTGAAGCCGTCGCGCATGATCACGCCGCCGCCGAGAAAGCCGATGCCCGACACCACATAGGCGGCGATGCGCGAGGCATCGGTTGGCGCCATGCCCGGTACTGCCTGGGTCATCAACACGAACAGGCAGGCGCCGGTGCTGACCAAGGCGTTGGTGCGCAGGCCCGTCAGGCGCTGGCGCAGTTGACGCTCGGCGCCGATCAGGGCACCGAGCAGCAGGGCCACGCTGACGCGCAGCAGGAAGATTTTCCAATCCATAGCGAACTCCGTTCTGCGGGCGCTGGCCCGCATGGGCGCCGACTTGAGACGGCGCGATTGCAAACGAGGAATGCGCAGGACCACGCGCCATGCCGGGTGGCAGGGCTGGGAAGCAAGGAGGAATGTTCAGCCGGGGAGGGCCGAAGGAAACCACCGTCTACCGAGTACGGCGAGACAGTGGCAGGAACGCTGCCGGACTAGCTCGCCGTGTGGGCCTGTCGCAATCGACTGGGGCTACTGTCCAATGCAGGGGTCTCCTGGGTGAGGGATGCTTGAATGCGCGGCGGACCATACGCCTCGACCCGCGCGGGGTCAAGGCATGAATCATGACAATCCTGTTACGGCAGGCGCTGGCAGACGTAGGCCTGTGTGCGGTAAGGGAAGGCGATGCGCTCACGGCCCCTGAGGTCCGGATGGTTGTCGATCAGGCTTTGCAACTGGCCCATGACCTCGTCTTGTTCGGCCTGGGGCAGGGCGGCGATGAAGCTCACCGAGCGCAGGCGTTCGAGGATCACGGTCTGTGGGTCACCCTCATGGACATGGGGCAGGGTGGTCAGTTGCGGAGTGCTGAAGCGGCTGCCTGCGAGGGCTTCGCGCCAGCGCCCGGTGTGAAAACGTGGCGTGTCGCCCTCGTAGGGGGTGATGATTTCGGTGATCCGCGCCACCCAGTCCACTGTTTCGTCGCGCACGTTCCAGATCAGACCCAGACGGCCGCCGGGGGCCAGCACCCGGTGCATCTCCTCCAGGGCGGCGGCATCGGCGAACCAGTGGAAGGCCTGGGCGCAGACCAGCACCTGCTGGCTGGCCTCGGCCAGCGGTATGTGCTGTGCGGTGCCCTCGAGCACGGGGATGTCGGGCAGCCGTTCGTGGAAGCGTGCGCGCATGGCGGGCACTGGTTCCACAGCGGTCAGGTGTGGTGCCAGTGCGCTGAGCAGACGGGTGAACTTGCCGGTGCCGGCGCCCAGGTCGAGCACCGGGGTCCCGGCGCCGATGCCCAGGGTGTCGCGTAACCAGTCCTGCAAGGCGACGGGGTAGTCCGGCCGACCTTGCTCATAGTTGTCCGACTGGCGGGTGTAGCCGGTGCTGGCCGAGGCGTGTACATCCTTCATGGAAAATCCCTCTGAATGACCTGGCGGCAATGGTACGCTTGCGCATTTCGTTGCCAACCCCCCGGACCGATACATGTTGTTCAATCTCGCCGTGCTGTTCGGCACCCTGGTGGCCATGGAGGGCGTCGGCACGCTGGCCCACAAGTACGTCATGCACGGCTGGGGCTGGTGGCTGCACCGCTCGCACCACGAGCCGCAACTGGGCATGCTGGAAACCAACGACCTCTACCTGCTGGCGCTCGGGCTGATCGCCGCTGCCCTGATGACGCTGGGCAAGGCTGGGCACGCGCCGCTGCAATGGGTCGGTGGCGGCGTGGCGGGCTATGGGCTGGCCTACGTGCTGGCCCATGATGGGGTGTTTCACCGGCACTGGCCGCGGGCGCCGAAACCGGTCAACCGCTACCTCAAGCGCCTGTACCGGGCCCATCGCCTGCACCATGCGGTGAAGGGCCGCCAGGGCAGCGTGTCGTTCGGGTTCTTCTATGCGCCGCCGTTGCGGGTGTTGAAGCAGCAACTGAAACGGCGACGGGGCTGATGGCTCTGCGCCTCATTCGCCAGTTAGGCCGAATACGGCTCAACCGCGCCGCTTGAGGGTCTGCGACGGCAACTCTCCGAACTGTTGGCGATAGCGTTCGGAAAACCGCCCCAGGTGCATGAAGCCATGGTCCAGGGCCAGTTCGGTCACGCTGCGCACCGTGCAGCTCGGGTCGCTCAGGCAGGCGTGCACGCGCTCCAGCTTGCGTTGCCGGATGTGCTGCCGGGGGGTGGTGTTCAGGTGACGATCGAACAATGCATACAGCGAGCGAACGCTCATGTTCGCCTGTTCGGCCAGGGTCTCGGCGGTCATGTCCAGCATCAGGTTGCGCTCCACATAGTCCAGGATCCGCTCCAGCCCCGCGCCTGGGCCACTCAGTGTTTCCATGCCCACGTTGGTGGTCATCAGGGTCAGCAGCTTGCTGGCCACGATCTGGCTGTAGTGCCTCTGTACCCGAGGCAGCGAGCCGCTTGCCTCGGCCTCGTTGCAGACCATGCCCAGCAGGTTGAGGAACCCGCCCAGCTCGTCCAGCCGATAGTGGTTGCGCAAAAAGCGCACGCCGCCGCTGGGCCGCTGCCAGCGCTGCTCGTCGCAGACGCTGTCGAGCAGGCTGGCCGGGACCTTGAGGATAAACTTCTCGCAATCCTCGGAGTAGGTCAGGTCCACGGGGTCGTCCGGGTTGATCAGCAACAGCTCGCCCGGCAGCAGGTGATGCTCGCGTTGGGGACCGCGCCACAGGCAATTGCCGCTGAGCAGCACCTGCAGGTGGTAGAGGGTCTCCAGCGCGGGTGAGGTGACCCGCACGCTGCCGCCGTAGCTGAGGCGGCACAGGTCCAGCTCGGCGAACTTGCGGTGGCTGAGGCTTGCCTGGGGATGGGTGGTGCGGGACAGGCCGATATGGTGCTGCCCCACATGGTGGTTCACATAGGCGGACACGGCATAGGGGTCGGCGTGGTGGAACACGCAGCTTTGCTCGCTCAGCAGGCGGCTTTCCATGGGCAAGGCACTCGCCATCGTTATTGTTCTGGGCGCCGTTCGCTGCGGCCCGGAGGCTGCGCAAGCGGTCGTTCACGGTCATTCTGGCCAGCCACCGGGCGCACGTAGAGGCAGGCGAAGGTTGGCTGGCAGCTTCCACAGTATGCAATAAGCCGGGACCGGGGCAATGCGGCCCGACAAACGCCGGGCGAACAGCGGATGCTGCCTCGCGCTGGCTTGTGCGATTAGCGGACGCGGCTCATTGCACCGGCAGGAAATTCATCAACAGCAGGCTTTGCGCGTAATTCAGGCCGATCCGCCGATAACGCTCGTCAAGCATCTGCGACAGCAGGTCGAGACGGGCGACGACCTTGCCGAACTCCACGGCGAAGCTGAGGTTGCTGCCTTGTTCGGAAATTTCGTTGGAAAACAGCAGGAGCACCCCATTGGCATCCTGGCGCTGGCTGAGCATCCAGGTGGCCTTCTCGATGTTGCGCGCGGCATTGTGGATGAACAACGGGTCGAGGGTATCGGTCATGTAGAACTCGGTGCGCCCACCGTGGGCGGTGACCAGCATGCTGCCAATGGCGTAAATGAACGCACCCACCCGGTCTCCGCGAAACTCCGGGCTCAGGGCGTAGCTCAAGGCCGCCAGGTCGCGGCGCTCGCCCAACTGCGCCAGGGGCTGGCGCTGCTCGATGGCGATGCGGATCTGCCGCGCCGCGGTGGTGGCGTCGAGGTAACCCGATTGTCGCCACTGGTTGGGGTTGCGCAGGTACAGCTTGTTCATCAGCAGGTACAGGCTTTGCAGGTTGTCGCGCATGGCCAGGGTGGCCATGCGGTCGACACTGGTCTGGAACAGCTCGTCGGGCTTGCCGTTGCTGAACTGGGTGAGCATGTCGCGGCCCTGCTGCTGGGTGCAGGCGACCAGACAGGCCAGGCTGCCGGCCATCAGCAGTCGGCGAGGAAATGGAAGGCGTTTTCGTACGGCCATCGGCACCGGTTGGAAAAGTCGGTCCCACCGGGGATCGGTGGGGCCTGGCCATGCATAGAGCGCACAAACGCGAAAAAGTGCGATAGTGGCCTGCGCCGGCAAACCGGCCAAGGTCGATCAGGCTACATCGACCAGCACGATTTCGCTGTCTTCCAATGCTGTCACCTTGAGCCGCGTCTCCTGCTCGATCGCCACGCCATCACGGGCCTTGGCTTGCAAGCCGTTCACCTCGATCCGTCCCTTGGCCGGCACCAGGTAGCCGCGACGGCCCTCATCGAGGCGGTACTCGGCGCTTTCACCGGCGCGCAGAGTCGCGGCCACCAGGCGGGCGTCGGTGCGGATGCGCAGGCTGTCGTCATCGCCTTCGCGGCCACTGGCCAGGGTCACGAAGCCCTCGCCACGTTCACCCTTGGGGAACGGGCGGGTACCCCAGGAGGGCGCGTCACCGACCTTTTCCGGGATGATCCAGATCTGGAAGATCCGCGTGTCGACCTTCTCCAGGTTGTACTCGCTGTGGACAATGCCGCTGCCAGCGCTCATGACTTGCACATCGCCGGCCTCGGTTCGGCCCTTGTTGCCCAAACTGTCCTGATGGGTGATGGCGCCTTCGCGAACGTAGGTGATGATCTCCATGTCACGGTGCGGGTGCGGTGGGAAGCCTGCGCCGGCGGCGATCAGGTCGTCGTTCCACACGCGCAGGTTGCCCCAGTGCATGCGTGCCGGGTCATGGTACTCGGCGAAGGAGAAATGATGATGGGCGTCGAGCCAGCCGTGGTTGGCGTGGCCAAGGCTTTCGAAGGGCCGTAGTTGCAGCATGGTGGTGTTCCTCTGATTCGGTGGAATGAGGCCATGATGCGCGACTTAAATATCGATAAAAAGCGTAAATATCGGCTCTTAAATATCTATAAATACGATATTTAATTATGCGACTCCGCATGCGGTTCATCGCCTAATCCCATGATCCATAAGCATTCGCTGGCACTTTTACGCGGATGAGGCGAACATGCCGGCTGTTCTGATTTTCAATGGAGTGACCGTGCCGCACGAGCATCCCCGGGCCCCGGCCGACCTGACCCCTCCCGCCCAGTTGCCCTGGCTGCGCCGCCTGGCCGCCCGCCTGTTGGGGCGGGGCCTGTCACGCCTGCAGGCGCAGCACCGCGATTCCTGGTTCCTCGGCCACGCCACGGGGCAGCGCAACGGCCATGCCGATGGCTTGCGTGAGGGCTACGAGCAGGGTCGGGTCGCTGGATTCGAGGCTGGGCGCCAGGTTCTGGTGATCCGCGATGCCCGCCCGGAGAATGCCGGTGTACCCGGGCAGGACGACAACCTGTTCGACGACTGGCGCCTGCCGCTGACCGCCGAGCTGAAAAAGCGCTTCAAGGCTGATGTCGCCAGGCGTCTGCCTGCCGAGGCGCAACCGAGCGCGGCGCAATGGAAGCTGATCTTCAGCGACACACCCTCGACCTGCGTCGTGGCCGGCGCCGGGGCCGGCAAGTCGACCTCGCTGGTGCTGCGCATCCTGCTGCTGCGTCACTACCTGGGCTTCGAGCTCGATGCCCTGACCGTGGTGACCTTCACCCGCGAGTCGCGCCGTGACTTCATCCAGCGCCTGCTGCAGGTGTTTGCCCTGTGGCAGCTCGAGCTGTCGCCTGCCCAGGGGCGGGAGCTGGTGCGCACTTTCCATTCACGCATCCTGCCGTTGGTGCGCAGCTTGCCAGGCTTCGCCCAGGTGCGGGCGTTCGAGACCCTGGGCAACGAGATGCCCGCAGGCGGCGAGGCAAACGCTGACAGCAACCCGTTCGACCTGCGCCTGAACGATGCCCAGCGTCAGCAGCTCAACCAGTGCTACAGCGAGCTGCTGGGCCAGAGCCCGCGGTTTGCCCAGCTGGTCGGCGCGTTGCGCCAGGAAGCACTGCTGCTCAAGCCGATGGACCCGGATCATCCGGATGTGCACAAGCGTGTGCAGGTCACCCAGCTGGCCGCCCAGCGCGACGAGGAACTGTGCGATGTGATCGAGGACCTGTGGTTCGCCGCCGGTGCCTGGCCGATCAAGGGTATCGAACCCTGCCGTGATACGGTGCAGATCCGCGGTAGCCGTTTTCATGTCCATGGCCGCCTGGAAGGGCTGGACGCCTGGGTGGTACTGGGCTTCGACCCGTCCGAAAGTGCCCAGTACCAGCGCCCGGGCGCCAAGCTGGCGGTGCGCGCGGAATGGGCGGTAAAGCGCACCCTGTTTCAAGCTTTCTGTGATAAGCCATTGATATGGCTTGATAATTACTCTTCGGCAAAACGGCTTGCAACGTCCTTGGCGGGGGATGCCGTGGCCGGCCCGGGCTTCGAGTACAAGGTCAAGGGCGAGCTGGCCCCGGCGCCGTTGCTCGACGCCTTCGTCACCGCTGCGAGCTTCATCGAGAACCTCGGCCTGGACGTCAACAACGCCGTGGCCGCCATGAGCTTCCCTTCTGGCGATAGCGACGCGGCATTCTTCGAGGCCCTCGCGCTGTTCTGGAAGGCACTGGAAGCACACCTGTTGGCGCAGTCGCCGCCGGTGATGACCTACAACCGCATGTTCGCCCTGTTCGGCGAGAACAACCCGGAGAACCTCGGGTTGCTGCCCGCCCCCTTGCTGCGCCCAATGGCGCACCTGATGATCGACGAGTTCCAGGACGTCTCGCCGCAGATCGTCAGCTGGCTGCGTGCCTGCCTCGCCGAAATCCGCCGCCGTGGGCCGGCCATGCACAGCGGGCGGGTGGCGCAACATTCATCGCTGATGTGCGTGGGCGATGACTGGCAGTCGATCTATGGTTGGCGCGGCAGCTCGCCGAAGTACTTCATGGAGTTCACCAAGGCCTTCCCGTCACCGGCCAACACGCGGGTGATGCTGGTGGAGAACTACCGCAGCCAGCAGTACATCATCGAGGCCGCCGAGCATCTGGTCAAAGGCGCGCCGGCCATCACCGGCAAGAAGGCCAGGGCCAGCGGGCTGGCAGCCGAGCTGCCGTTGTCGCCAGTGAAGGTTTTCGACCGGGACGAGGCGGCATTGGCCGAAACCGTGATCGAGCATTATCAGCGGGGTGAAACGGTCATGATGCTGTTTCGAAAAACAAGCGATAAGTTATTGATTGAAAAGTATTTATTGCCAATTGTTAAAGTTGATTCTAGCTTGCCGCCCGGCCAGCGCCGCCTGCGTCAGCTGACCTATCACAGCGCCAAGGGACTGCAAGCAGATGCGGTGTTCATGCTCGGCGATTGCCACTACCTGACCAGCTCGCCCTACAAGAACCAGGCGTATCGCTTGGCCGGCTTGGGCAAGCCAGGGGACGCCCAGGCGTTCGATACGGCGCAGAAGGAAGAGGTGCAGCGCCTTGCCTACGTGGCGGTGACGCGTGCGGTTCGGCACTGTTACTGGCACGTGGAACGAGCCAGCGGCGAGGCTGCCGCGCAGCCGCGTGCGTCAAGCCAGGTACAGGGGCGGCAGGCCTTCTTCGAAGACCTGCGCGGCCAGTAGGCTCAGTTGTTGGGGTCGCGGCGGCGGGTCAGGCGCAGATAGAGGGCGTCTTCGTCCTGTTCCAGGCCCAGCGCCATGCGGTTCATGCCCGCGACGTAGCGGTCGCTGGAAATGGGCTCGCGCAGGGGCTGGCCATCCTCGGCCAGCGGGCTGCGACCCAGGGCCTGGGTCAGCGCTTCGATCACCGGCGGCTCGAGCGGGCCGTCGAGGTCGTTGCCGTCGAGGTAGTCCAGGCCTGCGTCCCAGCGCTTTCTGAGCACCTCGAAATGGGCACTGTGTTCCCGGCGCAGCAGGCGCCGCCAGCCCGGTTGCCGGGCGATCCACTGGCGGCGCGCCTCGGCGTCCTGGTCCCGGGCATCGACCTCATCGTGCACCGCTTCCTCGGTCCTCGCGGAAATTTCAGCCGTGTGCCGGTACAGCATGGCCTGCTGGGGTTCGGGGAAGTCCAGCCGGCTGGCCAGGCCGCTGCGCAGGGCCAGGCGGATCTCGATCAGGTCCAGCCCTTCACCAAGACCATTGTGCAGCACGTCGTCGGACAATGTGTCGACGTGATGCAGGGGCGGCAGCACGGGTCTGGCGCCGCGCTCGGCCAGCGGCCGGGTGGTCCAGGCATCCAGTGCGTGCAGGGCATTGCGCCGGGCCACGCGGGCGTTGAACACCTCCTGGGCCAGCCTGTTCACCTGGTCGCGGCGGAACAGGCGGCGGAAGAACTGGAACAGCGGTGGCGTGGCTACCTCTGCGCCTGCGGCTTCATCATAGGCCATCACTTCGATTTGCAAGGTGCCGAAACCATCGGCCCCGGCATCGCCACAGCTCACCGGGAACTCGCCGGCCACTTCGTCCAGACGCGCGCGCAGGCGGGTGCTGGTGCTCGCACGCTCGAGCAGCGTCCATACTTGACGAGCAAATGCTCGGGGCTGGCGACGGGCACTGGCCGACATACCCGCCTGTTCGACGACCTGGCGCAGGCTGGCATTGCCGTCTGCGTCGAACAGCGCTTCCCAGGTTGCCCGCTGTTGCCGGCTGGCGTTTTGCAACCAGTCGATTCGCGCTGGTGGCGCGCTGGCGTCGATGCCCTCGACACGTTGTTCGACCGACGCGCCGACAATCTGCAGGCTTTCGCGGGTGGCCTCGTCCAACGGGTTGTAGTTGAACCGCCAGCGGTACTGCGCACGCCTGGCCAACAGTTCGCCCAGGTAGGGGGATGACAAGAGCGCGGGCAACCCCGGTACCTGGTCGATGTTGTTCATGCTCAGGTCCACCACCCGCAACATGCAGGGATTGCGTTGCATCAGGCCGCTCAAACCAGTGGGCCACTGGCGCAGTTGGCTGTTGTCCAGGCGCACGGTGGCGAGGTTGTCCAGGTCAGCCAGGTTGGGGCTGACGGCGAGGGGATTGTTGCTCAGGAGCAGGTTGCGCAGTGTTCGCATCGAACTGAACGTATTCGCCGTGTCGGCGTCCAGCGCAATGCGATTGGCGCGCAGGTCCAGGGTTTCCAACGGCAGGCCGGTGAGCATTCGCAGGTCATGCAAGGTGAGCGTCATCCGATGATGTGGCATTTCCAGGCTACGCAGGTCTCGCAGCGTGGGGAGCACTTCATGGGACACGGCGGGCAGCTCGCCCAGGTGCGTGCCGCTCAGGCGAAGCTCCTGTAACCGTGGGGCGTTGCGCAGTGCTTGCAGGACCGAGCTGACGCTTAATTGGGGGCTGGTTCGTACATCGAGGCGCCTGAGCGCCGGGAAGGCCTGGAGGAAGTCGGCGGGCATCTCGATCACATTGAGATTCTCCAGCGACAGCGTGGTGATGTGGTCGAAGCGTGCCGTGAGTGTCGGCAGGGCGTCGAGGGCGACATTCGAAAGGTTCAGCATGTCGCCGTCCAGGCGTTGCCAGGCCCGAACGAGTTGGTCGGCGGTCCTGGTGTAATCAGCACCGACTTCCTCACCCCAGTCGTGGGCGCCTCTGGTAGCCCAGGCGTGAAGCTGGTCGCGCAGCGAGGACAGTTGGGTGCGCAGTGCCTGTATCTGTTCGGTCACACTTCCCCGGACACGCAGAGTGGCCAGCAACTGGCGGACCTCGCGACCGTTCATGCCGGGATACAGGGCATGCAGCTCGCGCTCTGCCCGTGAGGCGAATAAACCGGGGCTAAGGGGATATCCGTATCGCCCTTCGCTCAGGCGCAAGGGTGAGCGCCAGCCCGGCCGTACAGGTTGCTGGCCGAGCAGGCGTGCGGTCGCCGTGCGGTTGGCCAGTGCGGCGTGATAGCGCTGTTCGGGCGTCCATTGTGGGTGTGCGGCCAATAGGCTATCGCTGATGAGCCGGCTGTCGTCATTGGCCAGGCCGGGGCGATACAAGCCCAGAATCGCACGGTCCAGTCGGAGCCGGGCTTGCATCAATCGCGCCTCTTCGGCCAGTCGCAGAGGAACCCGTCCGCTGTTCAGGGCTTGCCGTTCGGTGCTGTTGGCCGCGCCCACCAGCTCTTCGAGTGCTTGACTGGGCAGGCCGGGGAACGCGCGCCCGATCATCAGCGCCGGAGCGGAAGCTGGCGTGGCTGGATCGAGATGGATGCGGTCGGCCTTGATGCGCCGAATGGCGTCCTCAAGCAGCGCGGGAGGGCGCCGGCCATCGACGTGGACCTGTTCGAGCACACCGCGTTCCAGGTCGGTACTGTCGAGTACTGCAATCAGTTCCTCATCGGTCAAACCGTTGGCAAGCGGGCCTAGCCGGCGCATCAGCTTGACCCGTCCCCAGTCCTGTGGCCGCTCGTGCGCCATGCGCCAGGCCCCTCTGCCATTGCCGTGCAGCCGTGGCTGATAGGCCCGTGGGTCGGCCGGGTGCACAACATGCCAGTGCCCCTCAGGGTCTTGGCGAATCTCGTGAAGCGTATTGTCCAGGTCGACGAAATGCCGGTCGTCATGGCGGAAGATGCCTTGCTCGTCCGGCTGCAGGTCCGCCGGCAACTCGACTGGGCTGCGGTACTGCTCGAGCTGGGGGTGCCATAGCAGCTTCTCGCCATCCAGCCAGACACTTTGCATCCAGTCGACGAAGCCGGAGGCCTTGGCCAGCTTGGTAACACCGGCAATGGCGGCCACGCTGCCCAGGTTGACCAGCAGCGACTCGACCTGGTTCACCGCTTCGGCGTTGTCACCTTCAGACCAGGATTCGAAACCGTGGAAAATGCTCGCCATGACCTGGCCCGCACCCACGGCTAGCATGGCAACGTCCAGGCCGGGGACGAACATGGCCGCCACCCCGAGCAGGGTGAGGCCACGCTCGCCCCACAACGCCAGGCGCTCACGCCTGGCCTTGGCATCGATGTCCGCCGTTGGCACCGCGACGCGGCGCGCGTCCTCCTGCAGGCGTTGGACATGGTCATTGAACAGCTTGGGCCATACCGGAAAGGCGACCGCGACCGCATGGATCGCCAGTGCCGGGAAGCGGGTGGGACGGGGCGTATCCTGCTCCTGTCGCGAAAGGGTGGCCTGCAACCCTTGCCAGGGATGTGTGCCGGGCTCGGTTTCAGCGAAGGCGGGGGACGGTGTTTCCAGCGGGCTCAAGCCACCCGCGGTGGCTTCGAACAGTCTGGCCTTGAGCTTGCTCGCCATTTGCGGGCGGTCCTTCAGGGCGACATGCTCCAGGAAGCGTTCGCGGTAGGCGGGTTCCAGCAAGCGGCGGCGCAGGTACCTGCCGAAGGCCAGCAGGTTGTTGAACTCCTGCACCGGTTGCGCGTCGTCGAAAGGCAGGTAGGCGATGCACGATGGCGTGGACTGCCTGGTGGATGTCAACAGCAACAGATCGTGCAGCTGGATGTCCAGCATGCGCAAGACCGCTACTTTGGCCGGTGCTCCTCGGTAGCATGGTATCGAGCCCGTGCTACACAGCTGTTGCAGGGACTGGAGGCCGTCGTCTGTCAGGAGTCCGCGCATTCGCGCGATCAGCGCCTGTACTGTGAGCTCATCGCGCCGAGCCTGGCCCCACAGGACGCGCAGCAGCGCTTCACGCTGGCCGCCGTAGATATCCTGCAGGTGCTCCTGATAGCGCCGACCCAGGTCGAGTGCACGGCAGTGGGTGACAAACGCAGTGGTGCTCAGGCCGGGTAGTGCGCTGCTGTCGTCGACACTGACTTGCAGGGTGCTGAAAGGGCCGACCTCGGTCATGCCTTCAAAATTGTGCAGGGCCGCCTCGAGCAGGCTGGTGAGGCTGGCTGTGCCGACAGGTTCCTCGATCGAGGCCGGTGTGCGGGGGACATGATGGGAAGCGTCCGGGTCTGGGAATTCACCGCCCAGGCTCGACGTGAATGGCTGATGCCTGAACTGGGCCTGCGTCAGCGCCACCTGAATGCCCAGCCGTGCCTGCAGCAGCGGCTCGCAGAACTCGGTGATGCCGCGCAAACCTTGTAGTGCCTTGGCCAGCGCCTGATGGCTCGTCGTGCGCTGCTTGATGGCCTGGCGCAGCTCGGCCTGCCGGGCGGCCGAGGCCTGGGCGAACCAGGGGGCGATTTGCCCGTCCTGCTCGATATGCTCGCGGTGGGCGCGCCGCAGCAGTCGACTGGCGTGGTGGGGGTGCAAGTGTCTGGTCCAGCCCGGCAGGCTGCGCAGGATCTGTTGCTGGTGGTAGGGCGGTTCGCTGTGGTGCATGGTCACATTCCAAAAGATGGGAGCGGCCATTCAAGGGCAGGGGGTGGCGCCTGGGGCGGTACATGATTGTCGCCGCCACCAGGGCAATGGCTGACACGTACACGGCCGTTTGCCCCACAGCGGCTGCTGCGTATCCGCCGTCGGTCATTGACGCCAACGACCTAGGGTGTCTTCACAGGTCGGCTGCTATGGTCTAGGCAAAGCCTGATCGTGGAGCTTCGCCATGCCAGCTTTCGCCGTACTACGCATCGACCATGTCGTTCTGCGCGTCAGCGACCTGACTCGCAGCCTGGCTTTCTATCACGAGCTGCTCGGCTGCCCGGTGCGCAAGCGCCGGGAAATGCTGGGGATGATCCACCTCGGCGCCGGTGACGGTCTGATCGACCTGGTGGCAGTCGACGGCCCGCTGGGGCGCCAGGGCGGCGAGGCGCCCGGCCAGTGTGGGCATAATGTCGATCATGTGTGCCTGCGCATCGAGCCGTTCGACGAGCAGGCGCTGAGCCTAATGCTGGGCGAGGCCGGGGTCAGGGTGGAGGCTGCCGAGAAGCGCTACGGGGCCGAGGGTGAGGGCATGTCGCTGTACTGCTTCGACCCGGACGGCAACCGGGTCGAGCTCAAGGGGCCGCCAATGCCGGTTGAAACCTAGGCCTCGCCCGTCCCCAGCAGCAACCCAACTTGCTGGCGCCTTGGCAAGCGTCGCACCACCAGCTGGTGCGAGCGGCGCAGCAGGTCGCTCAGCTCGTCGCGGCCCATGGGGTAGGGTGGCAGCATGCTGATCCACTTCGCCCGTGCCAGATAGGGGGCCGGGCGCACCCCAGGACGGTCGCAATAGCCCAGGAACAACTCATCGGCCACCTTGAACGACAGGCCCGCGCCGCCCAGGTCCTGCACGGCGAACATCTTGTTGCCTGCCACCGAGAACACGCGGATGCCTCCCCATTTGTAGTCTTCCTGTGCGCCCGGCAGGGCCAGGCACAGCGCGGCCACTTGCTCCTCGGTCATCCTTTTCTCAGACATAACGCTCTCCACAGGCCTCGAACGAGGTCGCCAAGTGATCGATCCATGCGCGTACCGCCGGCAGCAGGCCGCGCCGGTGCGGGTAGACCGCCTGCAGGTAGCCGCCAGGCAGCGACCAGTCTGGCAGCAGGCGCACCAGTTCGCCACGGGCCAGTTCCTCCTCGCAGAACATTGACGGCAGGGCGGTGAAACCCAGGCCGGCGCGTACCGCCGCATTGCGCACGACGAAGTCGTCGATGGCCAGGCGCGGCTCCAGGGCGACTTCCTCCTGCCGGCCGTTGGGGCCATGCAGGCGAAAATGCACCAGTCGGTCGGCCTCGGCGGCGCCCAGCACCGGAAGGGTCGCCAGCTGTGCGGGCTCGCGGATATGGTCGGCAAAACCTGGCGCGGCCACCAGTTGCATCTGCGCCTGGCGCAGGCGCCTGGTGACCAGGGCCGGGTCCTCATCACCCAGGTCGCGCACGCGCAGGGCCACGTCGATGCCTTCGGAGATCAGGTCGACCCGGCGGTTGAGCAGCACCATGTCCAATTGCACCAAGGGGTACTGGGCAAGGAAGCGGCTGATGATATCCGGCAGGAATGCATGGGCCAGGGCAACGGGGCACGATACCCGCAACCGCCCCCTGGGCTCGCTGGACATGCTGGCCACCACTTCATCGGCCATCTCCGCCTCCAGCAGCATCGCCTGGCAGTGGCTCAGGTAGCGCTCGCCCACGGCGGTCAGTTTGAGTTGCCGGGTGGTGCGCTGCAGCAGGCGCGTGCCCAGGCGCTCCTCCAGCTCGGCGATGCGCCGCGACAGGCGCGACTTGGGAATGCCCAGCTGGCGCCCGGCGGCAGCGAAGCCACCGGCTTCGACCACCCGTGCGAAGTAGAAGAGGTCGTTAAGGTCTTGCATTTGACAGTCCCATTGTTCCATCAGTGGAACAAACTAACGCATTTTTGCCGACTTATCAGCTATTCGCTGTGCCGGTAGGATTCTCTCCATCGTGATCGCCCACCGCCGCGGTCTTCATTCACAGGAGAGACCCATGAAACTGTTGCATATCGATTCGAGCATCCTGGGCGACAATTCCGCCTCCCGCCAGCTGAGCCGCGAAGTGGTCGAGGCCTGGAAGGCCGCCGACCCGAGCATCGAAGTGGTTTACCGCGACCTGGCCAGCGACGCCATCAGCCACTTCTCCGCCGCTACCCTGGTGGCTGCCGGTACCCCCGAGGAAATGCGCGATGCCGCCCAGGCTCATGAAGCCAGCCTCAGCGCCGAAACATTGGCAGAATTCCTCGCCGCCGACGCGGTGGTGATTGGTGCGCCGATGTACAACTTCACCGTGCCGACCCAGCTCAAGGCCTGGATCGACCGCGTGGCGGTAGCCGGCCAGACTTTCCGCTACACCGAAGCCGGCCCGCAAGGCCTGTGCGGTGACAAGAAAGTGATCCTGGTGTCCACCGCCGGTGGCCTGCACCAGGGCCAGCCGACCGGCGTTGGCCATGAGGACTTCCTCAAGGTGTTCCTTGGCTTCATCGGCATCACCGACCTGGAAATCGTCCGCGCCCATGGCCTGGCCTACGGCCCGGAGCACCGCGCCAAGGCCATCGATGCCGCCCAGGCGCAGATTGCAGGTGAGCTGTTCGCTGCCGCCTGATCGATGCCATCGACTGAAAGCCGGCTGTCGCCTCGTGCGCCAGCCGGCTTTTTTCATCCAGTTTTCATGTGTCGCCAGCGCACCGGGCTCTATGCTGGCATCCATACCCGTGTACTGCGCAGTGCCTTGAACCTGGGAGCGCCCTGCGATGAAGCGAACCCGCCTGCTGATGGCGCTATTACTGCTGGGCGGCCTGTTGGCCCGCGCCGATGCAGCGCCGTGGGTGGCCGGATTGCACCGGCTGACCCTGGTCGACCCGGTGGACGCCAAACCCATGCAGGCCCTGGCGTTCTACCCCTCCAGCGGCGAGGCGCGCCCGGTACGCATCGAGGGCTACCAGACCCGTGTCGCCGAAGAGGCGCCGGTAGCCATGGGCCAGTTCCCGCTGCTGGTGATCTCCCATGGAAACACTGGCAGCCCGATGGCCCTGCATGACCTGGCCAACGGCCTGGCCCGGCAGGGCTTCGTGGTGGTGGCGGTGGTCCATCCCGGGGACAACAACCGCGACCATAGCCGCCTGGGCACCCTCAGCAACCTTTATGGCCGGCCGCTGCAGATCAGCGCCGCGATCACTGCGGCGCGAAACGACAGGCTGCTCGCGCCGTACCTGAATGATGGCAAGGTCGGGGTGATTGGCTATTCCGCTGGCGGCGAAACCGCGCTGATCCTTTCTGGCGCGCGACCCGACCTCGAACGCCTGCGCCGCTACTGCGAGCAACGCCCCGGTGACGCCGACGCCTGCAAGACCCATGGCGTGCTGATAGCCGACCACAGTGAACTGGCGCCCCGCGCCGACGCCAGGGTGGGCGCGGTCATGCTGATGGCGCCGCTGAGCCTGATGTTCGGTCGCCACGCCCTGGCCGGCGTGCGGGTGCCGGCGCTGATCTACAGCGGCGACAATGACCAATTACTGGCCCTGGAGCACAACGCCGATGCCCTGGCGCGCAAGCTGCCGGTAACACCTGACTACCGCCTGCTGACCGGTGCCGGGCATTTCGTGTTCATGGCCCCCTGCGACGAAGAGCAACACCAGCGCATGCCGGTGCTGTGCAAGGACGCCGAGGGTGTCGACCGTCGACATATCCATCGCTCGCTGCGCAGCGAGACCACGGCCTTCTTCAGCCAGGCACTGGGTGCACCGGAGCCCGCCGAACGCTCAGCCGCGGCGGGCCAGCAACAGGGTCAGGCCCACCCCTGACAGGGCGAGCAGGGCGGCGACAGCGAAAATCGAGGCATACCCCAGGTGTATTGCCACCGCGCCCATCACCGGGCCGGCGATGGCCAGTGCAAGGTCGAAGAACACCGCGTAGGCGCCCAGCCCGGCGCCACGGCTGCTGCTGGGTACCTGGCGGATCGCCTCGACCCCCAGGGCCGGGTATACCAGCGACAGGCCGAAGCCGGTCAGCCCGGCACCGAGCATCGCCCACAGCGGCGAGGGCGCCAGCCATAGCATAGTCAAGCCCAGGACCTCGGTGGTCATGCAGACAATGGCCACGTTGTAGCCGCCGAAGCGGTTGACCGCGTTGACGAACAGCAGCCGCGACAGGATGAAACACAGGCCGAAGGCGCTCAGGCACCAGGCTGCGCCGACCCAGCCGCGTTCCAGGTAGTACAAGGTGACGAAGGTAGTCAGGGTGCCGTAGCCGATCGACGCCAGGGTCAGCCCCAGGCCGCAGGGCGCCACCCGCCCGAACGCCGACCAGAACGGCAACCGCTCACCCCACACCACCACCACGTCAGGTCGCGTGCGCAGCACCAGCAGGGCCAGCAGCGCCAGTCCCAGCAGCGCTGGCCCGAGCACGGCGAAGCTCAGGCCGTCCACCAGCAGCACGCCGGCCGGCGCGCCGATGGCGATGGCGCCATAGGACGCGATGCCGTTCCAGGAAATGACCCGGGCGGTATGCTCCGGCCCCACCTGGCCGATCCCCCAGCTCAGGGTCGCAACGCCTATCAGCCCCTGGGCGATGCCTAGCAGCAGCCTGCCGCCCAACAGCAGCGCCAGGCTCAGCCAGGGCAGGGCGAGGGCCCAGGCCGACAGTAGGGTCAGTACGCCGCAGCCGGCGATGCCGTGCAGGCCATAGCGGATGGCGCGCTTGCCGCCCAGTGTGTCTGCCACCCGCCCGGCAAAAGGCCGGCTGAGCAGGGTGGCCAGGTACTGCAGGCCGATGGTCAGGCCAGCGATCACCGCGCCGAAACCCAGCTGATCGTGCACATGGCCAGGCAGCACCGCGATCGGCAGGCCGATGCAGAGGAAGGCGATGAAGGTGTAGAAGACGATCGAGAGGATCTGCAGGGTGACACTGGAAGCGTGAGGGGCTGTCATGGGCTCGTTCGCGGGCGGGCGGTGGGGCTGTGCCCATCATGGCTGCGGCGCGAGGGAAAAGGAAGCAGGCTAACTAATTAAACGCAGCGCGGGGCAAGCCAGCTCCTGCGAATGCCGCGAAGGCATTGCAGGAGCGGGTTTGCCCCGCGATGAGGATGACTCAGCGTTGGATCAGACCACTACACCCTGGCTGCGCAGGTAGTCGTCATAGGTGCCGCTGAAGTCCACCACGCCTTCGGGCGTCAGCTCGATGATGCGGGTGGCCAGCGACGACACGAATTCACGGTCGTGGCTGACGAACAGCAGCGTGCCCGGGTAGTTTTCCAGCGCCAGGTTCAGCGCCTCGATCGATTCCATGTCCAGGTGGTTGGTCGGTTCGTCCATCACCAGTACGTTGGGCTTTTGCAGGATCAGCTTGCCGAACAGCATGCGGCCCTGTTCACCACCGGAGATCACCTTCACCGACTTGAGGATTTCGTCGTTGGAGAACAGCATGCGCCCCAGGGTGCCGCGGATAACCTGCTCGCCGCTGGTCCACTGGCCCATCCAGTCGAACAGCGTCACGTCGTCCTCGAAATCGTGGGCGTGGTCCTGGGCGTAGTAGCCCACTTCGGCGCTGTCGGTCCACTTCACCGCGCCGGCGTCCGGCTTCATTTCGCCGACCAGGGTGCGCAGCAGGGTGGTCTTGCCGATACCGTTGGGGCCAATGATCGCCACGCGCTCGCCGGCTTCGATGGTGAAACTGAAGTCCTTGAACAGCACCTTGTCGTCGAAGGCCTTGGCCATTTTCTCGACGATCACCGCCTGGCGGTGCAGCTTTTTCGTCTGCTCGAAGCGGATGAACGGGCTGACACGGCTCGAAGGCTTGACCTCGGCCAGCTGGATCTTGTCGATCTGCTTGGCACGCGAGGTGGCCTGCTTGGCCTTGGAGGCGTTGGCCGAGAAGCGGCTGACGAAGGTCTGCAGCTCGGCGATCTGGGCCTTTTTCTTGGCGTTGTCCGACAGCAGTTGCTCGCGCGACTGGGTGGCCGCGGTCATGTACTCGTCGTAGTTGCCCGGGAACAGGCGCAGCTCACCGTAGTCCAGGTCGGCCATGTGGGTGCAGACGCTGTTGAGGAAGTGGCGGTCGTGGGAAATGATGATCATGGTGCTGTTGCGCGCCGTGAGGATCGTTTCCAGCCAGCGGATGGTGTTGATGTCCAGGTGGTTGGTCGGTTCGTCGAGCAGCAGCACGTCCGGGTCGGAGAATAGCGCCTGGGCCAGCAGCACGCGCAGTTTCCAGCCTGGCGCCACTTCGCTCATCGGGCCGAAGTGCTGTTCCAGGGGAATGCCCAGGCCCAGCAGCAGCTCGCCGGCGCGGGATTCGGCGGTGTAGCCGTCCATCTCGGCGAACTCGGTTTCCAGCTCGGCGACGGCCATGCCGTCTTCCTCGGTCATTTCCGGCAGCGAGTAGATGCGATCACGCTCGGCCTTGACCTTCCACAACTGCTCGTGGCCCATGATCACGGTGTCGATCACGGCGAACTCTTCGTAGGCGAACTGATCCTGGCGCAGCTTGCCCAGGCGGGTGTTGGGCTCGAGCATCACCTGGCCGCCGGACGGCTCCAGGTCGCCACCGAGGATCTTCATGAAGGTCGACTTGCCACAACCGTTGGCGCCGATCAGGCCGTAGCGGTTGCCGTTGTTGAATTTGACCGAGACGTTTTCGAACAGGGGCTTGGAGCCGAACTGCATGGTGATGTTAGCGGTGGAGATCAAAGCGCTTACCTATCAGTAACTTACGCGGCTGGATTCTCGGCTGATACCAATTTGATACCAATCTTGAGCTTTTCCAGCTCGCTCCAGTCGGAGCTTGAGTTGAGCCAACGCGCATACGTCGACAGCAGCATTTGCACGCTGTGACCCAGCTGTTGGGCGATAAAATGCGGGGTTGAGGCCAGACATTAAGCATATTGTCGCATAGGTGTGACGACAGTTGTATGGGGGCCTCCTTCTGATCCCCGGCTCATTCAGCACCGGAACCCGCTGTTTGTGCACGTCCGACGTCTGTTTGACGTTCTCGCTTCCCTTTGACGGGGAAACACGTAGGGCGTTTTGGCCGCTAATCTCTTCCCTGGCTTTCGCAGCTCGGCGTACTCCCTGTCGTACTGCAGCGCGCCAAGCCCTCTGGTTCAGCAAAACGAACCTATCCCTGCCTGTCTGCGTCCTTTCCTCAACCTCGCACAAGGCCTTGGTGTAGTGGTCTACTAACCCCGGACACCCATTTAGGCGAGAATGCTCGCCACAGAGAGGTGTCCGATGACCAAGCAACGCCGTACGTTTACCCCTGAGTTCAAGCGCGAAGCCGCCTGCCTGGTGCTCGATCAAGGCTACAGCCATGCCGAAGCGGCCCGTTCGCTCGGCTTGGTGGAATCGGCCCTGCGTCGGTGGGTTAATCAGCTTCAGCAAGAGCGCGGCGGCATCACGCCGGCCAGCAAAGCGCTGACGCCAGAGCAGCAAAAAATCCAAGAGTTGGAAGCCCGGATCACGCGCCTTGAACGCGAGAAATCGATACTAAAAAAGGCTACCGCGCTCTTGATGTCGGAAGATCTCGAGCGTACGCGCTGATCCGCCAGCTCAGCGACCATGAGCCCGTTGATTGTTTGTGCGAAGTGTTTGAAGTCACTCGCTCGAGTTACTACGAACATCGTCATAGAAGGCGAACTCCGAACGTCGAACGTCTGCGGTTGCGCAGTCGAGTGAATGAGTTGTTCACGCGAGGGCGAAGTGCACCCGGCAGCCGTAGCATCAAGGCAATGATGCAAGAAGAAGGTGAGCAAATCGGACGGTTCAAGGTGCGCAGCCTGATGCGTGAGCTGGCGTTGGTCAGCAAGCAGCCAGGATCACATGCGTACAAAAAGGCCACAGTGGAGCGGCCAGATATTCCGAACATCTTGAACCGAGCGTTTGATGTCGAAGCGCCAAATCAGGTCTGGTGTGGCGACATCACTTACGTTTGGGCACAGGGCAAATGGCACTATCTGGCAGTTGTCCTGGATCTCTATGCACGCAGAGTGGTGGGCTGGGCCTTATCAGAAAAGCCGAACGCAGACCTCGTGGTCAAAGCGCTGGACGTGGCTTACGAACAACGTGGAAAGCCTCAAGGGCTACTGTTTCACTCCGACCAGGGATCGCAATATGGCAGTCGTCAGTTCCGCCAGAGACTGTGGCGCTACCGCATGCGCCAGAGCATGAGCCGCCGAGGCAACTGCTGGGATAATGCGCCGATGGAGCGAGTATTTCGCAGCTTGAAATCAGAGTGGATACCGACCACGGGCTACCTGACCGGGCAGCAAGCTCAACGAGACATTAGCCAGTACCTGATGGGCCACTACAACTGGATCCGACCCCATCACTTCAACGATGGGCTGGCTCCGGCGAAAGCTGAAGAAAAACTCAAAACCGTGTCCGGGATGAGTTGACCACTACATGGCGATGGTCCGCTCGATGCGAGATGCCAGCTCGGCGTTTACCTCTGCCTTGGCCAGGCCCTCAGCGGTGCCCTTGGTACGGTGCAGGGCCTCGTAGCGACGGAGTGTCGCTTGCATCACGGGCGGCGCGGCCGCCTGAATGGCTTAGGAAAGTCTTGCTGCACAGGCGGTGCAGAAACATGGTGGATCCTCGCCGGGTCGGCGTTATCGTTGAATAGGGGAAGGTGCTGGCACGCAGCGCCGGAGGGTCAGGCGGCTTTGCCCTCCGTGCTGGTGGCGGCGTGGTGGTGAATGAACTTTTTAGGGCAACGTCGTCTACATTGGAGGGGGTTTCCCTTTTTATGAGAGAACGGTCATGCTTAAATCAAAAACCTTGATCTCATTGCTCGCGAGTGCTGCCCTTGTTACGGGCTCAATAAGTGCCGCTGCTGATCCCGGCAATGGAAAAGGGCAGGGGCACGGAAAGGGTAACTCGCAGAATATTCAAGGCCATGGGGCAGAGGGCGGCGGGGCGAAGGGAAAGAGTTCAGGGCATAATGGCTGGGATGACGGCCCAAGAATTGATCGTGACAGCGTCCTAAACGTACTGAGCAGTTACCACAACTACTGGAGTCCAGGGCCAGCCTTGCCGCCCGGCATCCAGAAGAATTTAGCACGAGGAAAACCGCTCCCTCCTGGCATCGCGAAAAAGCTCGATGGCAGACTTCTGGGTCATCTGCCGCGCTACGATGGTTATGAGTGGCAACAGGTCGGAACGGACTTAATTCTCGTTGCGATTACCACCGGCATAATCTACGAGGTGCTCAATGGGGCGTTGGACTAGGTGCGAGGTATCGCGACAAAGATCACGGAAATGATGCAAGGCTTGGCTATCACCTGGCTGTAGTAGAGTTTGACCTCTTACACGCCCCCGACATACATCGAGCTCAGTGATGGTCGGCTTACTGGCGGCTTCACCACGGTAAGCCTTTCAGGCCCGGTGGCCCGCTGGTCATCTTGTATTCGGACGACCGTGGATGCGCAGGGCAAAGTGGCATGCAGAATGACTGGCACTGTGCAGCATGCCAGTCATTCTGCAATTGACAACTACTGCTGGTATTACATGTTGTTTACTGCGTATAGCGGGTTAAGGGTTTGGCCGTGGTCTTTAACAATGTTGTCTTCAACAACTATCTTGCTGGTTTGGGATATGTAGTAGGTTTTTACCTGGGATTTCATTTTTACCGCCATCAAGTACCCTCTTGCGTCGCTGCGGTCCCAGGTATCAGATTCCCCTTGAGCTATCGAGTAGTAACTGTCATTGCCGTCGTTACGCCATGCACTCACTGCAATGTCAATCGATGTGCTTGCGCCATTGGTGATCGTGAGCTTCATATTTTAAGTCCCTTTGGGTTGTAGATTCCATGAGTCGGCTCCCTATTTGGAATTTGCAGACTTGCCACTGCTACTTGTGATTAGTAGTTAGGTTAGCTCATGGGGCTGTAAGAAAAGTCATGCCTTTTTCCAGTATGGGTTGTTGTGCTACGCAGTTAAGACCATGAAATAATTAAAGCAAGTAGTTCGATGGCTTTTTCCAGTTCCGAAATTTGACCTATTTACTCGCACGGGCTGATGCTCAAGCGTGAACAAGGCTTGCTTTACAGGGAAGTGCAGGGGCACGAGCCAAGGGGCGGCACGTTGGGGGTGACAAGGACTTCCAAAGCCGAACTGAAACCGCAGGCTTCCTTTGATGGTGGCATGTTGCTACATTGCGCGCCGCCCATTTCCAAGGATTGATGCTCGATATGAAACACGTTATTTTTCTGGCACTTATCGCTGCTAGCGCCACTCTGAGCGGCTGCGTTGTCCAGAGCTCGTACAGCAAGACCATTTCCGTCACCAAAGATGCCCAGGGAAAGGTCGTGCAGACCGTTGAAACCGAGACTGTGGTCCAGCCTGGCCAGGGCTACCCAATGCGTCTTCAGTTGATCAAAGGCATTCAGACAAACTGATCCCGCGCCTCAGGCAGAGAGCCCGCCATCTGGCGGGCTTTTTCGTCTGAAAGACATCCCAGGGTGATCGGCCGGCAGCACAGCTGCCGGGCGGTCACCTGCGCCTACGCATCCATTCATCCGCGACATCACCCATGGTGGAGGGCGCTCCGCTCTTGACCCAGGCCATGAAGGGCCGATCGAACTTGAACGCCGCGCCGCATTCACCGAGCAAAAATTGTCGGACTTTCTGCGTATTGCGGTAGTTCTTGTCGAGCAGGGTCGTGCGCGTGATAGGTCCTGCGTGCCAGTCGAAGTTCATTTCCACTACCTTGGATGGCCAGGTTCGCTGGAGCCTAGCATCACTTGTTGTGGTCTGGCGCCTCTCCGGCAGCCATGCGGTTTTCGCCGTGCCGGGCCCATCGTCACGGCTCAACGCCTTCAGTTCGCTGGGCGGCAGGTGCACATGCAGCTGCCGACGGCGCTGCTGGATGATTTTCTGGATGCGTCTCATCGGGGCACACCTCGATTGGCATCCCTGCGTAGAGCCGGAGTGAGTGATCAGTAAGCGCCTGTTTGCGCGATAGCCTCACCACGTCTGACCAATGGACATGATCTTGAAGCGGGCAGGCTGGAACGGGAGTTGCTTGAGTCAAGCAAACCCACCAGGCGGGAGTGCAGACATGTTCCAGGATGACTTCTATTTCATGAGTTTCGTCGTGGCCGCCGTGCTGGCCGTGGATGTGGTGGCGGTCTTTATGTTCCTGCAGGCCAGCGCCTGATCCCCACGCCTGGGGATACGTCCCCTGAATCGGGGCCGGGCACAGAGTGATCGGGAATCCGTCTGCGCGAGAGATCGGACACCTGTGAGAATTGCGTTCGATCGAGGGTTTGTTTGTTGTTTGCATACTCGTTCGCGTGCTCCGCTTGTCCGCCAGCAGTGCCGACTTGCCTGGCGCTTGTAGACTCACCAGTGCTGTACGCAAATCCAACTCATAAGGAGCATGAGTCATGACACAGCAACAGGCTTTCAAAGAAGAACTGGCCGCCGATGTTCAGGTACCCCCAGGCTATACCTACCTGAGCAGCGGTCGTTGCGATGTGAAGGGCAAGGAAGGTGAGCGGGCCGGCGCGAACTTCGTCGAAGCGCAAATCCAGCAGTACAAATCCTTCATCCTCAGGACCACCGCCGGCGCGGGCACCTTCATGGTTCGCCTGGACTATTCCGGTGGCAGCGACAAGAACCTGCAGTACGTCAGCATCAATGACAGCTACTCCACCCAGGAGACCTTCAACATTCGCAGCGTTTCGATGAACAACCTGCGCGGTTTGTTCGCCGCGGGCAAGAGTTCGGCCAACCTGAGCTTCTATGTGTTCGGCAAAGCTTGATCGCGATTGATTGACCTGTCCGGGCTCCGGTCTATTGAGGGCCGGAGTTCCGCGGTCATGCGCATGTGCTAGATTCCCATGCCTCGCAGGCATCGCAAGGCGATGTCGGTCCTGCCTGGTAGAAGGGAGTTGCGCCTAACCCATGTTCATCGAGACCCCACGTCTTGTCCTGCGCCCCTGGGCCGAGCGGGACATCGAAGCCTTTGCCCTCGTCAACGCCGACCCCGAAGTCAGGCGCTACTACTACCCCGCAGTACTGACGCCCGCTGAAACCCGCTCGATGCTTGCCGAGTGCGATCGGCACCTGCAAACACACGGTTTCGGCTTTGTCGCGCTCGAGCGCAAGGCAGATGGCGCGCTGGTCGGTGGGCTTGGCCTGTCCTCGACCGGGGACGAGATACCAGGCGGCCCGCATGTCGAAATCGGCTGGATCCTCGGGCGCAGCCACTGGCGGCAAGGGTATGCATTCGAAGCGGCCAGTGCCTGCCTGGCCTACGCGTGGTCGACCCTTGGGTTGCGCCAGGTCATCGGCTACACCTCCAGCATCAACACACCCTCCAGGGCATTGATGCAGAGGCTGGGGATGCGTTCGGAGCCGAAGGAAGACTTCCTCGACGTGACGGTGCCTGAAGGCAATCCGTTGCGGCCGCACGTGCTCTACCGGATCGACCGGCCCATCCAGGCGATATAGCGAACCGGCATACCGGGCCCGTCACTCTGGGGCTAGGCTTGTAGATCGTAAGCAGACTATTAAAAAGGGTAGTAGCTGTGTGGCTCTGTCCAGGACATCCTGCTGGGGTGGTTGGAGTCTGTATGAACCGCTTGATGATGGCATTGGCCGCCAGCCTGCTGCTGGCCGGTTGCGCACATGATCCCGATATCCGGGCCGGGCGCGACAACACCTTCGGCGTGACCGCGAAAGCTCCGCCGGATTACCTGAACTGCGTCAGGGCCGAGCTTCCTGCAAACGCGACGACATTTATCGTGCAGAACCAGGACGCCCTCGAGCTGTTTGTCGCCAGCACCGATCCGTACAAGGCCGACGGCCTGGTGAAGGTCCAGGGCTCCCCAGGGCGGCAACAATACTCCGCCTATCAACGCGATGCCTGGTATGACAAGGGGCGCCTGCTCGATGCCGCGCTGATGTGTTCGAGGGTATGATCGCAGCTTCGCGGGGCGCTGCCGTTTGCGTCGTCCCGCGAAACGATCTTGTCCTACTTCACCTCGGACGATTCTCATGTTGAACGGATTCAACCATCTCACCCTGGCCGTCTCCAACCTCGCCGACAGCATCGTGTTCTACCAGCAGGTACTGGGCTTCAGGCTCAGTGCTCGGTGGGAGCGGGGTGCCTACCTGAGCCTGGGCGAACTGTGGCTGTGCCTGTCGGCCGATCAGGTAGCGGCGGGCGACCTGCAGCGCACCTACACGCACTACGCATTTTCCATTTGCCAGGGCGACTTCGCGGCCTTCACCCAGCGCTTGCGCAAGCACGGAGTGCGCCTGTGGAAGCAGGACAGCAGCGAGGGAGACTCGCTGTACTTCCTCGACCCGGATGGCCACCAGCTCGAAGCCCATGTCGGCGATCTGCAATCGCGGCTGGCGGCCTGCCGGGCGAAGCCTTATGCAGGCATGGTGTTCTACGACTGACGCAGCCGCGCCATGCACAGCGCGTCGACAAACATCCCATCGCGCACGCCGTAGTCGCGCAACCGGCCTTCGACCTCGAAGCCGAACTTGCGATACAACGCCAATGCCGGTTCGTTGTCGGCGTAGACGGTCAGCTGGACCCGGCGCAGATTCATCCAGTTGTCGGCAATGTCGAGGATGGCCGTCATCAGGCGCGAGCCGACGCCCTTGCCTTGCCAGGCCTGGGCAACGCCCATGAGCAGCTCGCCCAGGTGCGCTTGGCGGATGCGCGTGCTCTGGTCCAGGCCGATATTGCCGATCACCTGGCCTTGGTGCACCGCCACCAGGCGGATCTGCCGGTCATGATAGGCGGCCAGGCGCTCACGCCACACTTCGACGCCCTGGTAGGGCATCTGCAGCACCTGGCGGCACACCGCAGGTTCGTTGTAGAGCGCGGTGATACCGTGCAGGTGCTGCTCGGCAAAGCGTTCGATGACGATGTCGGGCGAGGCGTCGTTCACTGTGTTTCCGTCCTTTGAAAAACGAGTGGCTCCTCAGTGTACGAGGTAGCGCTTCGGGCTGGCCAGTGGCGATGGCTGGGCAAGAAAGCGGATGCGTGGCCGCGCCGCGATGGTTACAGTGCAGCGATTGTCATCCTGCCGGAGCCTGCCATGTCTTGTGCCTTCACCCTCATGCAATCGCCTGTCGGCACCCTGACCCTGGTGGCGCGGGGCGAGCGGCTGGCTGCCGTGCTGTGGGAGCACGAGCGGGAGAACCGGGTGCGCCTGGGCGAGCTGCATCGCGACGACCAGCACGGCGTGCTGCGCGAGACCGCCCGCCAGCTGGGCGAGTACTTCGCCGGGCAACGCCTGCGCTTCGAGCTGGACCTGGACTTTGCCGGGACCGCGTTCCAGCGTGAGGTGTGGGCGGCGCTGTTGACCATTCCCTTTGGTGAGACCCGCAGCTATGGCGAGATCGCCCGGCAAATCGGCAAGCCCGATGCGGTTCGGGCGGTGGGCGCGGCCAACGGCCGCAACCCGATCTCGATCATCGCGCCCTGCCACCGGGTGATCGGGGCCTCGGGCAGCCTCACCGGTTTCGCCGGTGGCTTGCCGGCCAAGCAGTATCTGCTGGCGCTGGAGGGGCGCCAGAGCCTGGCGCTGGATTTCTAGGCGTCAGCCGAGCCAGGCACAAAACACCGTCAACACCAGGGCCAGCACTGTGCCGGCAAACAGGCTGTAGTGGCGGTGGGCGCGGCGGGCGTGGGCCTCGACTTCGCGCAGATACTGCCCCGCAGGCGGGGCGTCCGGGCGATGGCGCAGGCCTTCGACGATATCGGCCAGGCGCCCGCGAATCAGGGTGCCCACCAGGTACCAGACACTGGCATAGCTGGCCAGGATCACCAGCGCATACTTCATGCGCACAGCTCCAGCGGCCATGCCTGGGCTGTGCCAATCGCCGTGTCGAGCAGCAGCAGGCCTGGCGCTGCATCATCGAGGCAGGCCAGCAGGTTGCCTTCGGCATCCCAGGCCGCGGACTGCCCGGCCCCCACGTACATGTCCGCAGGGCCGACGCAGTTGCTCATGATCACCGGCATGCGCAGCTGCCGGGCAACCTGCGGGTAGTGCGTCGCCCCTGCGCGGATACCTTCCTCGGTCTTGACCACGCTGACCAGGTAAAGGTCGGCGCCCTGGGCCTGGGCGTGCGCGGCGTGCTCGAGGAACATCGATTCATAGCAGATGGCCGGCGCCACCTGGTGGCTGCCGGCGGCGAACACCAGCGAGGTGCTGCCGGGCACGAAATAGTCCAGTTCGTCGTCATGCAGGCGCTGCTTGGCGTACACCAGCGGCGCCAGCTTCGGGCGCACTACCAGCATGCCGATGCGCACGCCGGCCATGGTCGGCATGGGCAGGCCGACCGCCGCCGTCACGCCGAAGCGGTCGCACGCGGCTTGCAGCGGTGCCAGTTGCGGCGAGTCGGCGGGCATGGCCAGTTGCCGGGCCAGCGTTGGTTCGTAGCCGGTCAAGGACAGTTCGGGGAACACCAGCAGTTCGGCGCCCAGGGCCGCGGCCTGTTCGATGGCGTGCAGATGGTGCGCGATGTTGGCGGCCACATCGCCTTTGATCAGGGCCAGCTGTACTGCGCAGATCTTCATGGAGTATCCGTCCTTGGCATGTCGTCGGCTGTCGAGGATACAATCGACTGCCGCTCCCTCCCAGTACCGATGTGTCGATTTCATGGACGAAAGCACAATGACCCATGCCGCCACCATACCCGCCGACTCGCTGATCGCCGCGCATGCCGCAAAGGCGGGTTTTCGCCATTGTCGGGCAATTGAGCTTGCGGACGACGGGCGGCCCGCCATGGCGCACTTCCTGCGCCTGATGACGAGCATGCCCGGCTGGATCGACATGCTGATGGTGCTGCGCAACCGCCTGGTCGTGCTGCTCGGCCTCAAGGACCTGGGGCGCCTGACCGCCATCGACCCGGCCCGCGCCCCCGGCAGCTACCAGCCCGGAGAGCGGGTGGGGATTTTCACCCTGGTGGCCAACACCGAGGATGAGGTGCTGCTGGTCGACCGCGACCAGCACCTGGACGTGCACATCGCCCTGCTGCGACGGCCGACTACCGAGGGCCGTTGCGAGGTGCTGGTGAGCACCGTGGTGCGCACGCACAATCGGCTGGGCCGCCTGTACATGCTGCCGGTAGCGCCGTTCCATCGGCTGATCGCGCCCATCGCCCTGCGCCGGCTGGCAGGGTAATGCTCAAGAGGGCGGCTGGGCGAAGCGCAGGCGGAACCAGTCGCCGAGCATGGCCTTCTCCGCATACAGCCGGTCGTTGTTGCCCAGCCGGCCGGGGCGGCTGAGGTACATCTTGTCGCTCAGGTGCTCCTGGGCCTTTAGCGCGGGCTGGCCGGGCTGTTGCAGGATGTAATCGAGGTCAATGCTGGGCCAGGTGACTTCGCGCATGAAGCGCACATCGTAAGCCTGGTTGTGCCAGGGCTCGAACTGGCCGGCCAGGTCGATGTCGCGGATGTCGATGACCAGTTGCTGGCCAGGCTGCAGGTAGCGCTGGCCGAGTTTCTGCAGGTGCTGGGTGAGGGCTTTCATCACCTGCGGGTCGGCGCCGCGAGTGTAGGCCCGGTTGTCGAGGCTGGCATCGCGGAATTTCTCGGGGTGGTCGAAACGCACCTCGACCTGCGCGGTCGAGGCGCCCTGTGCCATGCTGTCTAGTGCCAGCACCATCAGCAGGCAACTGGCCAGGGTGGTTCGCATGATGCACCTCCGGATTCGGGCGGTTTACCCGCCTACTTTACGCCGGTGCCGGGCAGAAGCAGAGGAATGATGCAATGAGTGCGTTCAAGCGGATCGCCGCCAACAGCCGTGGCCGTGACCTGGCCGTGGGCGATATCCATGGGCATTTCGAGCGCCTGCGTGACTGTCTGGAGGCCGTTGGTTTCGATCCGGTGGTCGATCGGCTGTTCAGCGTCGGTGACCTGGTCGACCGCGGGCCGGGCAGCGCACAGGCGCTGCAATGGCTGGCCGAGCCCTGGTTCCATGCGGTGCAGGGCAATCACGAGTCGCTGGCGGTCAATCACCTGCGCGGTGGCCGGGTCGACCTGGACATGTACCGGGCGGCCGGCGGCGGATGGTTCCTCGATTTGCCAAAGGCCGAGCAGGTGCGTTTCGTCGAGGTGTTCGAACACCTGCCGATCGCCTTGCAGGTCGACACGGCGGGCGGACCGGTCGGCTTGCTGCATGCCGACAGCCCATTCGACGACTGGCCCCAGCTGTGTGCGAGCCTGCTGGCCGGGGATGACCTGCAGGTGCGCGAGGTGTGCCAGTGGTCGCGCCGGCGCCTCAAGGAGGGCGACAGCCGCCCGGTCAAGGGCCTGCGCGCCTTGCTGGTAGGCCATACACCGGTGCTGGAGATCAAGGTGCTGGGCAACGTCTGGCACCTGGACACCGGCGGCTGGAGCCGCGGTCACTTCAGCCTGCTAGAACTGGACGGCCTTGAGCCGCTCAGTGCCAGGCCAGGTGCGTGAGAACAGCGCCGGCCAGCAGGATCAACATCAAGCCCGAGGCACGCTCGAGCCAGGGCAGGGCGCGAGCGAAGCGGCGCAGCACCCGCGGGTTGCCTATGGCCACGGCAATCCCCAGATCCCAGGCCAGGACGATGCCGAACATCCAGATGCCATAGCCCAGCTTGGCCCAGGTGCCGCTGCTGGCGATCATGCTCGCCAGGCTTGCATAGAACAGTGCGTTCTTCGGGTTGAGGATGCCCGAGGCGAAGCCCATGCCCAAACTGTTCAGCCAGCCACGGGCAGACGATGCCGCGCCAGGTTCGCCGTGCGTCAGGGTGGCTTGCCCGGCATGGCGCAGGAACAGTTGGCCGAGGTAGAGCAGGTAGCCACAGCCCGCCAGCTGGAGGGTGACGAACAGGGGGCTGCCATCGCGCAAAAAGGATACCCCGGTAAACGCCGCACTGATGAACACGCCGTTGGCCAGGGCGATCCCGGCACAGGCGCCACTGGCGAGCCGCCAGCCGGCGCTGGCCGAGGTGCGGGCGACCAGGAAAAAGTCCGGGCCGGGGGAGAGCAGGGCGAGGAAGTGGGCGGTGGCGACGAGCATGAACAGTTGCATGGGGGCGGGCTTCCTGGTGGAGGTAGCCGCAGTCTGTTGCTGGTGATGGGTGGAGTATTGAAGATTATTGCAGGGGGCCGCTGTGCGGTGATGTCAGTGCTTCAGTGCCGCCCGGTAGGCCCCGGGTGTCACCCCGACATGCGCCTTGAACACCCGCTGGAAGTGGCTCTGATCGGCAAAGCCCAGGTTATAGGCCACCTCCGCCAGCGCCTGCCCCTGGCGCAACAGACTCCGGGCCTTGTTCACCCGCGCGTTGAGCAGGCAGGCGTGAGGGGTCATGCCGGTAGCGACGCTGAACGCCCGTATTAACTGGTAGCGCCCCATGCCGGCCTGGCGCGCCAGGCGCTCCAGGCTCAGTTCGGCCAGGTCCTGCTCCTGGGCGTGCTCCAACAGTTCGCGCAGTGTCGACGGCGGCAATGGTGGCGCCGGCAGCAAGGCTGGGTGCATGGAGAAATCATGTTCGCCGATGAAGGCCACCAACGCCGCCTCTTTCTCGAAGGTTGCCGCCGGTGAAAACAGCAACCTGTTCAGCGCGCAGAACTGCCGGTACAGCGCTTGCGAGCGAATGACCCGGGCCACGGCACTGGGCTCGCCTGCGGCAACGCCGGATTCGAGGCGTAGCTTACGCAGCCACTCGGCATCCAGGTGCAGCATCTGGTAGCTCCAGGCCTGTCCCGGTTGCGGGTTGCAGGCATGCACCCGCTGCGCCGGCACGAACACCAGGGTACCCGGCGTCAAGCGCTCCTCACCGCGGGCGGCGCCGGTGAAGCGGCTGCTGCCGGCATCCACTGCGCCGATGGAAAAGCTGGGGTGGCTATGGGCCTTGTAGCAGGCGCGGCTATGGCAGGCGCGCCGGCTCTCGACGTACGGCATGGCCGGTTCGTACCAGATTTCGCTGCTCGGGCGGGTCATGGCGAGGTGCCTTGAGACGTACGGAGGGCGCCAGTCTAGCGCCTGGCAGCTGTTCCGGCCATTTGCCGCGCCACTGTGCTTGACGGGCCTGCCCGCCAGGCGCGACGCTGCGCCGGTCCCTGCCGGAGAACAAGAATGGACCTGTCGAGCCTGCTGCTGTTCATCCCCGCCTGTTTCGCCCTGAACATGGCGCCGGGCCCCAACAACCTGCTGTCCCTGCACAATGCCAGCCGCTATGGCCTGCGCACCGCCTGTGTGGCCGGTGCCGGGCGCCTGCTCGCCTTCAGCGGCATGATCGCCCTGGCCGCGATGGGCCTGGCCGTGGTGCTGCACACCAGCGAGTACCTGTTCCTGGCGATCAAGGTGCTGGGCGCGGGTTACCTGTTCTATATCGCCTGGCAGCTGTGGCGGGCACCGGTCGGCGAGGCGGCGGTGGCCGGCGAGCAGCCTCGCGGCACCTGGAAGCTGGCGCGCCAGGAGTTCTGGGTGGCGGCGGGCAATCCGAAGGCAATACTCATCTTCACCGCGTTCCTGCCGCAGTTCGTCACCGTGGGCAGCGTTACCCCGGTCAGCGAACAATTCCTGCGCCTGGGCGTGTTGTTCCTGTTGCTGGAGTGGGCGGCCATCGCCATTTATGCGGGGCTAGGCGCGTATTTGCAGCGCTGGTTCGAACGGCCCGGGCCACGGCGCATGTTCAACCGGGTCAGCGCCTCGCTGCTGGGGTGCGCGGGGCTTGGCCTGCTGGCGGCCCGTCGCTGATCCGCTGTTTTCCCTCGCAGCTGAGTATTGCCGCGCTTTGCGCTTGCTGAGACCTTTCCATGTTTCTGCCCGGAGCTTTTTCGCCGGGTGACAAGCGGTGGGTCTACCCCGGGAGCGTGGTGTGAAGTGGTGGAGCAAGGCAGGTCGGCAAGACCCGCAGATCAAGGAGCTGAACGTCGCCCTGGAGCATTCCCGTTCACAGTTGGCGGCATCTGAGCAGCGCGTCCGTGAGGCGGAATCGAGGGCGGCGGAACTGGCACGGGAGAACCAGGTGCTCGCCCATCTGGCCGCTAACCTCTCGGCGTTCTCGCATTCCCTGGAAATGACCCAGACCTCGTTCGCCAGCCTCGCCCACAGCATGGAGCAGGAACGGCAGTACGCCATCCGCATCCAGGGTATCGCCAGCAGCAACCAGGCCAGTATCGACGTGATCGCGACCAATCTCGAGCAACTGGCCGATGCCTCCGGCGAAGCGTCGGAGAAGGTCGGCAGGCTCGATCATCAGGCCCAGCAGGTCGGCGGTGTGCTGGAGATCATCCGCGAGGTAGCGGACCAGACCAATTTGCTCGCGTTGAACGCGGCCATCGAGGCGGCGCGGGCGGGAGATGCCGGGCGCGGCTTTGCCGTGGTGGCCGACGAGGTCAGGACCCTGGCCAGGCGCACCGCAGACGCCACCGCCGAGATCGGCACGCTGGTCTCGGCGATTCGTGCCGACAGTGCGCAAAGCCGTGGGCATATCGCCAGCCTGGCCGAGCATTCGTCGTCATACAGCGGTGTTGGCCAGTCCGCGGCCAGTACCATGCGCCAGTTGCTCGACATGTCGACGGTGGCCGAAGGATCGGCATCGGTGTCGGCGCTGCGCAGCTTCTGCGAGCTGGCCAAGCTCGATCACCTGATCTACAAGTTCCGTGTCTACAAGGTGTTGTTCGGGGTCTCGCAGGAGCGCGGCTCGGACTTTACCGACCATACCCACTGCCGCCTGGGCAAGTGGTATCGCGAGGGGGACGGGGCCCTGCACTATGCGCATCTTGCAGGGTACAAGGATATCGACGCGCCCCATGCCGCCGTGCACCGCTGTGCATTCGACGCCATCGATGCCCATGCCGGCGGCGATACCGCAGCGATGCTCAAGGCGGTGGCCGAGATGGAGAGTGCCAGCCTTGCCGTGCAGGAGGGTTTGGAGCGCGTGGTCGCCAGTGGCGAGCAATCGCCTTCGTTGTTGCAGAGACGGCGCGAGAGCGAGGCTCAGTCGCGATAGAAAGTCTGCACAAGGTGATAGCCGAACTTGCTCTTGATCGGTCCGTGGACCACGCGCAGGGGCTTCTTGAAGATCACCTGGTCGATGGCGCCGACCATCTGGCCGGGACGTATTTCACCCAGGTCGCCGCCGCGCTTGCCGGACGGGCAGGTGGAAAATTTCTTCGCCAGCACGTCGAAAGCCTCGCCGTTGGCGATGCGCTGCTTGAGCTTTTCGGCTTCGTCAGCGGTCTTGACCAGGATGTGGCGGGCTTGGGCTTTCATGGGGTTACCTGTGCTTCGGGGCAAAAGGGCGACATTATGCCTGATGTCGCCATCAGCGTAACTCCGGGCGGTCACGGAACTGCTGCAGCGCCTCGGGGTTGGCCAGGGCGTCGGTGTTCTTCACCGGCCGGCCATGCACCACGTCGCGGATCGCCAGCTCCACCAGCTTGCCGCTGAGGGTGCGCGGGATGTCGCTGACCTGGACGATCACCGCCGGCACATGACGCGGCGTGGCGTACTGGCGAATCACCTGGCGGATACGCAGGCTGAGCGCTTCGTCGAGCTGCAGACCGTCGCGCAGGCGCACGAACAGCACCACGCGCACATCGTCATGCCAGTCCTGGCCGATGGCCACGCTTTCCAGTACCTCCCCGACCTTTTCCACCTGGCGGTAGATCTCGGCGGTGCCGATACGCACGCCGCCGGGATTGAGCACGGCGTCGGAGCGGCCATGGATGATCAGCCCGCCGCCAGGCACCTGCTCGGCGTAGTCGCCCTGGCACCAGACACCTTCGAACTGGCTGAAGTACGCGTCGTGGTAGCGCTGACCGTCAGCGTCGCCCCAGAAACCGAGCGGCATGGAGGGGAAGGGATGCACGCAGACCAACTCGCCTTTCGCGCCGCTGATCGGCTGACGCCTTTCGTCCCAGACTTCCACCGCCATGCCCAGGCCCTTGCCGGCAATCTCGCCACGGCGCACCGGCAGCAGCGGGTTGCCGGCCACGAAGCAGGCGACGATATCGGTGCCACCGGACATCGAGGCCAGGCACACGTCGGCCTTTACCTTGGTGTAGACATAGTCGTAGCTGTGGGGCGACAGCGGCGATCCTGTGGAAAGGATCAGGCGCAGGCTGCCCAGGACATGGGATTTCGCAGGTTCCACAGCGGCCTGCTCCAGGGCGGCGAGGTATTTGGGGCTGGTGCCGAAGGCGCGGATGCCTTCGGCGTCGATCAGGTCGAGCAGGCGCTCGGGCCCTGGGTGAAACGGCGAACCGTCATACAGCACCAGGGTGGCGCCGACCGCCAGCCCGCTGGCCAGCCAGTTCCACATCATCCAGCCACAGGTGGTGTAGTAGAACAGCACATCGTCGGCCTTGAGGTCGTTGTGCAGGCCGTGTTCCTTGAGGTGCTGCAACAGCACGCCGCCAGCGCGGTGGACGATGCACTTGGGCACGCCGGTGGTGCCGCTGGAATACAGGATATAGAGCGGGTGATCGAAGGGCAGCGCGGCGAAGGTCGGCGTCCCGCCGGGCGTGAAGAAGTCGGCCCACAGGGTCGTCGGCTTGCCGGTGAACTCATCGGCGCGGGTCTGCGGCCGGGTATGCGGCACAACCAGCAACTGCTCGACGCTCGGTAGCTGGGCCACGACCTGGTTGATCTTCTCCACCTGGTCGATGACCTTCCCGTCATATTGATAACCGGCGCAGGCCAGCAGCAGCCGGGGCGCGATCTGGCCGAAGCGATCGATGATGCCGTGGCTGCCGAACTCCGGCGAGCAACTGGACCAGACTGCGCCGAGGCTGGTGGCGGCGAGCATGCCCACCAGGGTTTCCCAGGTGTTGGGCATGACTGCGGCGACCCGATCACCCGGCGCGATCCCGGCCTGGCGAAAAGCCTGCTGCAAGCCGGCGACCTGCGCGGCCAGTTGATTGTGGGTGAGGCTGTGGCGGCCGCCGTCCTCGCGCACGGCCACCACGGCCGGGCGGTCGTCGTGGCGCTGCAGCAGGTGTTCGGCGAAATTCAGGGTGGCGCCGCGGAACCAGCGCGCGTCGGCCATGTGTTCGCCTTCCTCGAGGATGCTCGAAGGCGGCGTGTGCCACTGCACATGGAAGTACTCGGCGAGGGTCTGCCAGAACTGCGGGCGCTGCTCGACGCTCCAGCGGTGCAGGGCGGCGTAGTCGTCGAGCTGAAGGTTGAAGCGCCGGTTGACGCGACGACGGAAGGCGTCCATCCGGCTGGCTTCGATCTGGGTGGTGGTGGGGCGCCAGAGTACGTCGTTCATGCCGGAAGTCTCGGTCAGGGCTGAGAGTGGTGTCGCGGTGCGAGCCCGCTCCTGTACAGGAGCGGGTTTGTCTTGTTCCACTCTAGTCTTTACTGGGCGAGCCAGCCGCCATCGACGTTCCAGGCGGCGCCACGGACCTGGCTACCGGCCTCGCTGCACAGGAACAGTACCAGTTCGCCCAGGTGCCGGGGCGTGACGAAGGCCAGGGAGGGCTGCTTCTCAGCCAGCAGGTCGTGTTGCGCCTGCTGTGCATCGCCATCGCTGGCGGCGCGGTCATCGATCTGTTTCTGCACCAGCGGTGTCAGTACCCACCCCGGGCAGATGGCGTTGCAGGTGACGTTGCTGGTGGCGGTCTCCAGGCCGATCACCTTGGTCAGGCCGACCACGCCATGCTTGGCGGCCACGTAGGCGGCCTTGCCGGTGGAGCCCACCAGGCCGTGCACCGAGGCGATATTGACGATCCGCCCCCAGCCGCGCGCTCGCATGCCTGGCAACACCAGGCGGCTGCCATGGAACACCGCCGAGAGGTTCAGCGCGATGATCTTGTCCCAGGCCTCCACCGGAAACTGCTCGACCGGCGCCACATGCTGGATGCCGGCATTGTTGACGAGGATGTCGACCGCGCCGAACTCGCGTTCGGCCAGGGCGAACATCTGCTCGATCTGTGCGACGTCGGACAGGTCGGCGGGATGATGGGCGACCTTGACCCCGAACCGCCTGATCTCGGCGATGGCCGCGGCCGGGTCGCCGAAACCGTTGAGCAGGATGTCGGCGCCGGCCTCGGCCAGCACCTGGGCTATTCCCAAGCCAATGCCGCTGGTGGAACCGGTGACCAGTGCGGTCTTGCCTTTGAGCGTCATGCCTTTCTCCTTCATACGATGCCGGTGGCGTAGAACGTGGCGATGACCACGAACACGGCCAGGGTCTTGATCAGGGTAATACCGAAAATGTCCTTGTAGGCTTCGCGGTGGGTCAGCCCGGTGACCGCCAGCAAGGTGATCACCGCGCCATTGTGCGGCAGGGTGTCCATGCCGCCGCTGGCCATGGCGGCGACCCGGTGCAGCACCTCCAGCGGGATGTTGGCGGCGTTGGCGGCGGCGATGAAACTGTCGCTCATGGCGGCCAGGGCGATGCTCATGCCGCCGGAGGCGGAGCCGGTGATGCCGGCCAGCAGGGTGACGGTGATGGCCTCGTTGACCAGCGGGTTGGGGATGCCGCGCAGGGCGTCGGCCAGTACCAGGAAGCCAGGCAGCGAGGCGATCACGGCGCCGAAGCCGTATTCCGAGGCCGTGTTCATCGCCGCCAGCAGGGCGCCGCTGACCGCGCTCTTGGTGCCTTCGGCCAGGCGTTGGCGAATAGTGCCGAAGGCGCAGGCCAGCACCATCAGGATGCCCACCAGCAACGCCGCCTGCACTGCCCAGATTGCCGTCAGCTTGGCCACGTCGCTCTGCACCGGCGTGGCCATGCCCGGCAGTTGCAGGGTGTGGCTGGTGCCGTACCACTGCGGGATCCAGTGGGTGAACAGCAGGTTCATCACGCCTACCAGAAGCAGCGGCGCCAGGGCGAGCCAGGGATTGGGCAGGGCGATGTCGTCGGCGGTCTCCGGTTCGTTGCGCAGGTTGCTGCCATAGCCTTCGCCCTTGCGCCGGGCCTTGTTGCGCTGGCGTTGCAGGTAGAGCATGCCGGCGCTGAACACGAACAACGTGCCGATCAGGCCCAGCCAGGGCGCGGCCCACGCGGTGGTGTTGAAGAAAGTGCTGGGGATGATGTTCTGGATCTGCGGGGTGCCGGGCAGGGCGTCCATGGTGAAGGAGAACGCGCCCAGGGCGATGGTCGCCGGGATCAGCCGCTTGGGGATGTCGCTCTGGCGGAACATCTCGGCGGCGAACGGGTACACCGCGAACACCACCACGAACAGCGACACGCCGCCGTAGGTGAGCAGGGCGCAGACCAGCACGATCACCAGCATCGCCTGGCGAGTGCCGAGCAGGCGGATGGCGGCGGCGACGATCGAGCGCGAGAAGCCCGACAGCTCGATCAGCTTGCCGAACACCGCGCCGAGCAGGAACACCGGGAAGTAGAGCTTGATGAAGCCGACCATTTTCTCCATGAACACCCCGGTGAAGGCCGGGGCCACGGCGGCGGGGTCGGTGAGCAGCACCGCGCCAAGGGCGGCAATGGGGGCGAAGAGGATCACGCTGTAGCCGCGGTAGGCAGCGAGCATCAGCAGGGCCAGGGCGGCCAGGGCGATGAGCACGGTCATCCTAAGGGGATCTCCAACTGTTGTTTTTATGGTTGGAATGCATTTAGCGGAAATCGTGCCAAGTTCTTAAGTCATTGAAATTATGGGTTTTTCTTGTTGCCCTGAAATTCAGTGTCTCTGATTTGAGAAAGTGGGACCGCGCCGCGGCCATCGCCGGCAAGCCGGATCCCACAGTTGATCGCGGTATGCCCCTGTGGGACCCGCTTGCCGGCGATCAAGGGCGAAGCCATGGTGGCCATCTCATAAAAGAGATGAACGTCTCATTATTGAGACTCGATTTCCAGCGCCGCCATCTTCTTGTACAGCGTCGACCGTCCCAGGCCCAATGCCTGCGCCGCCTCCGGCACATTTCCGGCGCTGCGCGCCAAGGCATCGACAATCAATCCGCGCTCGAACTGGGCGCACGCCTGGCGGTAATCCAGCGCTGGTGCGGCCAATGCCACCGGGCTCAACGGCCCCAGCGCGTTCGCCAGGTCATGCACGCCCAGTCGCGGCTGGTCCGCCAGCAGGGTCGCCCGCTCCAGTACGTTGCGCAGCTCACGGATATTCCCCGGCCAGGCATGGCGCCCCAACAACGCCTGGGCCTCGGCCTCCAGCTCGTACTGGCTGCCCAGTTCGACGAGGATCGCCTCGCACAGCGCCGGCAGGTCCTCCAGGCGTTCGCGCAGCGGTGGCACCTGCACCGGCAGCACGTTCAGCCGGTAGTACAGGTCGGCGCGGAACGCACCCCGGGCCATGGCCGCCTGCAGGTCGATGGAGGTGGCGGCGATGATCCGCACGTCGCTGCGCAGCATCTGGTTGCTGCCCACCGGCTCGTATTCCTTCTCCTGCAATACGCGCAGCAGTTTGCTTTGCAGGGTCAGCGGCATGTCGCCGATCTCGTCGAGAAACAGCGTGCCGCCCTCGGCCAGTTGCAGCTTGCCGTTGCGGCCCTTGCGGTCGGCGCCGGTGAAGGCGCCTGGGGCGGTGCCGAAGAACTCGGCCTCGAGCAGTGCCTCGGGGATCGCCGCGCTGTTGATGCTGACGAAGGCTTTGCGCGCGCGGGCCGAGGCGGCATGAATGGCGTGGGCCAGCAGTTCCTTGCCGGTGCCGGTCTCGCCCAGCAACAGCACCGGCGAGTCGCTGCCGGCCCCACGCCGGGCGCGGCGCTTGGCCTCGAGGCAGGCGGGGCTGCTGCCGACGAACTGGGCAAAGCTGTAGCGGGCCTGGCGCGCGCGCAGTTGCGAGCGGGTCGAGGCCAGTTCCTGCTGCATGCTGGCGAAGCGCTTGAGCAGCGGCGACAGGCTGCGCAGCTCGTCGAACAGGGCGAAGCCAATGGCGCCGATCAGCGCGCCCTGGTCGTCGTGGATCGGCAGGCGCATCACCACCAGCGGTTCGTTCGGTGTGTCGAGCATATCCAGCAGGATCGGCTTGCCGTTGCTCACCACCTCACGCATGAGGCTGCCGGGGATCACCGCCTCGCACGGTTTGCCGATGGCGCTGGCGGCGTCCTCCAGGCCGAAGCGGCGGGCATAGCGCTCGTTCATCCAGACGATGCGCGCCTGGCGGTCGACGATCACCGTGCCTTCGCTGGATTGCTCGATGATCTCGAACAGCGAGCGGATGGCCAGTTGGCGGACCTGGGGGTAGTCCTTGAGGTTGTCGTGCATGCATTGGCCTTGGGTTGGACGTGAAGGCCTCATCGCCGGCAAGCCGGCTCCCACAGAGCTAGCGCGAACCCTGTGGGAGCCGGCTTGCCGGCGATGAGGCCGGTACAAGCGATCACCGGCGCGGGTCGAACGCCTCGCGCAGCGCATCGCCGATGAATACCAGCAACGACAGGATCAGCGCCAGGGCAAAGAACGCGGTGAAGCCCAACCATGGCGCCTCGAGGTGCTGCTTGCCCTGGGTCACCAGCTCGCCCAGCGAGGCGCTGCCGGCGGGCATGCCGAAGCCGAGGAAGTCCAGCGCGGTCAGGGTGGTGATCGCCCCGGTAAGCATGAACGGTACGTAGGTCAGGGTCGCGTTGAGGGCGTTGGGCAGGATATGCCGCAGCATCACCTGGGTGTCGGAAAGCCCCAGTGCCCGGGCGGCCTTGACGTATTCCAGGTTGCGCCCACGAAGGAACTCGGCGCGCACCACATCCACCAGGGTCAGCCAGGAGAACAGCGCCATGATCCCCAGCAACCACCAGAAATCCGGCTCGACGAACCCCGACAGGATGATCAGCAGGTACAGCACCGGCAACCCCGACCACACCTCCAGCAGGCGCTGGCCGAGCAGGTCGACCCAGCCGCCGTGGTAGCCCTGCAGGGCGCCAGCCGTCACGCCGATCAGCACGCTGAGCAACGTCAGGGCGAAGGCAAACAATAGTGAGACCCGCGTGCCATACAGCACCCGCGCCAGCACGTCGCGGCCCTGGTCGTCGGTGCCCAGCCAGTTGCTCGTGCTGGGCGGGCTGGGGGTGGGCACCTGCAGGTCGTAGTTGGGGGTGTCGGCGCTGAACGGGATCGGCGCGAAGAGCATCCAGCCACCCTGGCCCTCGATCAGCTGGCGCACGTACTGGCTGCGGTAGTCGGGTTGGAACGGCAGTTGCCCGCCGAACTGCTGCTCGGTGTAACGCTTGAGCGCCGGGGTGTACAGCTCGCCCTGGTAGCCGAGCAGCAAGGGCTTGTCATTGGCCACCAGCTCCGCGCCCAGGCTCAGCAGCAACAGCCCGGCGAACAGCCACAGCGAAATCCAGCCGCGGCGGTTGTCACGGAAGCGTCGCAGCCGGCGCCGGGCGATGGGCGAGAACATCAGTGGCCCCTCGCGTCGAAGTCGATGCGCGGGTCGAGCACCGTGTAGCACAGGTCGCCCAGCAGGCGGATCAGCAGCCCGGCCAGGGTAAAGATGAACAGGGTGCCGAACACCACCGGGTAGTCCCGCGACACCGCCGCCTCGTAGCTCATGCGCCCCAGGCCATCGAGGGAGAAGATCACCTCGATCAGCAGGGAACCTGCGAAGAACACCGTGATCAGCGCCTGGGGCAGGCCGGCTACCACCAGCAACATGGCGTTGCGCAGCACATGGCCATACAACACGCGCCGTTCGCTCAGGCCCTTGGCCCGGGCGGTGACCACGTACTGGCGGGCGATCTCGTCGAGGAAGGCGTTCTTGGTCAGCAGGGTCAGGGTGGCGAAGCCACCGATCACCAGGGCGCCGACCGGCAGCACCAGGTGCCAGAAGTAGTCGGCGACCTTGCCCAGCAAGCTGAGCTGGTCGAAATCGTCGGAGACCAGGCCGCGCACCGGGAACCAGTTGAGCGAGGTGCCGCCGGCGAACAGCACGATCAGCAGCAGGGCGAACAGGAACGAGGGCAGGGCGTAGCCGATCACGATCAGCGCGCTGCTCCAGGCATCGAAGCGGCTGCCATGACGCACCGCCTTGCGGATGCCCAGGGGGATCGACACCAGGTAGGTGATCAGCGTGGCCCAAAAACCCAGCGACAGGGTCACCGGCAGTTTCTCAACGATCAGCTCGGTGACCTTGGCACCGCGGAAGAAGCTCTGGCCGAAGTCCAGCCGCGCATATTGGCCAAGCATCAGCCATAGCCGTTCCGGGGCGGACTTGTCGAAGCCGTACTGGCGCTTGATTTCCTCGATCAGCTTGGGGTCCAGGCCACGGGTGGCGCGGGATTCGCCCTGCACCGCCTCGACCCGTGCACCAGGCGCGCCGCCGCCGATACCCTGCAGGCGCGCCACGGCCTGTTCCACCGGCCCGCCGGGCGCGGCCTGGACGATGGCGAAGTTCACCAGCAGGATCGCCAGCAGTGTGGGGATGATCAGCAGCAGGCGGCGCAGGATGTAGGTGGTCATGGCGCGTTCCCCAGGCGCTCGGCCATCTGCTGTGTGGTCAGTGCCCGTGGGCTGACTTCCCACCAGGTGTCCAGGCCTTCGTCATAGGCCGCCTGCACCTTGGGCAGGCCGAAGCGGTTCCACCACACCGTCGAGCTGCCAGGCGGGTAGTAGTTGGGGATCCAGTAGTAGTTCCATTGCAGCACCCGGTCCAGGGCGCGGGCGTGGCGCAGCATGTCGGCCTGGCTGTTGGCGCGCACCAGGCCGTCGAGCAGGCGGTCCACCGCCGGGTCCTTGAGCACCATCAGGTTGTTCGAGCCGGGGTCGTTGGCCGCTGCGGAGCCGAAATAGTTGTACTGCTCGCTGCCCGGCGACAGGGTCACCGGGTAACCGGTGACGATCATGTCGTAGTCGCGGGCCATCACGCGGTTGACGTACTGGGCGGCGTCGACGTTGCGGATGTTCAGCTCGACGCCGATCTGCGCCAGGTTGCGCTTCCACGGCAGCAGCAGGCGCTCCAGGCCCGACTGGCCATTGAGGAAGGTGAAGCTCAGCGGCTGGCCCTGGGCATTGACCAGGCGATCGCCCTGGGGATGCCAACCGGCGTCCTGCAGCAAGGCCAGGGCCTGCAGCTGCTGCTGGCGGATGATGCCGGAGCCGTCGGTGACCGGTGCACTGAACACCTGACTGAACACTTCATCCGGCACCTGGCCGCGCAGCGGCTCGAGCAGCTTGAGCTCCCCGGTGTCGGGCAGGGCGCGGGCAGCCAGTGGCGTGTTGGCGTACAGGCTCTGCTGGCGGATGTACAGGTTGCGCATCATCTGCCGGTTGCTCCACTCGAAATCCCAGAGCATGGCCAGGGCCTGGCGCACGCGGCGGTCCTTGAACTGCGGCTGGTCCAGGTTGAACACGAAGCCCTGGGCGATCTGCGGCTTGGCCGGGCCCAGGTGGGCGCGGCGCAGGCGCCCGTCATCCAGTGCCGCGCCGTTGTAGCCGAGGGTGTAGGCGGTGGCGGAGTACTCGCGGTTGTAGTCGTAGCCACCGCCCTTGAGTACCTGGCGGGCCACTTCGGTGTCGCCGAAGAATTCGACGCTGATGCGGGCGAAGTTGTACAGCCCGCGGGCGACCGGCAGGTCCCGCGCCCACCAGTTCGCATCGCGCTCGAAGGTGATGCTGCGGCCGTTGTCGATCCTGCCGATGCGATAGGGGCCGCTGCCCACGGGCTTGTCGAAGCCGGCGCCGTTGGCGAAGTCGCGCTGGCGCCAGTCATGCTCGGGCAGCACCGGCAGGCCGGCCAGCTCCAGCGGCAGGGTGCGGCCATGGGGCTGCTTGAAGTCGAAGCGCACCTGGCGTGGGCCTTCGACGGTGACCCCGGCGACATCAGTGAACTGGGTGCGGAACTTGAGGCTGCCGTGGCTCATGAGCAGGTCGTAGCTGAAGCGTACGTCCTCGGCGCGCACCGGCTTGCCGTCGGCGAAGGTGGCGCGTGGGTCGAGGTAGAAGCGCAACCAGGCGTCGTCGGGGCCGCGCTCCAGGCGTTGGGCGATCAGGCCGTAGACGGTGTAGGGCTCGTCGAGCGAACGCATGGCCAGCGGCGCGTACAGCCAGCCGTCTACCTGGCTGACGCCGATGCCTTTGTCGATATAGGGCAGGATATGGTCGAACTGGCCGATCTCGATGGCCGAGCGGCGCAGGCTGCCGCCCTTGGGGGCGTCAGGGTTGACGTAGTCGAAGTGATGGAAGTTCGCGGGGTAGCGGGGGGCTTCACCGTAGACGGTGAGGGCGTGGGTGGGCGCGGCGTGGGCTGACAAGGACAACATCAGGTACAGGCAACTTGTCAGCACACCGCCAAGTCTGACATGGGAGCGGGTATCGTGGGAGCGGGGGGGGGGGGGGGGGGGGGGGGGCGGGGGGGGCGCCCCCCCCCCCCCCCCCCCCCCCCCCGGCAGCCCCGGGCCCGGGCGCACCCCCCCCCCCCCACCCCAAGCGCCACCGGGC
>NZ_JBSSEW010000023.1:0-85908 GCF_054062095.1 Pseudomonas sp. TE6288
GCCGATCAGATGACCGAAGCACTTCCGGAACCTTTCCAAACAATCAACTCTTTGATATTCAAGGAGTTTTTCGTTCCGATGTCGCTGGAAGTGGGCGCATTATAAGGGGATCTGAAACCCCGTCAACCTTTATTTCAGTTATATAAAGCAAAACCTCAAAACAAAGCGGGGCGGCCTCTCGGCCGCCCCGCTTTCATCCCTGCGCCTTACAAGCTAGGGAAGGCAAACTGCGACGCCTCATGGCTGGCCCGCTGCGGCCAACGCTGGGTGATCGCCTTGCGACGGGTATAGAAACGCACACCGTCCGGCCCGTACGCATGCAGGTCACCAAACAGCGAACGCTTCCAGCCACCGAAGCTGTGATACGCCACCGGCACCGGCAGCGGCACGTTGACGCCAACCATGCCCACTTCGATCTCGTCGCAGAACAGCCGCGCCGCCTCACCGTCACGGGTGAAGATGCAGGTACCGTTGCCGTACTCATGCTCGTTGATCAACTGCATGGCCTGCTCCAGGCTGTTCACCCGCACCACGCACAGCACCGGCCCGAAAATCTCTTCCTTATAGATGCGCATTTCGGGGGTGACCTTGTCGAACAAGGTGCCACCAACGAAATAGCCATCTTCATTACCGGGCACACGGAAACCGCGCCCATCGACCACCAGCTTGGCGCCAGCGGCAACGCCGTCGTCAATGTAACCCACCACCTTGTCACGGGCAGCGGCAGTCACCAGCGGGCCCATATCCAGGCCGCAGGACGTACCGGCACCGATCTTCAGCGCCTTGATCTGCGGCTCCAGCTTGGCAATCAGCGCATCGGCCACCTGGTCGCCGACACACACCGCCACCGAAATGGCCATGCAGCGCTCGCCGCAAGAACCATAGGCGGCGCCCATCAGCGCGCTGACCGCGTTGTCCAGGTCGGCATCAGGCATCAACACCGCGTGGTTCTTCGCGCCGCCCAATGCCTGCACGCGCTTGCCGCGCTTGGTGCCTTCGGCATAGATGTATTCGGCGATCGGGGTCGAGCCGACGAAGCTCAGGGCCTTGACCTCTGGCGCCTCGATCAGCGCGTCAACCGCTTCCTTGTCGCCATGCACCACGTTGAGGATGCCCTTCGGCAGGCCGGCCTCCAGCAGCAACTGGGCGATATAGAGGGTCGAGCTGGGATCACGCTCGGACGGTTTGAGAATGAATGCGTTGCCGCAGGCGATGGCCAGCGGGTACATCCACAGCGGCACCATGGCCGGGAAGTTGAACGGGGTGATACCGGCGACGATGCCCAGCGGCTGGAAATCGGACCAGGCGTCGATGTTCGGGCCGACGTTGCGGCTGTATTCACCCTTGAGCAGCTCCGGGGCGCCGCAGGCGAACTCGACGTTCTCGATGCCACGCTTGAGTTCGCCCGCAGCGTCCTCCACGGTCTTGCCGTGTTCCTCGCTGATCATCTGCGAGATTTTCGCTTCGTTCTGCTCAAGCAGCTGCTTGAAGCGGAACATCACCTGGGCGCGCTTGGCTGGCGGGGTATTGCGCCAGGCCGGGAAGGCGGCCTTGGCCGAATCGATGGCCTGCTGGATGGTGGCGCGGCTGGCCAGCTCGACCTTGCGCACGGCCTGGCCGGTCGACGGGTTGAAGACATCGGCGGTGCGCTCGCCCTTGCTGACCAGCTCGCCGTGGATCAGGTGCTGAACAATGCTCATGCATAACTCCAGATAAAGAAGGTAGAGACAGGCGCGTGGTACTCACACGCCCGACGTCAAAATCGGAAAAATCAGTCGACCTTGTTCAGGGCTTCGCCCACGGCGTCGAACAGACGGTCCAGCTCTTGTGGCTGGGTGTTGAAGGTCGGCCCAAATTGCAGGGTGTCGCCACCGAAGCGTACATAGAAGCCGGCTTGCCACAGCTTCATGGCCGCCTCGTACGGACGGACGATGGCATCACCGTCGCGCGCGGCAATCTGGATCGCGCCGGCAAGGCCGTAGTTGCGGATGTCGACGACGTTCTTGGTGCCCTTGACACCGTGCAGCAGCTTCTCGAAGTGCGGCGCCAGCTCGGCGGCGGACTGCACCAGGTTTTCCTTCTGCAGCAGGTCCAGCGCGGCGATGCCGGCGGCGCAGGCCACCGGGTGCGCCGAATAGGTGTAGCCGTGGGGGAATTCCACCGCGTACTCAGGGGTCGGCTGGTTCATGAAGGTCTGGTAGATCTCGCCGGTGGCGATCACCGCGCCCATCGGGATGGCGCCGTTGGTGACCTGCTTGGCGATGCACATCAGGTCCGGGGTCACACCGAAGGCTTCAGCACCGGTCATGGCGCCCATGCGGCCGAAGCCGGTGATCACTTCGTCGAAGATCAGCAGGATGTTGTGCTGGCTGCAGATCTCGCGCAGGCGCTTGAGGTAGCCCTTCGGCGGCGGCAGCACACCGGCGGAACCAGCCAGCGGCTCGACGATCACCGCGGCGATGTTCGAGGCGTCATGCAGCTCGATCAGCTTGAGCATCTCGTCGGCCAGGGCGATACCGCCCTCTTCCGGCATGCCCTTGCTGAACACGTTGGCCGGCAGCACGGTGTGGGGCAGGTGATCGACGTCCAGCAACTGACCGAACAGCTTGCGGTTGCCGTTGACGCCACCCAGGCTGGTGCCGGCGATGTTGACCCCGTGATAGCCACGGGCACGGCCGATGATCTTGGTCTTGGTGGCCTGGCCTTTCAGGCGCCAGTAGGCACGAACCATTTTCAGCGCGGTGTCGGCGCACTCGGAGCCGGAGTTGGTGAAGAACACGTGGTTCAGGTCGCCCGGTACCAGGTTGGCGATCTTCTCGGCCAGCTGGAACGACAGCGGATGGCCGAACTGGAAGGCCGGCGAGTAGTCGAGGGTGGCGACCTGGCGAGCCACTGCCTCGCTGATCTCCTTGCGGGTATGCCCGGCGCCGCAGGTCCACAGGCCCGACAGGGCGTCGAACACCTTGCGGCCCTTGTCGTCGACCAGGTAGTTGCCTTCGGCCGCCACGATCAGCCGCGGGTCGCGCTGGAAGTTGCGGTTGGCGGTGTACGGCATCCAGTGAGCGTCCAGCTTGAGCTGGCTGGCCAGGCCGGCTTGAGCGGATTCGGGCATGTTCATCGGGCGGTTCCTCGAAAGACGATTAGGCAACGATGGGTGTTGTTGCAGCTAAGTTGTCACGGCGATAAAGTTCGAAAAACCCAGCTTTTCTAACCTTCAGTCAGCGGATAACTAAACTAATGAGCCGACGCCCCGATCCCCTCGCCCAGGTCAGCGATTTTGACATTCGCCTATTGAAGATCTACCGCAGCGTGGTCGAGTGCGGCGGCTTTTCAGCGGCGGAAAACGTCCTGGGCATCGGCCGCTCGGCCATCAGCCAGCAGATGAACGACCTCGAGCAACGCCTGGGGCTGCGCCTGTGCCAACGCGGCCGGGCGGGTTTTTCGCTGACCGAGGAGGGGCGCGAGGTCTACCACTCGGCGCTGCAACTGCTCAGCGCCCTGGAGTCGTTCCGCACCGAGGTCAATGGCCTGCACCAGCACCTGCGCGGTGAGCTGAACATCGGCCTCACCGACAACCTGGTCACCCTGCCGCACATGCGCATCACCCACGCTCTGGCCGAACTCAAGGACCGCGGCCCCGATGTGCGCATCCAGATCCGCATGATCGCCCCCAGCCAGGTCGAGCAGGGCGTGCTCGACGGCAGCCTGCACGTGGGCGTGGTGCCGCAGACCAGCCCGCTGTCGGGGCTTGAGTACCAGCCGCTGTACAGCGAGCGCTCCCTGCTCTATTGCGCGGTCGGCCACCCGCTGTTCTACGCCGACGACCTGCAGATCGATGACGATCGCCTCAACGCCCAGGACGCGATCGCCCCGACCTTCCGCCTGCCCGCCGACATCCAGGCGCACTACCAGGCCCTGCACTGCACAGCCAGCGCCTCGGATCGCGAAGGCATGGCCTTCCTGATCCTGACGGGGCGCTACATCGGCTACCTGCCCGACCACTACGCCAGCTTCTGGGTGCAGCAAGGTCGCCTGCGCGCGCTGAAGCCCACCCAGCGCTTCTATGACCTGGGCCTGAGCTGGGTGACGCGCAAGGGCCGGCGGCCGAACCTGGTGCTGGAAAGCTTCCTCGAGAGCCTGGCTGCGACACGCTGATGCCTGTCCCTGACGCTAATGCTTGTCACTTCGCCACAGGCAGGTAATCTGTCGGACATCCGTAACGACCCGCCCGGAATCGTCCATGACCCTAGAAGTCCCTGCGCATCGCTCCCCCACCTCGGGCAAGCCCGCCGGCCGCATCCGCCAGAAGAACGAACAGGCCATCATCCAGGCCGCCGAGGACGAGTTCGCCCGCCACGGCTACAAGGGCACGAGCATGAACACCATCGCGCTCAAGGCCGGGCTGCCCAAGGCCAACCTGCATTATTACTTCACCAACAAGCTGGGCCTGTACATCGCGGTGCTGAGCAACATCATCGAACTGTGGGACAGCACCTTCAACGCCCTGAGCGTGGAGGACGACCCGGCCGAGGCGCTCAGCCAGTACATCCGCACCAAGATGGAGTTCTCCCGGCGCAACCCGCAGGCCTCGCGGATCTTCGCCATGGAAGTGATCAGCGGCGGCGAGTGCCTGAGCGAGTACTTCAGCGCCGACTACCGCGAATGGTTCCGTGGCCGCGCCGCGGTGTTCCAGGCCTGGATGGACGCCGGCAAGATGGACCAGGTAGATCCGGTGCACCTGATCTTCCTGCTCTGGGGCAGCACCCAGCACTATGCCGACTTCGCCACCCAGATCTGCCAGGTCACCGGCCGCAGCCGCCTGACCAAGCAGGACATGGAAGACGCCAGCAACAATCTTATCCACATCATTCTCAAAGGCTGCGGCATCAGCACGCCTGCCTGACCCGGACTTATGCCTTCTACCCTGCTCGAGCTCTGCGAATGGCGCGAAGAAATCCGCAAGAGCCGCTTCATCACCCTCGCCGGCCCGATCGACAGCCCCGCCGAGGCCATGGCCTTCATCGAACGCCACAGCGACCTGGCGGCCACCCACAACTGCTGGGCCTGGAAGCTCGGCGCCCAGTACCGCAGCAGCGATGACGGCGAACCGGGCGGCACGGCCGGGCGACCGATCCTCGCCGCCATCGAAGCCCAGGACTGCGACCAGGTGGTGGTGTTGGTGATCCGCTGGTACGGCGGCATCCAGCTGGGCACCGGTGGACTGGCCCGGGCCTACGGCGGCGGCGCCAACAAATGCCTGCAGCAGGCACCCAAGCGTGTGCTGGTGCAGCGCAGCGCGTTCAGTTGCAGTTGCACCTTCAGCGAACTGGCGCTGCTCAAGCTGCGCCTGGCTGAGGTGGACGGCGTGGTGCTGGACGAGCAGTTCACCGCTAACGGCGTCGACCTGCGCATCGCCCTGGGTGAGATCCACCTCGCGTCACTGCAGCAGCAACTCGCCGACCTGAGCCGCGGTCGCATTCTGCTGGAAAGAGAGTGAGCGTTGCCCACAACTACTGTGGGCCTGCCTGTGGATAAGCTTTGGGCAAGCTGATACAGGCCTTGTGCGACAAGGCCTGCGAAGCATTGAGCATATTTTGATCACATTCGTGTGACACCGGCACAAGTGACTGAAAGACTGTGAGTTATCCCCAGCTTTCAATGTAAGCCCGCCCCCAAACCACCATTTTCAGGCCCGCTGCGCTTGCACACAATTACTGTGGAGCGGCTTGTGGATAACCCGTGAACTACAGCGCCAGGCCCAGCCCCCACAGGCTTTCCAGGCAATCGATCGTTTTTTGATCAGTCTCCACAAGGCGAGCGCCAGGTACCTGGTTTATGCTCGTCACCCAGGCCTTTCCCGGTGGAGGGCAATCACCCCGTTGTCGCGCGGCGAGCGAAACTATGCACAACAGCGCTCGCCCAGCCTTTGATATGGAGTATCGCAATGACCGCAAACAAGAACGCCCTGATCATCGGCGCCTCCCGAGGCCTTGGCCTGGGGCTGGTGCAACGCCTGCAGGAAGACGGCTGGAATGTCGTCGCCACCGTGCGCGACCCGCAACAGCCAGGCGCTCTGCGCGAGGTTTCCGGTGTGCGTATCGAGCGCCTGGAGATGAACGACACCGCCCAGCTCGACGGGCTCAAGCAGCGCCTGCAGGGTGAAGTGTTCGACCTGGTGTTCGTCAACGCCGGCGTGATGGGCCCGCTGCCGCAGGACCTGGAAAGCGTGCAGGTACAGCAGATTGGCGAGCTGTTCATGACCAACGCCGTGGCGCCGATCCGCGTGGCCCGGCGCCTGGCCGAACTCATCCGCAAAGACAGCGGCGTGCTGGCGTTCATGAGCTCGATCCTGGGTAGCGTGACCATCCCCGACGGCGGTGAGATCTGCCTGTACAAGGCCAGCAAGGCCGCCCTCAACTCGATGATCAACAGCTTCGTGGTCGAGCTGCAGCGCCCCGACCTTGCCGTGCTGGCCATGCACCCGGGCTGGGTGAAGACCGACATGGGCGGCGAGAATGCCGAGATCGACGTGCTCACCAGCACCCGTGGCATGCTCGAGCAGATCAAGGCGCAGAGCGGCAACGGCGGCCTGCGCTTCATCAACTACAAGGGCGAGCCGCTCACCTGGTGATCCAGGGCCTTGCGGGCCTGGGTGGGCGCATTGCCCGGCCAGGCCCTGTAGAATGGCGGCCAACCGTACCTGATCGAGATTGCACACATGTATGACTGGCTGAACGCCTTGCCCAAGGCGGAACTGCACATGCACCTGGAGGGCTCGCTGGAGCCCGAACTGCTGTTCGCCCTGGCCGAGCGCAACAAGGTTGCGCTGCCCTGGGCCGATGTCGAAACCCTGCGCGGCGCCTATGCCTTCAACAACCTGCAGGAATTCCTCGACCTCTACTACCAGGGCGCTGGCGTCCTGCGTACCGAGCAGGATTTCTACGACCTGACCTGGGCTTACCTGCAACGCTGCAAGGCGCAGAACGTTATCCACACCGAGCCGTTCTTCGACCCCCAGACCCACACCGACCGGGGCATCCCGTTCGAGGTGGTGCTCAATGGCATCACCGGCGCACTCAAGGATGGCCGTGAACAGCTGGGCATCTCCAGTGGTTTGATCCTCAGCTTCCTGCGCCACCTGAGCGAGGACGAGGCGCAACAGACCCTCGACCAGGCCCTGCCCTTCCGTGAGGCGTTCGTCGCCGTAGGCCTGGACAGCTCGGAAAAAGGCCATCCGCCCAGCAAGTTCCAGCGCGTCTTCGACCGCGCCCGCAGCGAAGGCTTCCTGACCGTGGCCCATGCCGGCGAGGAAGGCCCGCCCGAATACATCTGGGAGGCACTCGACCTGCTCAAGATCCAGCGTATCGACCACGGCGTGCGCGCCATCGAGGACGAACGCCTGATGCAGCGCATCATCGACGAGCAGATCCCGCTGACTGTCTGCCCGCTGTCCAACACCAAGCTGTGCGTGTTCGACCACATGAGCCAGCACAATATCCTCGACATGCTCGAGCGTGGCGTGAAGGTCACGGTCAACTCCGATGACCCGGCCTACTTCGGCGGCTACGTCACCGAAAACTTCCATGCCCTGCACCAGCACCTGGGCATGACCCAGGACCAGGCACGCCGCCTGGCGCAGAACAGCCTGGACGCACGCCTGTTGCGCTAACCGGCCTGGCGCGAGGGCAGGCAGGCGATCGCGTTGATCTGCTGCTGGCCGAGCGGTGTAAGGTGTACCGCCCGGCTGCCCTCCTGCTCACGCACCCAGCCCGACTGGGTGAACAACCTGAGCAACGCCTTGCCCAGGCAACCGCCCAGGTGCGGGCCCTGGTCGTTCCACTTGCTGCAGTGGCAGATCACGCAGCCACGCCGGTCGGCGGCGGCCAGTGCGTCGATGAACACCCCCAGCGCCTCCAGTTGCCCCTTGCCCTCCTGGCTCACGGCCAGTTGCTGTTCGCTGCCCTCCAACCAACCCGCTACATGCAGCCGATGCAGCAACGCGGCAGCCACCTCGCCGCCCAGATGGTCGCCGCACAGGCGCGCCTTGCGCATTGACAGGGGGATTTGCAGCGAGGTGCTCTGCCCCACGGCTGAGCGGCTGGCCAACTGGACGCTGGCAAGGGCCTCCACCGCGGTGCCGACCTCCGGCGTTGCCAGGCGGAAGAAGCGTTTGCGCCCACGCGCCTCCTGCCTGAGCAAGCCGGCACTGGACAGCAGCGACAGGTGCGCGCAGGCCGACGAAGTGCTCAGGCCGGTGATCACGGCAAGCTCGTCCGCCGCACGCGGGGTGCCATCGATCAACGCCCACAACATGGCGCTGCGCTTGGGTTCGGCCATCAGGCTGGCAACCTGACTGATGCTGCGGACTGCGGTCATGAAACTGAAGCTCCCTGATGTATCTCGTCTGGCGGCGACAACCGCTGACGCCCTGCCGCCTGTGCGGGCAAGCACGGGATTGTTCGTGTGCCGGATGGTCAGCGCCAGGCCAGGAAGGATCTCACGCTGGCATTGGGCGCCTGAGGCAGTATAAGCCGCTGGAGGGGGCTCGCCTTGAGGGGGGTATGCCCGGAATGGGTCGGCGTTGGTCCCCCGAGCACCGTTCTGAAAGATGCGTCTGTCAGTGCGCCACACCGCAGACACGGCTGATGCCCCCGTTCTACTGTGGCTGCGCCAGGAACGTGGCTGATAGCGATTATCAAGAAGCTAGAAAAGTCCGATAGGCACGGTGAAAACTTCTGCCCTGCAAAACAGAAGGTCTCCCTACTTCAGGCCACCATGACCGTCAGTCAGGGGACTGATCCTGGCCATGGCGAGCGGCGGGGGCGGCGCTACACTAGTTCCGCTCCCGCTCACTGGAGGTGGATCGCGATGAAGATTGTCGTCAGTGCGTCGAACCGAAATCCCGCTTGCCCCTGGCAAGTCCAGCTCGATCAGCATGTGGTGAGTTTCCGCAACGAGGCCGAGGCGCGGTCATTCGTCGCCCTGCTCGAGGCGCGCCTGAACGCGCCCCACCCGCTCACGCAGGCCGGCTGGCCTGCAGCCGCCGGGTCAACATTGCGACACTGACCACCAGCGCGCCACACAGGCTGATCACCAGCGCCATGGGCACCGCGCTGCCATCGTGCAGCACCCCGACCAGCGCTGCCGCACCCGCGGCGACGCTGAACTGCAGGCAGCCCATCAGCGCCGAGGCGCTGCCTGCCCGCGTGCCCTGCCCGCTCATGGCGCAGGCCGAGGCGTTGGGGATGATGCAACCAAGGCTGGCGATGCATACGAACAACGGCACCAGCAACGGCCACAACTGCGCTGGGCGCAGCGCCGCGACCACCAGCAGCGCCAGCGCCGCCACCAGGTACAGCCACACTGCCCGCGCCAGCAGGAACGCCGGGCCACGCTTGGCCAGCAGACGCGCATTGACCTGGGCCATCAGGATGAAGCCTGCGGCGTTGGTGCCGAACAACCAGCCATAGTGCTCGGCGGGCACCCCGTACAACTTGATGAACACGAACGGTGAACCGGCAATGTAGGCGAACATCCCGGCGATGGCGATGCCGCCGGTCAACGCATGGCCGACAAATACCCGGTCACCGAACAGCCGCAGGTACTGGCGCAGCGCCCCCGACAAGGGCTGGCGCGGCACATGTGCCGGCAGGCTCTCCGGCAGTCCCAGGCCGACGGCCACCAGGCAGGCCGCGCTGAACAGGCTCAGGGCGAGGAAAATCGACTGCCAACCAGACACATTGACCAGCACGCCACCGAGCATCGGCGCGAGAATCGGTGCCAGGCCCATCACCAACATCAATTGCGAAAACACCTTGGCCGAGGCCACCGCGTCGCACTTGTCGCTGACGATCGCCCGCGACAGCACCATGCCGGCGCAGCCACCCAGGGCCTGGACGAAGCGCGCCACGATCAAACTGTCGAGGTTGGGTGCATAGGCACAGGCCAGGGAGGCGATGGTGAACAAGCCAACCCCAAAAAGCAGCGGAATACGCCGGCCGAAACGGTCGGCCACTGGCCCGTAGGCGAGCTGGCCCAGGGACAGGCCGAGGAAATAGGCGGCCAGGGTCGTCTGCACATGCTTTTCGTCGGTGGCGAAGGCATGCGCCATGGCCGGGAAGGCTGGCAGATAGAAGTCGATCGCCAAAGGCCCGAACGCACTGAGGGCGCCGAGAATCAGCAAGGTTCGCAGGTTCATGGAGAATCCATAGCAGGCTAAGCAAGTCGGTTAGTCTACCCGCACTGGATCATTGGGCGTTGAAAACCTTTGTAATAATTGGCCTGCATTTCTGTAGACGCGGACTTGCCCGGGCAGCCCGCTTCTACAGAAATGCTTTAGCTGGACAATCCAGCCGTTCAGGCCACCTCGGCCTGATATCCCTCTTCACGAATCGCCGCCAGGATCTGATCCGCCGCCAGCGCACTGTCCACCCGCACCTGCTTCGCCGCCAGGTCCACTTCCACTCGCGCCGCGGCGTCCTGCTCCTGCACCGCACGGGTCACGCCTTTCACGCAATGGCCACAGGTCATGCCTTGTACATTGAACACTTGCATAGGGGTTGCCTCCTTGTGGGTTTTGTCCACTTTCAGCCTTGCCATCGGGGCAAGGTCAAGTTCCGCGTCAAACGGCCGGGCTGGAAATCCTTGCGCGGCTCGGCCAAGCTGCGCCTTTGACGATTTTGGCAAGCAGGAGATTCTTCATGATCAGGGCAGCAATGAGCCTAGTCGGACTGCTGGGCGCGCTGGCCGTGGTGCCACCGGCCAGCGCCGAAGGCAACTCGGACTACAGCGTGCTGATGATTTCCCGGGAACGCCTGGAAGTGGCCAGCAGTTGCGAGATCGGTATCTACCTCAACGATCAGTTGGCCGGCCGGCTGTTCCAGGAGCAATCGACCTCGTTCAACCTGCCACCGGGCCCTGTCGATGTACGCTTGCGCCTGCTCCCCGGGCAGATGCCCGGTTGCGCCCCGGGTATCGAGGACCAGCGCAGCACGCGCCTGATGTTGCAGGCGGGGCAGATCAAGAAGTACCGCATCGCCACAGGGCACAAGGGCCTGGAATTGAGGCAAGCCAACCTGGGCTATTGACCTTGCCCGCATGGCAAGGTTGATGCTGAAGGCCTATCCACGGAGGAGAGAGCCATGCCCGCATCCACCACCTTCGACCTGCCGATCAGCGGCATGACCTGCGCCAGTTGCGCAGGTCGGGTCGAACGCGCCCTGCGCAAGGTCACCGGCACCGAACATGTCAGCGTCAACCTGGCCACCGAGCAGGCCCGTGTCCAGGCGCCGGCCGACAGCCTGCCGGCATTGGTCGGCGCGGTGCGCGACGCCGGTTACAGCGTCCCCACCCGTACCCTCGAACTGCTGATCGGCGGCATGACCTGCGCCAGCTGCGCCGGCCGTGTCGAACGCGCCCTCGGCAAGCTGCCGGGGGTCGAGCAGGTCAGCGTCAACCTGGCCAGCGAACGCGCCCACCTCGAAGTTTTGCAGGCCGTCGATGACGGCGTGTTGATCGCCGCAGTGGAAAAGGCCGGCTATAGCGCCAGCCTGCCGCGCACCGCCGACGATGACCAGGCCCAGGCCCAACGTCGCCTGCGCAACGAACGCCTGGCGGTCGGCGCCGCCCTGCTGCTGGCCCTGCCATTGGTACTGCCGATGCTGGCGCAACCCTTTGGGGTGCACTGGATGCTGCCGGCCTGGGCGCAGTTCCTGCTGGCCACGCCGGTGCAGTTCATCCTCGGCGCACGCTTCTATGTCGCTGCCTGGAAGGCCGTGCGCGCCGGTGCCGGCAACATGGACCTGCTGGTCGCCCTGGGCACCAGCGCCGGCTACGGCCTGAGCCTGTACCAATGGGCCAACGCCCACAGCGGCATGGAACCGCACCTGTATTTCGAAGCCTCGGCGGTGGTCATCGCCCTGGTGCTGCTGGGCAAGTACCTGGAAAGCCGTGCCAAGCGCCAGACCGCCAGTGCCATCCGGGCGCTGGAGGCGCTGCGCCCGGAACGGGCGGTGCGGGTCATCGAGGGGCGCGAGGAAGAGGTGGCGATCAGTCAGTTGCGCCTGGGCGACCGGGTGCTGGTCAAACCCGGCGAGCGCTTCCCGGTCGATGGTGAAGTGCTCGAAGGCAGCAGCCATGCCGATGAAGCGCTGATCAGCGGCGAAAGCCTGCCCGTGCCCAAGGCGCCTGGCGACTCGGTAACCGGTGGAGCCATCAACGGCGAAGGCCGGCTGCTGGTAAAAACCCAGGCCTTGGGCGCCGAGACCGTGCTCGCCCGCATCATCCGCCTGGTCGAGGACGCCCAGGCGGCCAAGGCGCCTATCCAGAAACTGGTCGACCGGGTCAGCCAGGTATTCGTGCCAGCAGTACTGGTGCTGGCGCTGATCACCCTGGTCGGCTGGTGGCTGGCCGGCGCGCCGCTGGAAACCGCCCTGATCAATGCCGTCGCCGTGCTGGTGATCGCCTGCCCATGCGCCCTCGGCCTGGCCACGCCCGCCGCGATCATGGCCGGCACCGGCGTCGCCGCCCGCCACGGCATCCTGATCAAGGACGCCGAAGCACTGGAGCGTGCCCATGCGGTGAACAGCGTGGTGTTCGACAAGACCGGCACGCTCACCTCGGGCAGCCCGCGCATCGTCCACAGCCGGGCCAGCAGCGGCGACAACGGCGAGTTGCTGCGCCTGGCCGGTGCCCTGCAACGCGGCAGCGAGCACCCATTGGCCAAGGCGGTACTCGACGCCTGCGCCGAGCAAGGCCTGCACGTGCCGCAGGTCGCTGCCAGCCAGTCGCTCACCGGTCGCGGCATCGCCGGCCAGGTAGATGGCCGTGAACTGGCCCTGGGCAACCGTCGCCTGCTCGACGAAAACGGACTGCCGCCGGGCGACCTGGCCAACAGTGCGCAGGCCTGGGAAGCCGAGGGCCGCACGCTGTCCTGGTTGATAGAGCGTGGCCAGCAGCCACGCGTGCTCGGCCTGTTCGCCTTCGGCGACAGCCTCAAGCCCGGCGCCGGTGCGGCCATCGACGCGCTGCATGCGCGTGGCATCAGCAGCCACCTGCTGACAGGCGACAACCGTGGCAGCGCCAAGGTGGTGGCCGACGCCTTGGGCATCGATGACGTGCATGCCGAAGTGCTGCCGGCGGACAAGGCAGCTACAGTCGCCGCGCTCAAACAGGAAGGCGTGGTGGCCATGGTCGGCGACGGCATCAACGACGCCCCGGCACTGGCCGCAGCCGATATCGGCATCGCCATGGGCGGCGGCACCGACGTGGCCATGCAGGCCGCCGGCATCACCCTGATGCGCGGTGATCCGCGCCTGGTGCCCGCGGCATTGGACATCAGCCGCAAGACCTATGCGAAGATCCGCCAGAACCTGTTCTGGGCCTTCATCTACAACCTGGTCGGCATCCCCCTGGCCGCCCTCGGTTACCTCAACCCGGTACTGGCCGGCGCCGCCATGGCCCTGTCCAGCGTCAGCGTGGTCAGCAACGCCCTGTGGCTGAAAACCTGGAAACCCACCGCCATCGACCAGGAGGCGCCATGAACATCGGCCAGGCCGCCCGCCGCAGCGGGCTCAGCGCCAAGATGATCCGTTACTACGAGTCCATCGGCCTGTTGCGCCCTGCCACGCGCAGCGAAAGCGGCTATCGCCTGTACCAGCAGGAAGACCTGCACAGCCTTGCGTTCATCAAGCGCTCGCGGGACCTGGGCTTCTCCCTGGACGAAGTCGCCAAGCTGCTGACCCTGTGGCAGGACCGCCAGCGCGCCAGCGCCGACGTGAAGGCCCTGGCCATGCAACATATCGACGCGCTGAACCAGCGCATCGAAGAGCTGGTGAGCCTGCGCGACACCCTCGGTGAGCTGGTGGCGCACTGCCAGGGCGATGACCGCCCGGACTGCCCGATCCTCAAGGACCTGGCCAATGGCAGCGGCTGCTGTCACTGAGGGCATCGTCTGCGGGAGCGGCAGTATGCCGTTCCTGCGGACACCTTTTGGTATGCCATATTAGCCAGCCTCGACCGATATCCCCTTGAATAGCCTTTTCACCCAATAAATACGGGAGTTCGCCTACATAAAACCCAGGCTTTGCCGATGCACTGTTACAGCCTCGTGCAACGACAAGAACAACTCTGGGAGCGTGGATGAACATCAAGCAGAAACTCACCTGGGCCTTCGCCATCATCGCCGGCCTGCCCATCGTCCTGGTCGCCACCCTGGTGGTGCTCAACCTGCGCGGCGAAGCCCGCGACGATTTCCTCGACAACAGCAGCCGGGAGATTCGCCAGGTCGGCAACGCCATGGACATCTTCTTCCAGGGCATCACCCAGAACGTCGACTACCTCGCCGCGCAACCCTTGGTGGCGGCCAGCGCTGACAACGTCAAGAAGCACATCAGTGCCGATGCCGCCAACATCGCCCCCGGCGAGCAGGACAAGGCGCTGTTCGACCTGTTCAGCCGCCTGGCCCAGAGCCACCCGGACTACGCCTATGTGTCCTACGGCCTGAAGGACGGCGGCTACGCGTTCTGGCCGGGCGATCCGAAAATGGCCAACTACGACCCGCGTACCCGCCCCTGGTACCAGGCGGCCATGGCCAACCCCGGCAAGACCCTGCGTACCGCACCCTACTACTGGGCCGGCGACGACGCCGTACTGGTCAGCACCGTGCGCGCCGTGGCCAACACGCTGGGCAACCCGGGCGGCGTGGTCAATATCGATGTGTCGCTCAAGGGCCTGACCGAGATCGTCAAGCAGATCAAACTGGGCGAGAGCGGCTACCTGATCCTCATGGAAAACAACGGCAACGTGATGGTCGACCCGCGCGACGCCAGCCACAACTTCAAGCAGCTCGCCAGCCTGGGCGACGGCTACGCCGAGCTGGCCAAGGCCGGCAAGGGCCTGGCCGAAGTACAGTTGAACGGCGAGCGCTACATGGCCAACGTCTACCCCGACGAGAAACTCGGCTGGACCTTCATCGGCCTGATCCAGCAAGACGAAGTGATGCAGACCACCACCCGCCTTACCTGGCTGATCGGCGTCGTCGCGTTGATCCTGGCCGCCGTGTTCGCCGTGGTGGGCGCGGCGTTCGCCAAGCTCATCGTGCGCCCGATCAACAGTGTCACCAGCGGCCTGGAGGACATCGCCCAGGGCGAAGGCGACCTGACCCGCAACCTGGAGATCCGCGGCCGCGACGAAACCGCCCAGCTGGCCAGCTGGTTCAACCAGTTCCTCGGCGCCATCCGCAGCCTGATCCAGCACATCGGTGGTGCGGCAAGCAAGATCCTCAGCACCTCCAACAGCTCGACCCGCGTCTCCGGCGACATGGCCGAAGCCGCCGGGCGCCAGCGCGAGGCGGTGGACATGGTTTCCACCGCCTTCCATGAGATGGTCGCCACCGCCAACGAAGTGGCCCGTTCCTGCAGCCAGGCCGCGCAATCGGCCGACAGTGGCCAGCAGCAGGCCCGCGAAGGGCAGCAGCAGATCGACGCGGCGGTACAGAGCGTCGATCGCCTGAGCCAGGAAATCGAGCAGTCGGCGCAGTCGATCCAGCAACTGGAACGCGACAGCAATGCCATCCAGTCGATCCTCGGCACCATCCGCTCGATTGCCGAGCAGACCAACCTGCTGGCGCTCAACGCCGCCATCGAGGCAGCCCGCGCTGGCGAGCAGGGCCGCGGCTTTGCCGTGGTCGCCGACGAAGTCCGCGCCCTGGCCAAGCGCACCGCCGACTCCACCGCCGAGATCGACGGCCTGCTCGGCAACCTGGCCAGCCGCACCGCCCAGGTGGCCGAACAGATGCACGCCAGCATCGAGGTGTCGCAGCAGTCGGTCAGCCGTATCGGCCTGGCCCGCGACAGCTTCGGCCAGATCCGCGAATCGGTGGATGTCATCCGCGACATGAACACCCAGATCGCCACCGCCGCCGAGGAACAGCACCAGGTGGCCGAGGACATCAACCGCCACATCAGCCAGATCCATGGCGATGCGCAACTGGTGGCGGAACTGGCCCAGGCGGCGCGTCAGGACTCCGAGAGCCTGGCCGGGTTGTCCAACGAGCTGGATGCGCTGGTGCGCAGGTTCAGGACCTGAGTCGCCGTCGGTGGGCACGCGCGCTCTTGTAGATGCGCGGTTGCCCACCGACCGGCCTTTTACCTGCTACAGGCGAAGCTCTCCCGGCGTCGCCCCGAACAATTGCTTGAACGCGGCAATGTAGGCCGAGGTCGAGTCATAACCGCAACCCAGCGCCGCCTGGGTGACGCTCTCCCCCGCTTCCAGCAGCGCCAGCGACGTCAGCAGGCGCATGCGCTGGCGCCAGTTGCGAAAGCTCAGCCCCGTCTCGCGCTGGAACAGGCGCATCAGGGTCTTTTCCGACACCCCCAGTTGCACGGCCCACTGCTGCAAGGTCTGCACCTGGTCGGGCGCGGCGATCAGCCTGTTGCACAACGCCAGCAAACCCGGATGGCGCGGCAACGGCAGCGAGAAGCCCACCTGCGGCAGAGTGCGCAGTTGGTCCAGCAACACCGCCACCAGCCGCGCCTCGGCACTGTCGCCTTGCGGATAGGCCACCGCGAAGGTGCAGAACTGCTTGATCAGCTCGCGCGCCAGCGGCGTGACCTCCAGCACCCGGCATTCGCTGGGTGACCATGGGCAGGCATCGCTGCGCACATACAGGCTGCGCATCTCGGCCTGCATCGAGGTCACCACCTCGTGCTCGGTGCCGGCCGGGATCCACACGCCCCATTGCGGCGGGGCGAAGTAGCTGCCGTCGCTGGTGTACACGCCAAGCACCCCGCTGATGGCGTAGGAGAACTGCACCCAGTCATGGCGGTGGCGGGTGGTCCAGGAGCCAGCGCCGAGGCTCTCGGCACGGGCGTAGAGCGGCCTGGGCAAGTGGTCCAGCGTGGGGATGGGGCGTGGGCCGATAGTCGACATGATGGGGCCTGGTGTCTCGGGACGGACAAGGGTATCAGCCATCGCAGTCAACGCCGAACCTATCGCTCGATGATCGCCGTCACCCCCTGTCCGCCCGCCGCGCAGATGGAGATCAGGCCGCGCCCCTTGCCCCGCTCGCTGAGCAGCTTGGCCATGTTCGCCAGAATCCGCCCGCCCGTCGCGGCGAACGGGTGCCCTGCAGCCAGCGAACTGCCCTTCACGTTCAGCCTGGTACGGTCAATCGCACCGAGCGGCGCATCGAGCCCCAGCCGTGTGCGGCAGTAGTCGGCATCTTCCCAGGCCTTGAGAGTGCACAGCACCTGGGCGGCAAAGGCTTCGTGGATTTCGTAGAAATCGAAGTCCTGCAAGGTCAGGCCGTTGCGTGCCAGCAGCCGTGGCACCGCGTACACCGGCGCCATCAGCAGGCCCTCCTGGCCATGGACGAAATCCACCGCCGCCGCCTCGCCGTCGACCAAGTAGGCCTGCACCTTGAGGCCATGTTCCTCAGCCCAGGCCTCGCTGCCGAGCAGCACCAGCGAGGCACCATCGGTCAGCGGCGTGGAGTTGCCCGGGGTGAGCGTGCCGAGGCCGCTGCGCTCGAACACCGGCTTGAGCTTGGCCAGCTGTTCCAGGGTGAGGTCGGCGCGCAGGTTGTTGTCGCGGGTCAAGCCCAGGTAAGGCGTGAGCAGGTCGTCGTGCCATCCCTCACGATAGGACGCCGCCAGATGCTGATGGCTGAGCAGCGCCAGCGCATCCTGGTCGCCACGCTCGATCTGCCAGGTCTGCGCCATGCGCTCGCAATGCTCGCCCATCGACAGCCCCGTGCGCGGCTCGCCGTTGCGCGGCAGCTCGGGTTTGAGCAGGCCCGGACGCAACTTGAGGAAAGGCTTGAGACGCTCGCCAAGGCTCTTGCCACGGTTGGCCTGCAGCAGGATCTGGCGCAGCCCTTCGCTCACGGCGATGGGGGCGTCCGAGGTAGTGTCGACGCCGCCGGCGATGCCACTGTCGATCTGCCCCAGGGCGATCTTGTTGGCCACCAGCAACGCCGCCTCCAGCCCGGTGCCGCAGGCCTGCTGGATATCGTAGGCCGGCGTCTGCGGCGACAAGCGCGAGCCGAGCACGCACTCGCGGGTCAGGTTCATGTCACGCGAGTGCTTGAGCACTGCCCCCGCCGCGACCTCGCCCAGGCGCAGCCCATGCAGGCGGTAACGCTCCACCAGGCCTTCGAGGGCGGCGGTGAGCATCGCCTGGTTGCTGGCCTTGGCGTAGGCGCCATTGGAGCGGGCGAAGGGAATCCGGTTGCCCCCCAGGATCGCGACCCGGCGAATTGACTGCATGCCTGTTCCTCCTGAAACAATTTGAGCCTTAAGACTAGGTTCTTTTCGGCTATTCGAACGACCCTGCCACAAAGTTGGTCCACACTTGCATGCTTGCCTTCAGGGAGAACCGTACATGAGCGACCGCTATCTGGGCTTTGCCAACTCCACCCTTGGCCGCAAACTCGTCGATGCCCTCGGCCTGCCGCGCCCGGTGCCGCTGGAGCGCTGGCAGGCCGGGCGCCTGCGCCCCATCGAGGGCGCGCTGGTGCTCGGTGGCGGCCCGCTGGCCAGCCAGGTGGCGGCAATCGCCCCACGCCTGACCGCCGATTGCTACGGCTTCGACGCCGAAGCGCTCGACGCCCCCGCCTGGGTCGCGGGCCTGGGGCCGAAAATCAAGGCCGTGGTGTTCGATGCCAGTCACTTGTCCGACAGCGATGCGCTCAAGCAGTTGCGCGAATTCTTCCAGCCCTTGCTGCGCAGCCTGGCCCCCAGTGCCCATGTGATGATCCTGGGGCGCGCCCCGGAAAGCCTGGACGATGCGCAAGCCAGTGTCGCCCAACGCGCCCTGGAGGGTTTCAGCCGTTCGCTGGCCAAGGAGTTGCGCAATGGCGCCACGGCAAACCTCTTGTATGTCGGTGACGGCGCCGAAGACCAGCTCGAAGGCGCGCTGCGCTTCTTCCTCTCGCCCAAGAGCGCCTTCGTTTCCGGGCAGGTCCTGCGCCTGTCGGCATGCGCCGCCCAGGTCGAAGACTGGACCCGCCCGCTGGCCGGCCGTCACGCCCTGGTCACCGGTGCCGCGCGCGGTATCGGCGCTGCCATCGCCGAAACCCTGGCCCGCGATGGCGCCGAAGTGACCTTGCTCGACGTGCCCCAGGCGCAGCGCGACCTCGACGCCCTCGCCGCGCGCCTGGGCGGCCGTGCCCTGGCCCTGGACATCTGCGCCGCCGATGCCGCCGCGCAGTTGCTCGAAGCCTTGCCGCAAGGCCTGGACATCGTGGTGCACAACGCCGGCATCACCCGCGACAAGACCCTTGCCAACATGACCCCGGAATACTGGGACGCGGTGCTGGCCGTCAACCTCAAGGCCCCGCAGGTGCTGACCCAGGCGCTGTTCGAGGGAGGCAAGCTGCAGCGCGACGCCCGTATCACCCTGCTCGCCTCGGTCAGCGGCATCGCCGGCAACCGCGGCCAGTCCAACTACGCGGCCAGCAAGGCCGGGCTGATCGGTTTCGCCCAGGCCTGGGCACCGCGCCTGGCCGAACAAGGTGCCAGCATCAACGCGGTGGCGCCGGGCTTTATCGAGACGCACATGACCGCGGCCATGCCCATGGGCCTGCGCGAGGCCGGCCGGCGCCTGAGTTCACTCGGCCAGGGCGGCTTGCCGCAGGATGTCGCCGAGGCCATCGCCTGGCTCAGCCAGCCAGGTTCCGGCGCGGTCAACGGCCAGGCCCTGCGGGTCTGCGGCCAGGCCTTGATGGGAGCCTGACCATGACCCGACCTTGGCACGACCTGCACAGCCCCGACTCACGCCTGAACCTCTACCTGCGCGCCCTGGGCAAACGCAAGATCCGTGGCAGCCAGCTACCGGAGACAGGCCTGCGCTGCTACCTGCGGGTCGATGGCGCCAACCTGGCGGCCTATCGCCGGCTCTGCCACTTCGCCGATGACGGCCGCCTGCCGGGCACCTACCCGCACGTCATGGCCTTCAGCCTGCAATTGCAGTTGCTTACCGGGGACGACTTCCCCTTCCCCCTGCTCGGGCTGGTGCACCTGCACAACAGCCTGCAGGTGCTGCGCCCACTGGGCGGCATCGATGGGTTGCGCTTCGCGGTGTACGCCGACAACCTGCAGCCCCACGAAAAGGGCGGCACCTTCGACCTGGTGACCGAGGCCGAGGACGGGCTCGGGCTGCTCTGGCGCGAGACCAGCCGCATGCTGGTGCGCGGCCTCAAGCTCGAGCAACAGGCCGCCAGCGCCACCACAGAAGCACCCGCCGCGCTGCCGGAGGCCACCCGCTGGTACGCCGATAGCGGCATCGGCCGGCACTACGCCAAGGTGTGCGGCGACTACAACCCGATCCACCTGAGCAGCCTCAGCGCACGTCTGTTCGGTTTCCCCAAGGCCATCGCCCATGGCATGTGGAGCAAGGCCATGGCGCTGGCGGCGCTGCAGGGACACCTGCCTAAAGCCGGATATGAATTCGCGGTGGACTTCCACAAGCCGGTGCGCCTGCCGTCGGAGGTAGTGCTGAGCGCCAGCGAGGCAGGGACGGCCGGCGAGCTGCGCCTGGATGGCCACGGCGGGCTGGTGCACATGGTTGGCAGCTGGCGCGCACGCTGATCGGGCTTGCTTTGCAAGGAACCTCGCCGGAAGCTATGCGCCACGAGGAGACCCCGATGAACCTGCAAGAACTGACCGAACGCCTGCACCGCATCCGCGACACCAACGACTGGCGGGTTTTCCACAGCCCGAAGAACCTGGCCATGGCCGCCAGCGTCGAAATGGCCGAGCTGGTGGAGATCTTCCAGTGGCTGAGCGAAGACCAGTCCCGCCAGCTGCCTGCCGACCAGCTTGCCCACGCCGGCCAGGAAGTGGGCGATATCGTCCTCTACCTGCTGCTGTTGTGCAGCGAGCTTGGCCTGGACATGAACGAGGTGGTGCGGGCCAAACTCGCCGACAGCGAAAGGCGCTTCGCCAAATGAACGACCGTCATTTCGATGAACTGGCCAGCCGCTTCGCCGAGAAGATCTATGGCGGCGCCAAGGGGGCGATCCGCCTGGCGGTGCTCCAGGCCGACCTGGCCGAAACGTTGCCCGAGCGCCCGTTGCGGGTGCTCGACATCGGCGCCGGCCTGGGCCACATGGCCCTGTGGCTGGCCCAGCGTGGCCACCAACTGACTCTCGCCGAGCCCGCCGCGCCGATGCTCGACGGCGCCCGTGCGCGCTTCGCCGAGGCCGGCCAGCAGGCAACGTTCATCCAGGCGCCCTGGCAAGACCTGCTTGGCCAGCTCACCGAGCCCTACGATCTGGTGCTGTGCCACGCCGTGCTCGAATGGCTGGCCGAACCCGAAAGCATCCTGCCGGTGCTGCACCAGCTGACCGCGCCGGGCGGCTGGCTGTCGCTGGCTTTCTACAACCGCGATGCGCTGGTCTACCGCAACCTGCTCAAGGGGCATTTCCGCAAGCTGCGGCACAACCGCCTGGCCGGCGAGAAGCAGAGCCTGACGCCACAGAAACCACTTGATCCACGCGAGCTCAAGGCGCAACTTGATCCCATGTGGCAGGTCGAAAGCGAAAGCGGCGTGCGGGTGTTCCACGACTACATGCCCAAGGAGTTCCAGGCCAAGGCCGAGCTGCTCGACCTGCTGGAGATGGAGTTGGCGCACCGCCGCCACCCCAGCTTCGCCGGTCTGGGCCGCTACCTGCACTGGATCTGCCGGCCCCACTGACCCGCCCGCCAGGAGGATACATGCCGTACCGTCTGTTCTGCCTGGCCCTGCTCCCCCTTGCCCTGGCCGCCTGCCAGGGCAGCAATCCCTATGTCGCCAGCGGCAAGCCGCTGCCACCGGCACCGCCCCAGGCCGCCGGCACTTTCGACGCCAGCGCCTACCCCACGCCACCGCGCGACTATGGCCGTTACCGCAGCTGGAGCTGGCGCAACAGTCAGCCCCCCGGCGGCCTGGCGAACGCCACGCCGGGCCAGCTGGCCGACGCGGTCAGCAGCGCCCTCGACCAGCACGGCCTGCGCCCGGCCCACAATGCCCCTGCCGACCTGCTGGTCAGCGCCGACGTGCGCCTGGAGCGGCGCCTGCGCCAGGTGCGCGACTACGACTACGATCCCTATTACGGCCCCTACCCCTATGGCAGCGTCGGCTACGGCGGCTACCGCAATGGTTATGGCGCCTATGGCAGCGTGCCGATCGTGCGCACCTACCAGGTCGAGGTGATGGTTGTGCGCATCGACCTGTTCGATGCCCGCAACGGCCAGCCGGTGTGGAGCGCCAGCGCCGAAAGCGGCAGCGACAAAGACTCGCCGCGTGAACGCGAAAGCGCCCTGCGCGAGTCGGTGAGCAAGGCGATGAGCGGCTATCCTCCCAGCTGACCCTTTACGGAGAACCATCATGTTGCGCCGTCTCGTACTTCTGTCCTTCGCCCTGCTGCTGGCGGCCTGTTCGAGTAACAACGTGCAGCAGGACTTCGATGCCAGCCGCGACTTCGCCGCCTACCGCAGTTGGGCCTGGCAGGAGCCGGCCCTGCAATACCGTCCGGACGATCCACGGATCAAGAGCGACCTGACCGAGCAGCGCATCCGCCAGGCGGTCGCCGGGCAGCTCGACCAGCGTGGCCTGCGCCCGGTCCAGGGCAGTGCCCGGGCCGATGTGAAGGTGCGCGCCTACCTGATCGTCGAAGACCGCCAACAGCAGATCACCACCAACTACGGCGGCGCCTGGGGGGGTTACTGGGGAGGCTACTGGGGCGGGCCGATGTACAACGAGACCCGCAGCGTCGACTATAAGGTGGCGACCATCCAGGTCGACCTGTTCGACGGGCGTGACGGCAAGCTGGTGTGGCGTGGCAGCGCCGAACAGATCATGAACAACTACCCGCCCAGCCCGCAGGAACGCAACGCGGCGATCCAGAAGACCGTGACCCAGGTACTGAGCAACTACCCGCCACATTGAGTCCCTGATCGCGGGGCAAACCCGCTGCCCCGCCCCTGCGATGCGCCGCTTGGGCGAGGCACTTCGATCAAGGCAACTTGCCATCACCTTGACTACACTCCTTGCACCGCCGCCGCGCTGCCGGGCCACAGGCCGGCAAAGGAGTGCCCGTGGTTCCCCGTTCCGTTGTGCGCCAACGCGGCGCGATCGGCCTGATGGCCGCGCTGACCATGGGCCTGGCCCTGGTGTTCATGCTCCTGACCGTCGACAGCGGCCGCCTCTACCTCGAACAACGCAAGCTGCAACGCATCGCCGACATGGCTGCGCTGGAAGCCGCCGAGCATGACGGCGCCTGCACCGGCAGCGGCCCGCAGGCATCCACCCTGGCCCGCACCGCCGCCACCCGCAACGGCCATTCGCCGCTCAACCCGCTGATCGCCAGCTGCGGCTACCTGCGCACCGGCAATGACAACCTGCGCACCTTCACTGCCGACAACCAGCGCAACGAGGCGATCAAGGTCGAGGTCAGCAATGTGGTGGTCACCAGCTTCGCCGGTGGCATCTACGCGCTGGTGCAGGGCGGTGCCATCGCCCGCACCACCACCCTGCGCGCCAGCGCGGTGGCCGCAAGCCCAGGGCCGCCCCAGGCAATGCTGAGCATTCGCAGCACACTGCTGCAGGTCAGTTCGATGCAGTCGGCCATTCTCAACGCCCTGCTGAAGGCCATCGGCGCCAGCACGCAACTCACCGTGCTGGGCTGGCAAGGCATCGCCGATACCCAGCTCAACCTGCTCAACTACCTCGATGCACTCTCCACCGAACTGAAGCTGAACCTGGGGGATTACCAGCAACTACTCGACTTCCAGACCACTGCCGAAAATCTGCTGAAAGTCGCCGTCAAGGTTCTGCAGCAAAGCGGCGCCGCCGTGGAGGTGACCGGCGATCTGCTCAAACTCGCCGCGGACCTGAAAGGGCCGATCACCCTGGGGCAGTTGCTCAACCTGCAGACCGGCACCGTCCAGGCTGGCCTGGACGCGAACGTGCAAGTGCTGCAACTGGTCCAGGCGATGATTCAGCTGGCGGCTAATCGACAAGCCGTGAATGCCGAGATCCCTATCACCGCACTGGGTTTGATCAATGGCCGCGTGTACCTGAAGGTGATCCAGCCCCCGCAGAACTCCGCCGTGGGCGACCCGCGCAGCGATGAGTTGCGCGTTCATACCGCACAGATCCGCGCGCTGGTATCACTGGACCTGCCCCTGCTGACCGGCATCGCCGGGTTGCTCAATGCCGTGCTGGATCTGGCGGCGCCCTTGACCAACGTGCTCAACAACCTGCTCAGCCTGAACCTGCTGGGCACCGTGCAGTCGCTGACCTGCGCCCTGGGCATCCCGTGCAAGGTCAGCGACATCAAGCTGCTGGACAGCCAGGTGCATATCGATATCGGCATCGAAGTGGCCGAAGGCACCAGCCGCTTGCCCCCGGCGCCACCCGACAACTACAGCTGCGCGCCCAAGAGCCTGACCACCCTCACCCAGCGCTCGGCGGCGAGGATCGCGATCGGCAAGTTCGACTCACCGGCCGAGTTCCTCAGCAATGGGCCTGACTTCGTCAAGGTACAGGCCCTGCCGGTCATCGATATCGGCACCAATGTCTGCAGCCGCCTGCTGATCCTGCCGCCCTCCTGCGGCACACGCGTGCCCTATGCCGGCGGCGGCATCGGCCTGCGGGTGGACACCAAGCTGCTCGGCAGCAGCCCGACGGAAAAACCACTGGTCTTCGCCGACGACCATGCACCGCGAAATATCGGCCAGGATCCGATGTTCCAGCCCATGGATAGCGACCAGGCCCAGGTGGTGGGCAGCCTGTCCGGCACACTTGCCGGTGTACATCTGGAAGCCTACAGGCCCACTGCCAACAGCGGCCTCGGCCAGGTGCTGGTGCTCACCGCCGGCCTGCTGGACGGGGTGAAGAACATCCTCGAGCCGATCATCAGGAACCTGCTCAGCCCCCTGCTCGATCCACTGGTGAACGGCTTGCTCAAGGTCCTGGGCATCGACCTGGCCAGCGCCGAGGTCGGCGCCAACCTCAGTTGCTCCAGCGGCCACGCTCAGCTGGTGCAGTGAACCGGCAGGTCGATGCAGAAGCACGCGCCCTCGGGCGAGTTGCTCACTGTCAGCTCGCCGCCCATCTGGCTGACGATGCCGTGGCTGACCGATAGCCCCAGGCCGGTGCCAACACCGGCCGGCTTGGTGGTGAAGAAGGGTTCGAAGATCCGCTCGTGCAGCCGCGCATCGATGCCGCCGGCATTGTCCTCCACCAGCAGCCACAGCCGCTCGCCATGCAGCGCCTGGCGCACGCGGATCCAGGGCTGCGCCACCTGTTGCTCGAGCAAGGCATCGCGGGCGTTGACCATCAGGTTGATCAGCACCTGCTCCAGCTGGTCCTGATGCCCGAGCACTTGCGGCATCGCCTCGGGCGACTCGAGGTGCAGCGCCACGCCCTTGCCGCGCAAGCCCTCCTCGAGCAACCCCCGGGCGCCCTGCACCGCGCCCCACGCGGCGAAGCGCTCGCACTCGACCGTCGAACGCCGGCCATATACGCGCATGTGCTCGACCAGCCGGGCAGCGCGCGCTACCTGCGCCTCGATACGGCGCAACTTGTCCTCCAGGTAGGCCGGATCGGCGGCGCCGTTCTCCAGGCGCTTGAGCGCATTGACCACCGCCATGCGCATCACGTTGAGCGGTTGGTTGATCTCGTGCAGCAGGCCGGTGGCCAACTCGCCGAGGGTGGCCATCTTGGCACCCTGCAACAGCTGCTGCTGGCTGCGCCGCACCTCGGTGTTGTCGCGGCCCACGGCCTGCACCTCGAGCAGGCGGCCTTCGCCGTCGAACAGGCCGCGGTCGGCCCAGACCCACCAGGCATGCTCACGGCCAGGCAACTGCAGGCAGATCTCCGCGCTGCTCACCGGTTGCTCGGGCGTCAGTGCCCGCAGGCGCTGGAGAAATGCATCGCGCTGGTCGGCGGACAACCATTGCCCCAGGTCGGCACCCTGCAACTGCTCGGGCGTGCAACCCAAGTAATCGGCCAACGGCCGGTTGCCGAACAGCACGGTGAGGTCCGGGCGATAGCGGCAGATCATCGCCGGCGAGTCCTCCACCAGCACCCGATAGCGTTCCTCGCTCTGGCGCATGCGCTCGGCGGCCTCGGTGGCTTCGCTGACGTCCAGCCACAGGCCGACCACTTCCAGCGGCTGGCCGAGGTCGTCACGCAGCAGTCGGGCCTCATCGAGCATCCAGTGGTAACCACCAAGGTGGTCACGCAGGCGATAGCGGCAACGCACCAGGCCATCGCGCAGCAGGCTGCGGGTGCGCTCCAGCCACAGCGGCCGGTCATCGGGGTGCACCGCCAGGCCCGGCTGGCGGGCGAGTTCGCCGTCGGCCTCCCAACCCAGCAACGGCGCCAGGCTGGCACTGTAGAAATCGCCGTGCAGCGCGCCCTCGGCATAGCGTTGCACGTAGATCACCGCGGGTGAGCGGGCAATCAGGTTCTCCAGCCGCGCCCGGGCCGCGCCGGCCTGCTGCTCCTGGGCCTTGAGGGCGCTGATATCGAGCAGGAAACCGCGCAGTTGGCCGCCCCGGCCTTGACCGGCCCAATGGAACCAGCGCGGCGCCGCGAGCGGGTCACGGTCCAGCAGGCGCACGCCCAGGCTCAACGCCTGCCCGGCACGGGCCTGGTCCAGGGCCAGCTGCGCCGGCTCGCGGTCGGCCGGGTGCAGGCGAGCAAGCCACTGGGCCTGCCCGACCCGGGCGTCGAAACCCAAGGTCGCGGCCAGGGCCGGGTCCAACTGCAGGTCGCCGTGCGCTGGCCACTCCCACCACCCCGCGCCCAACTGCTGCTGCAGGTCGTCGAGATGATGGGCCTGGTGCTGCAGTTGCTGGCGGCGATGCCGTACCAGCAGCGGCTCGGTCAAGCTGCGCACCAGGGCCATGGCCATGTCGACCGCAGGCACCTGGTGCGCCCCGGCGCACAACATCCAGGCCTCGGCCTCCAGCCCTTGCCGATAGGGCACCAGGAACAGCGAGGCACCTCCGCACAGGGCGAGCAGTTCAGGGTCGTCGCGCACCTCGATCAGGGTCTGGGCCGGCCACTGGTCCAGTCTGTCCCGCAACCGACGGTCATCGGGCCAGGGCCAGGCATCGTCGCTACTGGCGAAGTGGCGCCAGCCGCCCGGTTCGCGCAGCACCAGGCGCAATGCGGCGGCCTGCCAATGTTCAGCGAGGCTGCGCAACTGCTCGCGCACCGTCTGCGCCAGGCGCTCGGCGCCGCATTCGCGCAGGGCATGGCCGATCTCTCCGAGCAGCGGCCGCTGGCGATCCCAGCGCTGTTCGCGGAGCAGGTCGCCGATATCGAACAGTTGCAGCATCCAGCCCTGCTCGTGGCGTTGCAGCCAACCGCGGGTGTGCAGGGCGTGGCCCATGACCGTATGGAAATCCAGGTCCAGTGGCTGCCCCTGCCAGTCGGCGGGGTGGCCTTCGAGCACCAGCCAGCTGTGTCGCTCAAGGTAGTCGTGCACCCGCGCGCCAGCCTGGCCGGGCAATGCCAGCAGGCTGCGCAGCGGGCCGGCCAGGCGCAGCACCCGCGCCTGGTCATCGAGCCACAGTTGCAGGCCCACGGCGGGTGTCGCCTCGGGCACCTGGGCGGGGGTCGGCGCGGCGAACCAGCGGTCGAACAAGCCACCACTCACAGTTGCAGGCTCGCCTGGGCCTGCAACCGCGCGGGCAGCTTGGGCACGTCACCGATCACGGGCAGCAACAGCGTCGGCAAGACGCGATTGAGGCGTTCGCGGGGATAGTCGATCACCACCGTCAGCACCTTGTCCGTGCCCACGGTAACCCGGGTATCGGTATTCACATTGAAGCCCAGCGCATTGGGCATCCACGCCAGTTGCTGGCCGATCACCTGACGAGCCAGCCCCTGCACGTCCAGCTCGTAGGTCTGGCTGCTCGGGTCCACGGCCACGCAACGGCGCACCGCTTCGCTGCTGGCCTGGTTGAACGACTGCAGCATGAGCATCGGCAAGGCGTAGCTGACCAGGCCGTAGAACACCGCGAAAAACACCATGAATACCGCGACAAACTCGATGGCAGCCGCGCCTTTTTGTTGTCCCGCCGGGCCTGCTTTCATGTTCGCGTCTACCCTGACTGTGAGACCTGTCTGAAAGCATAGAACCGTTCAACGAATAGGGATGGCATTTTGCCAATGCAAAGCATTGTTCTCCTGCTGTGGCTTGCCTTGTGCACCGAACAAGATGTCCGTGAACGACAAATCTCCAACGCCCTGACCCTGGGCGTCGCGGCGTGCGCCCTGGCCTGGCTGTTCGCCACCGGACGCAGCTGGATCGGTGCCGACGCCAGCGAGGCCGGCTGGGGCCTGGCCATCGTCATGCTGCTCACCCTGCCCGGCTACATGCTCGGCCGCTTCGGCGCAGGCGACGTGAAACTGATGGGCGCCCTGGCCCTGGCCACCAGCCCGCAGTACGTGCTCGGCACCTTCATCGGCGCCGGGGTCACCGTCCTGGCCTGGATGTTCGGCCGCCGGCGCCTGTGGACCCTGCTCAACCCCAAGGTGAAGAAGCGCCTGCAGGCGCTGGCCGAACAGGTCGGCGACAAGCAGCCTTTTGCCCCCTACGTGCTCGCTGGCTTCCTTCTGACAGCGGTATGGATCCAATAAGCGACCGAAGGGTCGGATTATGGAGTAGGACCGATGTACATAACGGCAAAGTGCGACTACTTTTCTAACTGCCAGAGCGTCTGGCCCGGGAGCAGGGCCGATACAACAGGGAGTTGATCGTGAACAAACCCGTCAGTGAGGTGAAAGTGCTGGTGGTCGACGACCAGCCAGTGATCGTCGAAGAGTTGTGCGAATTCCTCGAAAGCGAGGGCTACCGTTGTGTCCCCGCCCACTCCACCGGCCAGGGCATCGACTGCTTCAAGGCGGACGAGACCATCGGCCTGATCCTGTGCGACCTGCACATGCCCGAGCGCGATGGCATCGAACTGGTGCGCACGTTGAAGCAGATCGCCGGGCCGCAGCGCATGTTCGAGGCGATCATGTTGACCGGCCGCGCCGACAAGCAGGACGTGATCCGCGCCCTGCGCGAGGGCTTCGCCGACTACTACCAGAAACCCATGGACCTGGACGAGTTGCTCGAAGGCGTGCGGCGCCAGGAGACCGCGCTGCTGGAGCGGCGCCGCAACTTCCGCGAACTGGGCAGCCTCAACCAGCGTTTGCAGGAGCTGGCCGAGTCCATCGACGACCTCTACCAGGACCTGGAAAAAGCCCGGGGCCAGGGCGCCCATCGGCGCGCCGGCGATAGCGAGGAAGGCGAGCCGGAGCTGCCGGCGGCGTTCGAGAAACTTTCGCCGCGGCAACTGGAAGTCGCCCGGCTGGTGAGCAAGGGCAAGACCAACTACCAGATCGCCTGCGAACTGGGCATCACCGAGAACACGGTGAAGCTGTACGTGTCCCAGGTGCTGCGCCTGACCCACATGCACAACCGCACGCAACTGGCGCTGGCGCTGACCCCACGTTCTTCGCCGGTGCATCAACGCTTTACCACCCATTGATCTGCTGACGACCGCCAACTAGCGTTACTGGGGCTGCTGCGCACCCCATCGCCGGCAAGCCGGCTCCCACAGATTTGCGCAAACCTCAGGCAGTGCGCGGCCCTTGTGGGAGCTGGCTTGCCAGCGATGGGGCGCAGAGCGGCCCTTATCGTTTTGCTGACTGTATCAAGCTGTGTGCTCTCAATTGTTCGACGAACTGATCTTGGTCCAGCGGTAGAAATCCGGGATCGGATACTTGTAGCTGTCCAGCCAGCGCTGCATGGCCTGGTCACGTTCCTTGTCGGTCTGCACCTGGCGCACGCTGGACGCCTGGCGGTTGCTCGCCTGCACCTGCAACAGGGCTTCGGTGGCGGTCTGCGGGCGCGGCTGGCGCGGCGGGTCCTCGGCCAGCGCCAACAGTGGCGTGGCCAGGCAGGCGAGGACGACCCAGGGCTTGAACATGTTCACCTCCGCTCAGTTGATGGCCGCGGCCGGGGATTCGGTGGCGGCCAGCGGGCCACGCCCGTTGGCAAGAATGCGCTGCGCCCGGGCCTGGGCCTCGGCGAACTGCTCGGGCTTCAGGTGCAGGCGATTGACCAGGTCCTCCGCCTGGCGCCAGTTGTCCTGCACCAGCGACAAGGTCACCAGGTTGATGGCCGGCAGCGGGTTGTCGTCCTTGAGCTCGATGGCGGTGAGAAATTCGAAACGCGCCTGTTGGTGATTGCCCAGGTTCATCTGCACCACACCCAGGTCGTTGCGCACCTTCTCGTCGGTGGGCGCCAGCCGCGCCGCCCGTTGCAGGTTGCGCAGGGCCTGGGCGTCGTCACCACGGGCCGAGGCCAGTTGCCCCAGGCCGTGCTCGCCTTCGGCGGCCAGGCAACCGCCGAGCAGGCTGCGGTAGAGCGGTTCGGCCTCGGCGCGCCCGAGCAGGCGCAGCACCTTGGCCTTGCGCAGGCGCACCTGGTCGAGCTGATCGGGCAACTGCTCCAGGTGGGCCAGCCCGGCGTGCGGGCGACCTTCGCTGATCATCTGGTCGGCCATGTCCAGGCTCAATTGCTGGTCGGCGTCGGGCTTGCCACAGGTGCCGCCGCCGAGCAGGCGCGCCAGGCCTTCGGGGGGCTGCCCGGCGCAGCCGCTGAGCAGTAGCAGGCTGATGAACGTCAGGATGGCTTTCATTGTGCGTCTCCCCTATCAATGCCCGAATGTTCGATGCTTATGAACCCAAGGCCCGCGCCAGGGCGGAAAACCCTGGCCCGGCCAGAACGATGAGCAGGGCCGGGAACAGGAACAGCATCATCACCGCCGACATCTTCGCCGACATCTTCGACACCCGCTCCTGCAGGCCGGTCAGGCGCCGGTCATCAAGCAGTTCCTTGAGCGCCAGCAACGACTTCATCGAGCCACTGCCCTGCACCAGCAGTTGCTGGAGGATGACGCAGGTGTCGATGAACTCGTCCACCGCCAGCAGGCGCGCGGTCTTTTCCAGCTCCGGGCCCAGGGCCAGGCCGGAATCGACCCGCTGCAACACCAGGCGCAACTCGTCGCTGATGTTCGGCACCAGGCTGCGGCCTTCCTGGGCCAGCACGCGCAGGGCCTGCTCCACCGCCAGCCCGGTTTCGAAGAGGATGCGCAGCAACGGAATCAGCAGGCTCACCTCCTCGGCGATGCGCCGCTGACGCCGGGCCGCCGCCACGACCAGCAGGCGCTTGGGCAACAGGTAGCCCGCGCCCAGCGCACAGAGCACCAGCACGCCCCAGTGCCCGCGGTTTTCCCCGGGCAGGCCATGGACCAACAGCAGCGCCACGCCCACCGCCAGCAACGGCAAGCCCAACTGCACGGCGGCGAACAGTGCGCGTTGCCGGCTGCGCCGCCAGCCCAGGCGGTCAAGCAGCGCCTGGGTCTCGCCGTCCAGCCGTTGCAGGCGCCGCCCCCAGGGGCTGCTGCCCAGCCACTGCAACCAGTCGCCCAGGCGCTCGTCACGGTCCAGCCGCCCCTGCAGGCGCCGCGCCACGCGCTGGCGAGCGCGCCACTGGCCGATGGCCTGCGCGGCCAGCAGGGCGAACGCGGCGAACAGGCACAGGGCGCTGAGCATCAAGGCCATGGTCACAGGCTCCTCATCATGCGCCACAGCACCAGACAGCCGACCGCCTGCATGACAAAGGCGAATAGCAGCATCATCTGGCCGCTGGCGTCGCGCCACATGGCCAGCAGGTAGGTGGGGTTGGCGAACAGGAAGTAGCCGACCATCACCAGCGGCAGCGCGCCGAGGATCCACGCGGTGATGCGGGTCTCACCGGTCATGGCGCGCAGTTGCCGGTCGCCCTGCTCGTGTTCGCGGATCAGCTTGATCAGGTTCTCCATCAGTTCGCTGGCGTTGCCGCCGTGGCGCTGGTTGATGCGCAGCCCCAGGGCGAACATGCGCAGTTCGGCCTGACCGTAGAGTTCGGCGAACTCGCTGACGGCATCTTCCAGCGGCACACCGAGCTGCACGTTGCGCCGCACCCGCAGCATCGCCGAGCGCAACGGCTCGCGGGTGCTGTCGACGCCGCCGAGCACCGCCTCGTTGAGGGTGCGCCCGGCCTTGAGGCTGCGCACGCTGTAGTCGAGCAGGCCGGGCAACTGCTGGACGATCTGCTGCAGGCGCCGCCGGCAGCGCCAACTCAGGTACAGGTGGCCGAGCAGAGGCAGGCCGGCCAGCACCATCAGCGCCGCCACCCAGCCGGCCAGCACGCCGGCCAGTACGGTCAGCGCCAGCCAACCCAGCAACCAGGGCCGTGGGGAGAAATCGGCATGGACAAGCCCCGCCCGCTGCAACAGCGGGTCGAGCCAGTCACGCCGGGCCGTGCCGCTGCGCACGGCGCGGTAGGCCCGGCCCATGCGGTCGAGGATGCGCTCTTCGCCGCGCTTGTACAGGCCCAGGCGCCACAGCAGCAAGGCCATGCCCAGGCACAGGGGCGACAGGGCCAGCAGCAGCGGCCCCATCACAGCACCCCTTCGTGGCGCAGCTTGCCGCCGGCGGGGTTCGGCGCCTCGCGCAGAAAGCCTTCGCCACTGCGCCGGTCCAGGCGGAACAAGGTGTTGGTGACATACACATCGTCGCGCACCCCGACCACTTCGAGCACCTCGCTGACGCAGCGCCGGCCATCGGCCAGGCGGGTCAGCTGGATCACCACGTCCAGCGCGGCGCAGATCATCTGCCGCAGAGTCTTCTCGGCAATCTGCCGGCCGGTCAGGCCGACCAGGGTCTCCAGGCGCAGCAGGGCGTCCTGGGCGGTGTTGGCGTGCACCGTGCTCATCGAACCGTCATGGCCGGTGTTCATCGCGGTCATCACATCAAGCACCTCGGCGCCGCGGATCTCGCCGAGGATGATGCGGTCGGGGCGCATGCGCAGGGCATTGCGGATCAGCTCGCTGGCCTTGATCTCGCCGTGGCCCTCGGCATTCGGCGGGCGGGTTTCCAGGCGTACCACATGCGGGTGGTGCAGCTGCAGCTCGGCCACGTCCTCGATGGTCACCAGGCGCTCCTGTGGCGCGATCATCTGGCTGAGGATGTTGAGCAGGGTGGTCTTGCCGGTGCCGGTGCCGCCACTGACCAGGATGTTGCAACGCCGGCCCACGGCGCGTTCGAGAAAGTCGTAGATGGGCTGGTCGATGGCCCGGGTGGCCAGCAGGTCGGCGCTCTTGAGCATGTCCTGGCGAAACTTGCGGATCGACAGGCACGGCCCGTCCAGGGCCACCGGCGGGATGATCGCGTTGACCCGGCTGCCGTCGGGCATGCGCGCATCGACCATTGGCGACGACTCGTCCAGGCGCCGGCCCAGGGGCGCCAGGATGCGCTGCATCACCCGCTCGACATGGTGCGCGTCGATGAAGCGCAGGTCGGTCTGCTGCAGCAAGCCAGAGCGCTCGACGAACACCCGGTACGGGCCGTTGACCAGGATCTCGGTCACGCTCGGGTCGCGCAGCAGCACCTCCAGCGGACCATAACCGGTGAGCTCGTCGACGATCTCCTCGGCCAGGCGCTCCATCTCGTAGCGCGACAGGGCCAGGCGCAGACGCGCCACATAGTCACCCACCTGCTCGAGGACGAACTGCGCCAGCACCGGCCGCGCGCCCTCCAGCAGGTTGCGGCCGCTGTCCTCGATGGCATCGATCACGTGCCGGTGCAGGGCGCGCTTGAGCGCCTGCGGGTCACTGGCCGCATGTCGGGGCCCGCCAAAGGGTTCTTCGCTGATCATCGGTTGCCCCACAGCCGGCGCAGCCAGCTCTGGCCCGGCGGTGCGAGGTTTTCCGAGCGCCGCGCCAGGCGCTCGCCAAGCCCGCGCAGGGCCTGGGTAAGGCTTTCACGCGGGGCCAGTTCGAACAGGCTCAGGCCCTGGTTCTTGGCGTTCAGGCGCACTTCCGGGCTGTAGGGCATGACCTTGAGCAAGGGCAGCCCGTAGCGCTTGGCCAGGGCCTCGGCATCCGGCGCCACCTGGCGCAGGTAGCGGTCCACCAGCAGGCTGGCGTGCTCGAGCTTGATGCCACGGTCGCGCCACTGCTCGAGCACATCCAGGTTGCGCCGGCAGTCGAGGATGTTCTGGTCGGTGTAGACGATCAGCTTGTCGCAGTGGCTGACGAGGGTCCGCAGCGCCTCGCTGTCGGCCTGCCCGGTGAGGTTCACGACGATGTGCTGGAAGTGCTGGCGCAGGGCGCCGAGGAGCATGTGCAGCTCGGCGGCGCTGGACTGTTGCAGGGCCTCGTCGTTATCGGCATAGGCGAGGATGCGCAGGCCACCCTTGTCGCGGGTGAAGGCGCTGTCGATCAGGGTGGCGTCGAGCCGGCGCAGGTGGCGCAGGGCATCGCCGAAATGGAACGACGCCTCCAGGCCGAGCAAGGCCAGGCTGTCGCCACGGGGCAGGCCGAGGTCGAGCAGCAGGGTCTGCTGCCCGCTCTCCTGCACCACCCGCGCCAGGTGGGTGGTGAGCAGCGCGCCGTCGGCGCCGCGCTGGGCGCCGTAGAGCACGGTGAGGCCGCCCAGGCTGGGGTTGCTGGTGGCTGTCGGCAAGCGCTTGCCCAGGCGCCGCACCAGCCCCGCCACCTCGCTGGCGCGCGAGCCGTAGGCGACGAAGTCGCGGGCGCCGGCGCGCATGGCGTGCAGCACCAGCTGGTTGTCCATGCCGTCACCGAGGGCGACGATGGCCAGCATCGGCTTGGCTTCCAGCAGGCCTTCGATCAACGCGCACTGGCCGATCAGCTGTTCGCGGTCCAGGCCGATGAACACCAGGTTGCTGAAGGTCATGTCGACCAGCGCCAGCAACTCGTCGAGGTTCGGACTGCTGGCGCCGATCACCTGCCCCAGCGGTGCCAACGCGCCCTGCAGCCAGTGCAGGTCTTCGTCGTTCCGGGTCAGGGCCAGGTAGGTCTGGTTCAGGCTTTCGCTCATTGGGACAACCCGCCACGGCCTTCGAAATTGCCGTTTTCCATGAAGAACAGGCGGCCCCAGCTGGGGTCGTAGGTGCGCAGCGCCTCGCCCGGCAGCTCCGGCAGGCGCGCATTGGCGGCCAACGGCTGGACCAGGTGCGGGGTGACGATCATCAGCAGCTCGGTCTCTTCGCGGTTGAGCGCCGACTGGCGGAAGAACGCGCCGATGATCGGCAGGTTGCCCAGGCCCGGCATCTTGTCCACGGCCGAGCGTACGTTGCTGCTGATCAGCCCGCTGATGATGAAGCTCTCGCCATCGGCCAGCGAGATGCTGGTGTCGGTGCGGCGCACGCTCAGGCCCGGCACCTGGGTACCGGCGATGACCACCGCGTTGTTGTAGTCGAGCTCGCTGACCTCGGGCGCCACCTTCAGGGTGATGCGGTTGCGGCTGACCACGGTCGGGGTCAGCGCCAGGCGCACGCCGAACTCCTTGTACTCGATCGACACGTTGTCGCTGCCGCTGCTGGGCACCGGGATGGGGATCTCGCCGCCGGCCAGGAAGCTCGCGGTCAGGCCGCTGAGCACGGTCAGGCTGGGGCGGGCCAGAGTGTAGGCGAAGCCGCTGTTCTCCAGGGCGTTGATCATCGCCAGGAAGCGGCTGCTGCCGCCGCCCCAGACGATGTTGAAGACGTCGTTGTCGAGCGGGATGCCGGGCCGCACATCGGCGTAGGTCACCGGGTTGGTGCCGGTGGCGACACCCGGCACGTAGCCGGGGCGCACCACGGTGTTGGGCACGGTATTGGGCGAGCCGATCAGGCTGTTGTTCGAGCCCTTGAAGAACAACCTAGCGCCGGCCTCCTTGTACTTCAGGCGGCGCACTTCGACGAAGCGGATATCGGCCTGCACCTGCACGGGCAGGTCCTCCTGGGCCGTGGGCAGTTGCGCGGCCTCTGCCATGTCGGCGCTGGCCCGGCCCTTGACGAACAGCATGGCCCGATGCGGCTGGGCGGCGCAGTCGGTCCACAGCATCAGGCTGGTGGTGCCCTGCCCCACCGCCGTGAGCAGCACGGCCCGCTCGCCGCTGGGCTGCACATCGGCCACCTTGGGCTCGCCGACCGCCGCCCGGGTGATGGCCACCGGCAGGCGCAGCTCCTGCTGCAGGCCCTGATCCATCTCGATGACCGAGGGCAGTTGGCCGAAGGCCGCGCAACCCGTCGCGGCCGCCTGCGCCGTCGGTGCGAGCAAGGCCAGGGCCAGCAGCGCCGGGGCCAGCCAGTTGCCTCGTGGAGTAACACGCAAAGAACTACGCATGGATCGCATCCTTGCCGGTTCAGGGAGTCTTGTTGTTGTCGCCGTTCTGCGCGCCGCGGATGATCTGCATGGTCGGCGCGCCAGCCGCCGCGGCCGCCGCCTGGCTGGCCAGGGGCACCTGGGACAGCTGGCTGAAGCGGTAGAGGTTGCGGTTGGCCGTTTCCAGTTGCGGGCTGGCATCCTGGCCGGACCAATACCCGGCCAGCAGCGGCTCGTCGGCACTGCGCACCGCCAGGCGCAGCGTCCCGGCCTGGGCCGCCAGCATCAGCCGGCTGGCCAGGGCCTCGGGCACGGCCAGGCCCACGGTGCGCACAGGGTTGCTGGCAATGGACTGCTGGTCGCGGCGGGCCTTCTGCTCTTCGGCGCTCTGGGCCGGACGCCCATCGTTGGCCAGGCCCGTCTGCTGGTCGACACTGAGCACGCGCAAGGCCGGCAGCACGACCTGGGCGGAGGCTTGCGGGTTGTTGTTTTCTTCACGCAGGAACAGCAGCACGTCGACATAATCGCCTGGGCGCAGTTGCCCGGCGGCACCTATCACATCGTCGATGGCCACCGCGACCGCCCGTTCGTGGGGGCGAATCATCCGCGCCAGGGGGCCGCCAGCCTGGAAGCTCGACTCGTCGAGCCAACTGCCCGCCGCAAGGGGGCGGGCACTGCTGCGCCCGAGCACCTGGTCCAGTTGCTGGAAAGCACCGGCCGGCACCACCTGCAGACGCTCGAGGAGCACATCCTCCTCGCTCAAGGGCGTGTTGGCCGCGACCGCCCTGCGCAGGACCACGATGGGCGAGCGTGGGGGTTCCGGGGGCGCGGCGGGTACGGCAGCGGCCGGGATGGCGGCCTCGCCGGGTGGGGTGAGAGGGGCCGGCGCAGGCTCGGGCGGACGGCTAAGGCGCAGACCCCAGTACCCCGCGAGCAAGGCCGCGAGCAGGAACAGGCCGGCGAGGATCATGGTCAGGCGACTGCTCATCTGCGCTCTCCCTTACGCCCGGGACCAATGATGGCAAAAAGTAACTATTTCGCTATTGGACGGTAGCTGAGGCGCAATCTTTCGCCATTACCTGTGCTGGTTTTTTCGAGCCACGAAATTGACGCACCGACAAAACAAAAACTTAGCGCCGCCAATTCCAACCAATACTTTTGGATTAATGCTTTTTTACATTTGCAGGCCGCCACGGCTTGGCGATGCTCTGATGGCAAAGGGGTATCACTTATCAAGCCCCTCCGACCGGCGCCCATCGAGCGCAAGGAGACGTGCCATGCTGCTGCAACAGATCCTCCTCCACGTGAAGACCTTCCTCCAGCGCAAGGACGGCGCCTCCGGTATCGAATACGCGGTGATCGCGGCCATGGTCGCCGTGGTACTGGCCGGCTTCGTCACCCCCATCTCCACCGAAGTGTCGGAGATCATGACCAAGATCCAGACCGCGATCACCCAGTGACCGCACCGCGCCAGCGAGACGTGTAGTCCAACCGCCCGGAGCCAAGCATGCCGACCTCTTCCTTGCGTCAACAGATCCTGCTGGTGGACGACGAGGAGGAGGCCTTGCTGGAGCTGGCCGAGCTGCTGGAAAACGAAGGCTTCTGTTGTCACACCGCCACCTCGGTCAGGTCCGCCCTGCAACAGCTGACCCGCCACCCCGATGTCGCCCTGGTGATCACCGACCTGCGCATGCCCGAGGAAAGTGGCCTGGGCCTGGTCCAGCGCCTGCGCGAACATACCGCGCGCCAGCATTTGCCGGTGATCGTCATGTCCGGGCATGCCGACATGGACGATGTCAGCGACCTGCTGCGGCTGCAGGTACTCGACCTGTTCCGCAAGCCGATCTATCACGCCCGCCTGCTCGAGACGCTGGAGAATCTGTTTCCCAAGCCGTTGATGCAGGCGGTGAAATAACGCCGGACTTGGCACCGTACAACGCCCTTACAGAAGGCGCCGCTGACGCGGCGCATCGCCGGCAAGCCGGCTCCCACAAGGAAAGCGCTCGACCTGAGACGGTGCGCGATCAGTGTGGGAGCCGGCTTGCCGGCGATGGGAGGGCCACAGCTCCCCCTTACAATTGATAACTGAAACTCAGGTTCAGCCGTGGCCGCCGGTTGAAGCTGTCCAGCGCCATGTCCGACATCGGCTTGGCCACCTCCACCGCGATGTTGTAGTAGCGCATATCGCCAAAGCGCAGCCCCAGCGCCGCCGACGACATCTTCGAGTCGCGTACGTCCAGCGCGTTGAACCAGGCCCGCGCGGTGTCGAGCGCCACGTAGGGCTGCACGACCTTGAGCCAGCCAGTGTCGCGCCGGAAACTGTAGTTGAGCTCGTAGGCCAGCCCCCAGCCCTTGTCACCGGAGCCCTGGTCGCTGGGGTAGCCGCGCCCGAAGTTCTGCCCGCCGAACACTGCCCGCTCGCTGTCGGGCAGGCTGTCGTTGCTCCAGTAGGCCGCTGCCGATGCCACGCCCTGCCAGTTGTCGCTGAAGTTGTCGCTCTGCACGCCCGAGACCCGCAGGCGCAGGAAGTCCAGGTCGTAGTCGGCATTGGTGTTGGCGCCAAGGCGATCCAACCCCTGGTAGACACCGGCACTGATAATCCGCAGGCGGCGCGCCTCGGCCTTGCGCCAGTCGCCTTCGAAGGACAGCGCGCGGATGTCGGTCTCGCTGTCCAGGCGCAGGGGGAAGCCCACCACCTGGTAATCGATGCGGTCGTTGACCACGTAGAAGCGCCCGACCACCTCCAGCCATTCACTGGGCGAGGCGATCAGCGATTGGCTGATGCCCACCGAGTAGCGTTCGTTCTCGCGGTGCTGGGTCAGGTCGATGCCATTGTCCAGACGGATGCGCGCCTTGGGGTCGCTGCGATAGCGCGAAGCCGACAACAGCAGCTTCGAGCCTTCGGCATCGAGGAACTGGCTGTAGTCGAGGCGGTAGTAATGCTCCTTGTCCTCGCCGGGCGGTACCAGCACGCTGGCGCTCAATTGTTCGGCGAAGCGGGTCTGCGCGTTGCTGCTGGCGCCCAGCAGCGCCTGCAGGTCGTCGCGGCTGCCGTCATTGAGGCTCAAGGTGGTGGTGATCGGCTTGCGCGAGACCTGGGCGAGCAGGCGGGTCGCGCCGTCGGTGGTCGCCGGGGGCGGCACCTGGGCCTGGAACGTCATCCCGGGGATGCGCCCGGCCAGGCTGGTATAGCGCTCGAAGCTTTCGCGGGTCAGCGGACGCTCGGCTTTGAGCCGGTCCAGCAGTTGCTCCAGATAGGCCCGCGCCGCGCCGATATCACCCTCGATCTGATAGTCGTGGATGTAGCCTTCCACCAGCACCACGCGCACCCGGCCATCGGCGAAGTCCTGGGGTGGCAGGTAGGCGTATGACAGCAGGTAGCCGTCCTGCTGGTAGCGTTGGGTGAGGCGGCGGGTGGTCTCGATCAGCTCGGCGAGCGTGACCTCGCGCCCGATCACCGGCTGGAAATGCTCGCGCAGGTCGCTCAAGGGGTAAACGGTGCCGCCTTCGAAACGCACCTTGCGCACCGCCACCCGGGTATTCATCAGCAACGGTGGTTGCCGCGAAGTGTCCACGCTGGGCACACGCAAGCCGGGCTGGTCGGGACGGTAGGCATCCACCGGCAGGTTGGGCGTGGGCAGGCGGCGTTCGGTCTCGTTGCTGTTGAGGAAACTCGGCAGGGGTTCGCCCCGGGCCAGACAGGCTGCGGACAGCCCCAGCATCGTCAGCAGCAATCGGCGCATTCGGACACTCCATGATCCACGGATGGCGGGATGACCGACCGGCGAACGGCGCGCCGGTCGGTCTCACTCACCTTGAGCGTAGCCCGTGGCGTCAGCGCTGCCCGCCTGCCAGAGCCCCTGACACACCACTCAGCGCGCCACCAAGACCACTGACCGGTGTGCCGCCGCCATTGACCAAGGTGCCCGCCTGACCGAGCGTGGCCCCGACTGCGGTCACTGTCGCACCGACCTGGCTGACGACGGGGCTGCCTGTGGCACCGGCCAGTTGCGTACCGGCAGAGCCCACCGCGCCGCCGACCTGGTTCAGCAACCCCGCCACGGGTGCGCCGACGCCGGTACTGGCGCCGACTTGCTGAGTCACGCTGGATACACCGGCGACCACCGGGTTGAGGCCGCTGCCCACCTGTTGGGTCAGCGCCGCGACCGGCGCCCCGGCAGCACTGTTGGCCACGCCGTTGCCACCGAGCACCGTGCCCAGGCTGGCGACGGTATTGCCCGCCTGCACCGAAGTGCCGCCGATACCGCTCACGGTCGGGCTGGCGGTGCTTGCCGTCAGGCCACTGCCGGCACCGGCCACCACGCCGCCGACGGTTTCCAGCAGGCCGCTGCGTGGGCCGCCGGTAACAGGGGCCAGCCCGCTCGCCGTGCTGACCGCGGTGCCGGTATTGGCCACCGCTTGCCCGAGCGTGCTGCTCAACGGGTTGCCGTTACCCGCCAGTTGCTGGCCGGCCTGGTTCAGGGCACCACCGGTCTGGTTCAGCGCCTGGTTCAGCGGACCGGCGAGCCCGGTCTGCCGCGTGGCATTGGCCGCCGTGTTTTCCACCAGCGAGACCACCGGCACCAAGGCATCGCTCACGCCTTGGGTCGCCCCGGCGAGCGGGCCGCTGGTGCCGACCGGCGACAGGGTGTCACCGAGCATGGTCACAGCCTGGCCGACCCGGTCGACGCCTTGACCGGCCCCGGCAACCAGTTGGTTGACCACCGGCACCTGCTCGACCGGCCCGCTACTGGCCAGCCCGGCCACGCCCTGGCCAAGGCCGGAGACACCGCCGCCCAGGTCGGCGGTGGCCGCACCGACCACGCCCACCGTGGTGCCCACGGCATTGTTGCCGGTACCCAGTTGCCCCAGGCCCTCGCTCAAGCCGCCTCCGACGCTGTTCACGGCGTTGCCGGCGGAAGACACCAGCGTCCCCACGCCACCGGTCAGCGAGGTACTGCCGGCAACGGGCAGCGAACCGATCACCTGGCCGAGATTGCTCACGCCGTCACCGACCCCGGACACGGTGTTGCCCAACTGGTCGACCACCTGGCCGGTGACCAGCGCAGTGGGTGTGGTACCACCGCCCGTGCCACCATCACCGCCACCAGGGGTGCTGCCGCCGCCAGTGCCACCGCCGCCACCGGTACCGGCGCTGCCATCACCGGGGGTCGTGGTGCCACCGCTACCGCCTCCACCACTGCCGCCCGTACCATCGCCCCCGCCACCACCGGCTCCGGCCCCCGCGCCGCTATCGGACGACGAACCATCGACCTCGCTGTGATGCCCGCCGCCGCCGCTGCTGCAACCGGCAAGGCCCAGACTCACGGCCATCGTCAGCGCCGTTGCCGCCTTGATCCACGCTTGAGTGTTCATGGAAGGACTCCCGCTGCTGCTGATTGTTTTGCTTACAACAGCAGTGAAAGCGCACGGCGCCGAATCGGGTAGCTCACAACTTGGTGTTAGTACCTGTGGCAGGGGCAATGAGGGCGGGAAAACAACCAGAATTTCAGTGGTTTGACGACGCGCGCAGCGATGCGACACGAAAGGACTAGTCGTAACTCATTAGTACAAGCGGCAAGCCCGGCCAGTGTTGCCGGGCTTGCCGACCGGGGGCGTCAGAAGTCGAAGAACACCGTCTCCCCCTCGCCCTGGATACGGATGTCGAAGCGGTACGCCGTCTTGCCGTCCACTTCACAGCGCCGGGCGATCAAGGTCTCGCGCCGCTGCGGCTGCTCGATCAGGTTCAGCACCGGACAGCTGGCGTTCGCCTCGGCTTCGTCATCGAAGTACAGCCGGGTATGCAGGTGGATGTTGATGCCCCGGGCAAACAGGCTGATGTTGATGTGCGGGGCCATCGGCACGCCTGCGGCGTTGTTCACCACCCCCGGCTTGACCGTGTGCAGGGTCCATTCGCCGGCATCGAAGGTGGTGGCGGTGCGCCCGAAGCTGTTGAAGGCGTTCTCGAGGTGGTACTCGTCCTGGTAGCGCCCCTCGGCGTCGGCCTGCCACACCTCCAGGAACGAGTCGCGCACCAGGTGGCCATTGCCGTCGTACACCTGGCCGATCAGCAGGATATGCTCGCCCGGGGCATCGGGCCGGGCCAGGCAGTTCCAGATTTCCTGGTCACGGGTCGGGTTGCCGGCCGCCTCCAGGGCAAGGCCGATGTGCACATAGGGGCCGGCAGTCTGCGAAGGGGTTTCCGGCAGCAGTTCGATAGGCATGACGGGCCTCCTCAGCGGTTTTCGAAGTAGGTCTGGCGCTGGCCGCGCAGGACGATGTCAAAGCGGTAGGCCAGGCAATCCATAGGGTTGGCATGGCTCATGTCGAGCCTGGCGATCAGCCGTTCGACGGCGTCCGGGTTGGCGATCGACTTGACGATCGGGCACAGCGGGATCAGCGGGTCGCCCTCGAAGTACAACTGGGTGATCAGCTTGGTGGCGATCGACGGGCCGCTGATGGAGAAATGGATATGCGCCGGGCGCCAGTCGTTGGGGCCGTTGCGCCAGGGGTACGGGCCGGGCTTGATGGTGCGGAAACTGTAGTAGCCGTCGCGGTCGGTCAGGCAGCGGCCGACACCGCCGAAGTTCGGGTCCAGCGGTGCCAGGTAGCGGTCGTTCTTGTGCCGGTAACGGCCACCGGCATTGGCCTGCCACATTTCCACCAGGGTGTTGGGCACCGGCTTGCCGTACTGGTCGACCACCCGCCCGGCAACGATGATGCGCTCGCCGATGGGCAGGCCACCCTGGTTGAAGTTGAGCAGCAGGTCATGGTCGTGCTCGCCGAAGCGCAGGTGGGAAAAGTCCGGGCCGGTGCTTTCGCTGATCGACTGCGGGATGCTGACCAGCGCCTGGCGCGGGGAGCGCGCCACCGAGGTCTTGTAGTCGGGGGTGAAGGCCTTGGGGTGCCAGTTGCGATCACGGATCACGAAGCGGCTGGTGTCCTGGGCGGGCATGCCGGTTTCCTCTCTTGGAATTATCGAACGCCTGGGCGTGGCAGGCGGACTTGCAGTTTCCGGCAGGTGCGAAGGGATGAATATTGAATTCAGCGGTCCATGGCATAACCATTTGGTTATGCATCAGCGACGGGGGATACACCTCGGTCAGCGCTGAACTAATCTTGGACTTCATGTTTCAGCAACCGGAGAGCTCTACATGGAATGGCGAAAAGGCCGACGCAGCGACAACGTGGTCGATGCCCGCGGCGCAGGGGGTGGCGGCGGCATGCGTTTCGGCGGCGGCAAGGGCCTTGGGCTCGGCGCCATCCTGCTGATCGTGGGCATTGGCTGGCTCACCGGGCAAGACCCGCTGCAGATCCTCGGCCAGCTGGCCGGGCAGATGGAACAGCAACAGACCGCCCCGGCCAACGTCGACGGCAAGGCACCGCCGGCCAACGACGAGCAGGCCGAGTTCGTCGCCTCGGTCCTCGGCGACACCGAGGACACCTGGAAGGCGCTGTTCGCCCAGGCCGGCAAACAGTACCGCGACCCCAAGCTGGTGCTGTTCAGCGGCCAGGTCAACTCCGCCTGCGGCTTCGCCTCCTCGGCGGTCGGGCCGTTCTATTGCCCCGGCGACCAGCGCGTGTACCTGGACATGACCTTCTTCCGCGAAATGGAAACCCGCTTCAAGGCCGCCGGCGACTTCGCCCAGGCCTATGTCATCGCCCACGAGATCGGCCACCACGTGCAAACCCTGCTCGGCGTCTCGGCCAAGGTCGACGCCGCACGGCGCAATGGCCAGCGCATGGAGGGCGACAATGGCCTGCTGGTGCGCCAGGAGCTGCAGGCCGACTGCCTGGCCGGGGTCTGGGCCTACCAGGCGCAGAAACGCCTGAACTGGCTGGAGCCGGGAGACGTCGAGGAGGCATTGAATGCCGCCAACGCCATCGGTGACGATCGGCTGCAACAGCAGGGCCAGGGCCGCGTGGTGCCCGACTCGTTCACCCATGGCACCTCGCAGCAGCGCGTGCGCTGGTTCAAGGCCGGGTTTTCCAGCGGCGACCTGAACCAGTGCGACACGTTCAGCGCGCGTAACCTCTGAAATCGCCATCGGCGGCGAGCTGGCTCCTGCCGTGGAGCCGGCTCACCCGCGAATGACAACGTCAAAAACATAAACGTATTCAACAAGTTACAAATTTGCTGAAAAAGCGTTTCAGCTTCTCCCCTCTTTGCCGATAAGTCCTACACAAATCTGCGGGCTATCTGACAACAACAACGCCCAGCTTTTGAGATCAAGTGAGCGAAATCATTCTCTGGGAGAGCGTGCATGAACAGTTGGTTCGCCAATATCAGCGTCAACCTCAAACTCGGCCTGGGCTTCGGCCTGGTCCTGGTCCTGACCGGCCTGCTGGCCCTGACCGGCTGGAACAGCCTGGGCAGCCTCATCGACCGCAGCAACTGGATGAGCGACATCACCCAGCTCAACAGTGACTTGACCAACCTGCGCGTGGCCCGCCTGCAGTGGATGCTGACCAACGGCGACGACGCCTCGGCAGCCAACGTCCAGGCCAAGCTCGACGCCTTCGGCAGCCAGCAGCAGCACCTGGTCAACACCTTCAAGAGCCCCGAGAACCTCAAGCTGCTGCGCGAGCAGGGCCAGAGCATCAGCGAGTACCGGGTTTCGCTGGAGAAGATGCGCCAGGGCTACAAGACCACCCTCGCCGCCCGCGACTCGATGAACCAGGCCGCGGCCCGCGCCAACGACGCCATCGAAGCGATCAGCGGCGCCGTGCTGTCCAGCAGCGAAAGCGATGCCAGCCGCCTGGCTCAATACCTGCTGATCAGCAAGGCCAAGCAGCAGCTGGTGCAGGTCCGCCTGGACGTGCGCAGCTACATCGCCGACCTGACCAGCGAAGCCGAGCAGGCTGCCGTGCGCCAGCTGGAAAACGCCCTCAATGAAATCGACAGCCTCAAGCGCCAGCTGCCAGCCGAAGCCTCGCGCATCCAGCAATTCGAAAGCGCCGTGCTCGCCTACCGCGACGCCGTGCGTCAGTTCCGCGACGCCACTGCCGCCATTGGCGTGGCCCGTGCTGAAATGACCGTGCAGGGCGCCGACATCGTCAAGCGCAGCGACGAGCTGTACAAGATCCAGATCGAGCGCCGTGACGCCGAAAGCGTCCAGGCCCGCAGCCTGCAGACTTCCGCCACCCTGCTGGCGCTGCTGGTCGGCGTGCTCGCCGCGTTCATCATCACCCGCCAGATCACCCGCCCGCTGCGCGAGACCATGGACGTGGTCAACCGCATCGCCAGCGGCGACCTCACCCAGCAACTGCGCGTCACCCGCCGCGACGAACTGGGTGCCCTGCAGCAAGGCATCGCACGCATGGGCACCACCCTGCGTGACCTGATCACCGGCATCCGCGACGGCGTGACCCAGATCGCCAGCGCCGCCGAGGAGCTGTCGGCGGTGACCGAGCAGACCAGCGCCGGCGCCAACAGCCAGAAGGTCGAGACCGACCAGGTGGCCACCGCCATGCACGAAATGGCCGCCACCGTGCAGGAAGTCGCGCGCAACGCCGAACAAGCCTCCCATGCCGCGACCAACGCCGACGACGAAGCCCGTGTTGGCGACAAGGTAGTGGGTGAAGCGATCAGCCAGATCGAGCGCCTGGCCCACGAAGTGCACCGTTCCACCGAGGCCATGACCCTGCTGCAGCAGGAAAGCCAGAAGATCGGCAGCGTCATGGACGTGATCAAGTCGGTCGCCGAGCAGACCAACCTGCTGGCGCTCAACGCCGCCATCGAGGCGGCCCGTGCCGGCGAGGCCGGGCGTGGTTTCGCCGTGGTCGCCGACGAGGTGCGTGGCCTGGCCCAGCGCACCCAGCAGTCCACCGAGGAAATCGAAGGCCTGATCGCCAGCCTGCAGCACGGCACCCAGCAGGTCGCCGAGGTGATGAACGGCAGCCGCAACCTGACCGACAGCAGTGTCGAGCTGGCACGCAAGGCCGGTGGTTCGCTGGAGAGCATCACCCGTACGGTGTCGAACATCCAGTCGATGAACCAGCAGATCGCCGCCGCCGCCGAGCAGCAGAGCGCCGTGGCCGAAGAGATCAGCCGCAGCATCCTCAACGTGCGCGACGTGTCGGAACAGACCGCCGCGGCCAGCGACGAGACCGCCGCCTCCAGCGTCGAGCTGGCGCGCCTGGGTGGCCACCTGCAGACCCTGGTCAGCCAGTTCCGCGTCTGACATAGGTAACAACGGGGCCGCTGCGCGGCCCATCGCCGGCAAGCCGGCTCCCACACCGACCGCGCTGCCTTTAAACCAAGCGCCATCCCTGTGAGAGCCGGCTTGCCGGCGATGAGGCCACTTCAAAGAACACAAGACAGCTGCTCCCACACCGACCGCGCTGCCTTCAAGTCAAGCGCTATCCCTGTGGGAGCCGGCTTGCCGGCGATGGGCTGCACAGCAGCCCCGACTGCTGTTACTTGACGATCATCCCCACCCCACGCCCACGCGGATCAGACGCCGTCTCCAGCTTCTCGCCGGTCACCCGGATCGCCTGGATGTCGCCCATCTCCCAGCCCTGGTCCTCCAGCACGTAGCCCATCTTCTTCAGGTCATCAGCCACCTGCCCCTTGAGCGGCGCATAGCTGTCGAAGTAGATGGTGTCCTTGGGCAGCAACTGGTGATGCACGCGCTGCGCCGCCACGGCCTTCTCCAGCGGCATGCCGAAGTCGTACAGGTTGTTCATCACCTGGAAGATCGAGGTGAAGATCCGCGAACCGCCCGGGGTGCCCAGCACCAGCACCACCTTGCCGTCACGCGCCACCAGGCTCGGGCTCATCGACGAGAGCATGCGCTTGCCCGGCGCGATGGCATTGGCGTCGCCGCCGACCACGCCAAAGGCGTTGGCCGCGCCCGGCTTGGCGCTGAAGTCGTCCATCTCGTCGTTGAGCAGGAAGCCCGCGCCCTTGACCACCACGCCGCTGCCGTAGTCGAGGTTGAGGGTGTAGGTGTTGCTCACCGCGTTGCCTTGTTTGTCGACGATGGAGAAGTGCGTGGTCTGGTGCGGCTCCAGCCCCGGCTTGACCTGGTCGGTTGCGGAAATCGCGTTCGGGTTGACCTGGGCGGCACGCTTGGCCAGGTAATCCTTGGCCACCAGCTGGTCGACCGGGACCTTGGTGAAGGCCGGATCGCCGAGATAGTCGGCGCGGTCGGCGAACACGCGCTTCTCGATCTCGGCCAGCAGGTGGATGTACTTGGCCGAGTTGTGCTCGACGCCCTTGAAGTCCGCCGCGCGGTCTTCCTTGATGCCCAGCAGCTGGGCCAGGGCGACGCCGCCGGAGCTTGGCGGCGGCGCGGTGTAGACCACGTTGCCGCGCCAGCTGATGGCGATCGGGTCACGCCACACGGCCTTGTAGTCCTTGAGGTCGTCCTTGCTGATCAAGCCCTTGTCGGCCTGCATCTGCGCCACCAGCAAGTCGGCGGTCTTGCCCTGGTAGAACTCGCTGACGCCCTTGTCGGCAATGCGCTCGAGGGTCTGCGCCAGCTCTGGCTGCTTGAACAGCTCGCCGACCTTCATGCTGCCGAAGTAGTCGTTGAAATTGGTCGCGGTCTTGAACAGGCCCTGGGCGTCGTCACGGTACTGGTATTGCTTCTGGGCAATCTTGAAACCGTTCTTCGCATAGCCGATGGCCGGGGTCAGCAGCTCGCTCCACTCGAGCTTGCCGAACTTCTGGTGCGCCTCCCACAACCCCATCACCGTGCCCGGCACACCGGCGGCGCGCACGCCGACCAGGCTGAGGTTCTCGATCACCTCGCCCTTGTCGTCCAGGTACATGGTCTTGGTCGCGGCCTTGGGCGCCACTTCGCGGTAGTCGAGGAAGTAGGGTTTGCCGTCGACGAACAGGGTCATGAAGCCACCGCCGCCGATGTTGCCGGCCTCGGGGTAGGTCACGGCCAGGGTGAAGGCGGTGGCGACGGCGGCGTCCACCGCGTTGCCGCCCTTCTTGAGGATGTCGGCGGCCACCTGTGCGCCATATTGATCAGGCGCGGCCACCGCGCCGCCTTCCAGCGTCACGGCAAAGGCGGAGGAGCAGCTCAGGATCGCGGCCCCGAGGGCCAGGGGCTGGAACATGACAATACGCATGCGCACTTCCTTGGTGTTGTTTTTGTTGATCAGTCATTAAGGCCGAAGCCCTGTAACTAAGCAAACACCCCGGTCGTTTCGCGCCGCCGACGGGCAGACCCTGTCGCGTTCAGGCAACTCAGCAGGCGTAGACCGCCAGCTTTTTCTGGATGAAATCGAGGAAGCACTGGATGCGCAGGGCCAGCTGGGTGTTGCGGTAGTAGACCGCGTGGATCGGCTGGCGATAGCCATTGTTGTGCTCGGCGAGGATCACGTTCAGGCGGCCGGCGCGGATGTCCTCGTGGGTCATGAAGTGCGACAGGCTGACGATGCCCTCGCCGGCGATGGCCAGCTGGCGCAGGGTCTCGCCGCTCGAGGCGACCAGCTGCGGGCGGATCGCCCAGCGGTCACCCTGGGCATGGCGCAGTGGCCACTGGTTGAGCGACTCGAGGGAGCTGAAGCCGAGCAGGCAATGGGCCTCGAGGTCCTCGACCCGCTGCGGCGTGCCATGCCGGGCCAGGTAGTCGGGGCTGGCAAGCACCTGCACCGGGCTGCAGCCGAGCGAACGGGCGTGCAGGCTGGAGTCGGCCAGTTCGCCGATGCGGATGGCCACGTCGGTGCTCTGCTCCAGCAGGTCGATGATCAGGTCGTCGGTGTTCAGCTCCAGCTCGATGCCGGGGTACTGCTGACGGAACTCGCCGATCCACGGCAGGATCGCGTGCAGCATGAACGGCGCGGCGGCGTTGATGCGCAGGCGCCCGGTCGGGGTCTGGCGGTTCAGCGACAGGCGCTCTTCCATGTCGTCCATCTGCTCGAGGATCGCCCGAGCGCGCTCCAGGAAGAAGCGCCCTTCCTCGGTCAGGTCCATGCGCCGCGTGGTGCGGTTGACCAGCGTGGTGCCGAGCTTGCCCTCCAGGCGCGACAGGGTGCGGCTGACTGCGGAGGGCGTCTGGCCGATCTGCTCCGCGGCGGCGGAGATCGAGCCGCTGTCGATGACGGCGACAAATACCTGGAGTTCTTCGGATCGGGTTTTCACGCGGATGGCCTTGGCAGGTGGATGCCGTGATTCATAGCGGTTGGGCAGCAACCGCGCAAGGGGCCGCTACGCGCCCCTTTCGCCGGCAAGCCGGCTCCCACACCGTGCGCTTCAGCCTTGAGCCATGCGCCATCTTGTGGGAGCCGGCTTGCCGGCGAGAGGCCCGTGCAGGAACACCAAGACAGTTGGAGCCGCGCTGTCATTGAGCCCTGCCAAACACCTGGTCCAGATGCTGCTCATAAGCCGCCAGCGCCGCCGGCACATCCGGCCGCTTCATCACATCGACGGCGAGGAAGGTCGGCAACCCGCTCATGCCGAGGAACTGGTTGGCCTTGTGGAACGGGAAGTACACCGCGTCCACGCCCTTGCCCTCGAAGAAATCGCTGGGGTCGTCGAACGCCTGCTGCGGCGCGTTCCAGGTCAGCGACAGCATGTATTGCTTGCCCTGCACCAGGCCGCCGCTGCCGTACTTCTGCGAGGCGTCGGAGCGGGTACGGCCATCGTTGGCGTACAGGCTGCCGTGGCCGGCGGTGAACACATCGTCGATGTACTTCTTCACGGTCCATGGCGCGCCCATCCACCAACCGGGCATCTGGTAGATCACCACATCCGCCCAGAGGAATTTCTCTACCTCGGCCTGGACGTCGTAGTCGCCGTCGATAAAGGTTTCCCGCACATCGAAACCGGCGCGGTCCAGATGGGCCAGTGCGGCATCGTGCAAGGTCTGGTTGAGACGGCCTTCGGAATGGGCGAAGCGTTTACCGCCGTTGAGCAGGAGAATCTTTTTCATGGGAGGGTCAGCCCTGTAAGTGAAGTTGCCGGCAGGTTAGGCAACCGGGCGCCGGGGAAACAGCCAGGGCTGGGCAAAATTCTTTTGCCTGCAAATCACGAATGGTAAACATATTGTTGATTTAGAATTTGCTCACTCCCCTTACAGAGCGTTTCCCATGACCGAGCAATACGCCTTCATCCTCAAAGCCAAGACCCGCCCGGAGCAGGCCGAGGCCTTCGAACAACTGTTCCGTCCTTACGTGGAGCCGAGCCGCCAGGAACCGGGCTGCATCGAGTACCACATGCTGCGCGACAAGGCAGACCCGAGCCTGTTCGTGTTTTTCGAGGTGTGGGCCAGCAAGGACGCGCTGGACGTGCATTCGGCACTGCCGCATATGCGTGCATTCTTCGATAAACGCATGGATTACCTGGAGCGCGATTTCGACATCCAGATGATCGACATGCTCAGCGCTTCGTCCGCTAGCCGTTGACCAGCAGGTGCCCGCCCAGCAGCGCAAGGCCGATGAAGAAGCAGCGCTTGAACAGCGCTGCGCCGATCCGTCCGCGCAGCCACTGGCCGGCGAACATGCCCAGCAACGCCGGCGCCAACACCAGCAGTGAAGCCCCCAGGGCTTGGCCACCCAGGGCATCCTGCCCGGCCAGGCCGACCGCCAGGGCCAGGGTCGAGACAGTGAACGACAGGCCCAGCGCCTGGACCAGCTCGTCGCGGCTCAGGCCCAGGCCCTGCAGGTAGGGCACCGCGGGCATGACGAACACGCCGGTGGCGGCCGTCACCACACCGGTGAGCAACCCGCAGAGCGGCCCCAGCCAGGGCTCCCTGGCCGGGGCCACGCGCAGCCCTGGGCCGACCAGCCCATAGAGGGCATAGACCAGCAACGCGGCGCCCAGGCCATGGGCCGCCCACGGACCGCTGTCGATTCCCAGCCAGGCGCTGCCCAGCAGGGTGCCGATAAAGATCATCGCCAGCATCCCGCCGAGGCGGCGCAGCAGCGCGAACAGATGGCCGCCGGCCGCCAGCTGCCAGAGGTTGGTCAAGGTCGATGGCACGATCAGCAGCGCCGCTGCCTGTGCCGGGGGCATAGCCAGGCCAAGCAAGCCCATGGCGACGGTCGGCAAACCGAGGCCGATGACGCCCTTGACCGCGCCGGCCAGGAAGAAGGTCAGGATCACCAGCAATGACAGCGCCGGACCGATGTTCTGATAAAACGCCAGGAAGGTATTCATGACCGCCATCCTGCCGTGCGGCCAGCACGCTGAAAATCTGCCATATACTCAGGCAGACTCTTGCCAGGACAGAGGCAGATGCATTTCGACCTGATCGACCTCAAGCTGTTCCAGCACACCCTCGAAAGCGGCAACATCACCGCTGGCGCCCGGCGCAGCCACCTCTCGCTGCCGGCCGCCAGTGCGCGCATTCGCGCCATGGAAGCCTCGCTGGGCATACCCTTGCTCGAACGCAACCGCCGCGGCGTGCTGCCCACGCCCGCCGGCCAAGCCCTGCTGCAGCATGCGCGGCTGATCGCGCAGCAGGTCGAGCGCCTGCAATTCGACCTCGGGCACTATGCCCAGGGCCTGCACGGCCAGGTGCGCCTGCTGTGCAACACGGCGGCGCTGACCGAGTACCTGCCGGAGCTGCTGGCCGGCTACCTGGCCGAGCACCCGGGGGTGAGCGTGGATATCCAGGAACTGCCCAGCCTGCATATCGTCCAGGCGATCAGCCAGGGCATGGCGGACCTGGGCATCGTCTCGAATGCCGCGCCCTGCGTAACCCTGCAGACACGACCGTTTCGCGACGATCCGCTAGTGCTGGTGATGCCGCGCGAGCACCCGCTGGCCGCCAGCGACCGGGCAGACTTCAACGCCAGCCTTGGCCATGGGTATGTGGGGCTGGGTGCCGACAGCGCCCTGGCGCTGCATCTCGAAGAGCAGGCCCTGCGCCTGGGAAGACGGATGCAGGTACGCGTTCGCGCCGAAGGATTCGATGGGGTGATCAGGATGGTCGGAGGTGGCGCGGGGGTGGCCGTGGTCCCGCTGACCTCGGTGCGACGCTGGGAGCACAGCTTGCCGCTGCGCTGGGTCGCCTTGCAGGAGGCCTGGGCGAAGCGCAGCTTGCTGCTGTGCTCGCGGGACTTCAGCGCGTTGCCTGGCTACGCCGCCTTGCTTGTCGAACACTTGGGCAACAAAGCCTGAAGGCTGCCGCCACAGGTGATCAACCGTGGCGGCAGCCGTGTGCCAGAGGGCCGCGCGGCGGCACCATGCCAAAGGGCCGCGCGGCGGCCCAGTACGATCAGGACGACAGGTACGAGGAGCGGGTCAGCCCCAGGCGCAGCGCGTCGAGGTACTGGGTACGCTCGCGGGCGGTGATCCTGGCGCTGGCGACCTTGTCGCGGTAGTGGGTCATCAACTCCTCCGGCGACAGGTGCACGTAGCGCAGCATGTCCTCGATGGTGTCGTGGGTCTCGATACCGGCGTGGTACACGCTGCCATCGGCGTTCTGGTAGATGTTCACCGAGTCGGTGTCACCGAACAGGTTGTGCATGTCGCCGAGGATCTCCTGGTAGGCGCCGACCAGGAACACGCCGAGCAGGTAGTCCTCGCCTTCCTTGACCGCGTGCACCGGCATGCTGGTCTCGATGCTCTGCTCGTCGACGTACTGGTTGATCTTGCCGTCGGAGTCACAGGTCAGGTCCTGCAGCACGGCACGGCGCAGCGGCTCTTCGTCCAGGCGGTGCAGCGGGATGATCGGCAGTACCTGGCCGATGGCCCAGGTGTCCGGCAGGCTCTGGAACACCGAGAAGTTGCAGATGTACTTGTCGGCCAGCTTGTCGTTGAGTTCGTCCAGCACCTGGCGGTGCGAGCGCTGGCGGGCCTTGAGCGAGTTGTGCAGGCGACGGCACACGGCGAAGTAGCACTGCTCGGCCAGGGCCTTCTCGGCCAGGGTCAGCTTGCCGTCGGCGTACTGCGCGGCCACGTCGCCCATGTAGTGGGTGGCGCGCCAGTAGGTCTCGGTGACCATCTCGATATCGGTCGGGCCGAGCAGGTCGGCCAGCCACTGCACGGTCTCGGGCAGGCTTTCCTTGTTTTCGATGGTCGGCACTTCGTCGTTGTGGCTCTCGACGTCGGTCACCTGGATCACCAGCATGGCGTGGTGCGCGGTGAGCGAGCGGCCACTCTCGGAGAAGATGTGCGGGTGCGGCAGGCCCTGCGCGTCGCAGAACTCCTTGAGCATCCCGACCACCACGCCGGCGTAGTCGTCCATGTCGTAGTTGATCGAGCTGGCGTTGCGCGAGTGGGTGCCGTCGTAGTCGACGCCCAGGCCGCCACCGACATCGATGTGATCGACCGGCAGGCCCAGGGCGCGCAATTCGCCGTAGTAGCGGATGGCTTCCTTGAAGCCGTGCTGGTAGTCGGCCAGGTTGGCGATCTGCGAGCCCATGTGGAAGTGCAGCAGGCGGATGCCCTGGTCGAGCCCGGCGTCACGGAAACGCTGCACCACCGAGATCAGTTGGGCGGCGGACAGGCCGAACTTGGATTTCTCGCCGCCGGTGTCGGCCCACTTGCTCGACGCCAGCGACGACAGGCGCACGCGCAGGCCGACCTGTGGCTTGACCTTGAGCTCCGCGGCCTCCTCGATCACCAGGGCGACCTCGGACTCTTTCTCGATCACGATGAACACGTTGTGGCCGAGCTTCTGGCCCATCAGCGCCAGGCGGATGAATTCGCGATCCTTGTAGCCGTTGCAGACGATGGTGCCGCCCTTCGGCGCCAGCGCCAGCACCGCCAGCAGCTCGGGCTTGGAGCCGGCTTCCAGGCCGATGGAGACGTTCTGGGTGGCGATGATGTTCTCGACCACCGCTTCCTGCTGGTTGACCTTGATCGGGTACAGCGCGGTGTACTGGCTCTGGTACTCCAGACGCGCGATGTTGGCATCGAAGGCGCCGGTCAGCTGGCGCACGCGGTCCTGCAGGATGTCGGGGAAACGCACCAGCAGCGGCAGCGACAGGCCGCTCTGGCGCAGTTCCTGGACCTGTTCGAAGAGGTCGATCGGCGCGCTGTCCGGGCCGTTGGGGCGCACTTCGACGCGCCCGGCGTCATTGATGGCGAAATAACCTGCGCCCCAATGGCGGATGCCATAAACACTGCGGCTGTCGGCCACGGTCCACTGGCTACCATCGTCTTTGCGTGTGCGTCGTACGGACATTCAAGTCCCCTGTATGAAAAGTCGAAACACTGCCCCACCTCGGGGCGCTGGCAGTGTAAATACTGAAAATGACGATTCTTCCGTGTCAGGCATAGACCCTGCCCACGGGAACGAGTTTAGAAAGCGCTGGGCAAAAAATCGCGCGGCTGCACTCAGCCGCCGGATTTCTTCGCCTTGAAACCCTGCTTGATCAGCTCGGCGAGCAACAGCTCGACGTGATCGCCCTGGATTTCAATGACCCCATCCTTGAGCGCGCCACCGGTGCCGCAGCGACGCTTGAGCGTGCTGGCGAGCTCCTTGAGCGGTTCCAGGGCCAGGGGGACGCCCGTGATGGTGGTCACCGTCTTGCCGCCACGGCCTTTGCTTTCACGGCGCACGCGGGCAATGCCATCCCCCTCGGGGATGACCTGCTGCTTGCAGATACAGTCGTCCACCGGTTTGCTGCAGTCGGGACAGTGCCGACCGGCATCGGTGGAAAAGACGAGACCGCCCAGGGCGGAAAAGGAAGAAGCTTTCTTGGCCACTTTTGTTCCTCTGTGCCGAGGACAAAAAACTGGTCGGCGGGAGCCGACCGCGATGCCCCACTCTGGCAGGGGCGGCGCTACTGCCGCAAGGTTGTGCGGCAGCCCGAAAAGGGCGCGCAGTGTAACGATAAATCTGCCTGTTGCTAAGTACAGGATTGCGCCATTTTACAAATGTTTTGCGACCTCATCGCAGGGCAACCTGATAGCGCTGCAGCGCCACCAGCGAGTCCGGGCAATACGGCAGCGTCGCACTTTCCGCCAGGGCCTGCTCTACACTGATGAACCGCGCCTCGCTGACCTCCTCGGGCTGCAGGCGCAACGCCCCGTCCCATACCGCGGAAAACACCGCGCCCCACAGGCGGTTGCCCGGCTGCTCGAAGTAGAACGTCTCGTGGAAGCGCAGCTCGACGCCGCTCACCCCCAGTTCCTCCGCCAGCTCCCGGGCCGCCGATTCGGCATAGGACTCCTGCACCCCGACCATTCCCCCCGCCGCCACATCCCAGTAACCAGGATAGAGCGCTTTGCTCAGGGTCCGCCGGTGCACGCACAGGTCGCCCGCGCTGTTGAACAGCAGGATGAAGGTACAGCGCCCGATCAGGCCACGCTCACGCAATTCGGCCCGTGGCAGGGCGCCGAGCAATTGGTCATGCTCATCGACCCAGGCCACCAGCTCGGCGTCGGAGGCCGCGCGGTGCGCGACCTCGGCAGGATTGACCGGCATCTCAGCCCTGGGACAGCAGTTGGCGCAGGTCGATGACCGCGGCGTTGGCCCGGGAGATGTAGTTGGCCATCACCAGCGAGTGGTTGGCCCACATGCCGAAACCGCTGCCGTTGAGCACCATCGGGCTCCACAGCGCTTCCTGCGAGGCTTCCAGCTCGCGGATGATCTGCCGCACGCTGACCGTGGCGTTCTTCTTCGCCAGCACGTCGGCGAAATCGACCTCGATGGCGCGCAGCAGGTGCGACAGCGCCCAGGCCTGGCCACGGGCTTCGTAGAACACGTTGTCGATCTGCAGCCATGGGGTCTCGACCACTTCCTCGTCGACCTGCGGCGCCTGACCCGGGGCCACGGACTCGGTCTTCAGGGTGTTGTTGAGCTTGACCCGGCCGACACTGGCCGACAGGCGCTGCGACAGCGAGCCCAGGCGGGTGGCGACGTCGCCCAGCCAGTTGTTCAGGTTGTCGGCGCGGGTGTAGAAGATCGCGCCCTGGTCGCCCTTGGCCAGGCGCACCTGGTAGCGGTTCAGCGACTTGATGCCCTCTTCGAACTCCGACTCGCTCGACGGCAGGATCCAGCTCTTGTTGTCGAAGTTGAAGCGCGGCTCGGCCTTGGCCAGGTCGGCATCCTCGGTCGATTGCGACTGCGAACGGGCGAAGTCCTTGCGCAAGGCGCGGGACAGGTCACGCACCTGGACCAGCACGCCGTATTCCCAGCTCGGCATGTTGTCCATCCACAGCCCAGGCGGGAAGCGGTCGTTGGAGATGTAGCCCCCCGGCTTGTCGAGCAGGGTGCCGGCGACGGTCTTGAGGGTTTCGATGGTGGTATAGCCGACCACCATCTGCTGGCCGTTGCGCTCGGCGGCGGCCTGGGCGTTCTGCTGCACCGGGAACAGCTCGGGCTCCTGGCTCCAGTACCAGCCCAGGCCGATGCACACCAGCAGGTAGAGGCCGATCAGGGTGCCCAGGGCACGGCTCCAGAGGCCGCCAACGTAGCTACGGGTAGCGGCGCCGCGGGTTTCGACCCGCTCGCGGGGCTCGGCCTTGGCCTCGCGGTTTTTCCAATCCAGCATGGCATTGTCCTTAATCAGTCACGAACGGTTCAGGGTTTGGACCACAGGCCTCGGCCAGGGTGCCACGACAAACCCAGGTGACAGCACTATAAAGCAGACGCCGCCATTCGTATAAGCGACCAACAGGTCAGCAACTGAATTACGGTCCCTTAACACTTTGTTGACCCGAGGCACTCGCTTGTCGGAAAAGCAGTGCTAGCATAGAGCCATCATTGAACCTGCACCCTCCCACTCATAAGTAGTCAGGACATGACCCAGCCAGCCGAGCCGAGCCACGAACGCCTCAAGCAGCATTTTGCCCAGCGGGTGATCCACCAGGCCCGGCAGATCCTCGAGATCTGGCAGCGCCTGCAGCGTGGCGAGTGGTCCAGCGGCGACCTGGGCGAGCTGTGCGAGGCCAACCTGCGCCTGCAGCGCTATGCCGAACGCTTCGAGCAGCCGGAGCATGGCAGCCTGTCAACGGCCATCGGCCAGACCCTGCGCGCCATCGAAGCCAACAGCGCGCGCCTGAACTCAGAACTGATCAGCGAACTCAACCGCCTGATGCAGCGCCTGTCGCGCACCGGCCTGCGCAAGGGCGACCAACTCGACAATGTGCCCCTGCCGCCGCTGCGCAAACCGGTGTACATCGTGCTGCAGGACCATGAGCGCGCCGAACGCCTGGCCCAGCAACTGGAGTTCTTCGGCCTCACCGTGCAGGCGCTGTGCAGCGCCGAGGCGTTCCAGGCATCGATGAGCGAGCGCCTGCCGTCGGCGATCGTCATGGACGTCGACTTCACCGGCACCGGTATCGGCCTGCAACTGGCGGCCCAGGCCCAGCAAGGCCTGGAGCAGCCGGTGCCGCTGCTGTTCTTCTGCTTGCATGAAACCGACACCCCGACCCGCCTGGCCGCGGTACGCGCCGGCGGCCAGGAGTTCCTCACCGGCACCCTGGATGCTTCCAGCCTGCTGGAAAAACTCGAACTGCTGACCAGCGCCACCCAGTACGACCCGTTCCGCGTGCTGGTGATCGACGACTCCCGCGCCCAGGCCCTGCACACCGAGCGCCTGCTCAACAGCGCCGGGATCATCACCCGCACCCTCACCGAGCCGATCCGCACCATGAGCGAGCTGGCGGACTTCCAGCCCGACCTGATCATCCTCGACATGTACATGCCCGCGTGCACCGGCCCGGAACTGGCCAAGGTGATCCGCCACAACGACCGCTACGTCAGCGTGCCGATCATCTACCTGTCGGCCGAGGACGACCTGGACAAGCAGCTCGACGCCATGAGCGAGGGCGGCGACGACTTCCTCACCAAGCCGATCCGCTCGCGGCACCTGGTGACCACCGTGCGCAACCGCGCCGCCCGCGCCCGCCACCTCAAGGCGCGGATGGTGCGCGACAGCCTCACAGGGCTGTACAACCACACCCACATCCTGCAATTGCTCGAGGACTGCAGCTTCCGCGCCCGCCGCGAAGTGCAGCCCCTGAGCTTCGCCATGCTCGACATCGACCACTTCAAGAAGATCAACGACCGCCACGGCCACCCCATGGGCGACCGGGTGATCAAGAGCCTGGCGCTGTTCCTCAAGCAGCGGTTGCGCAAGACCGACTTCATCGGCCGCTACGGTGGCGAGGAATTCGCCATCGTCATGCCCAATACCGGACTGGAAGCGGCGCACAAGGTGCTCGACGAAATCCGTCGGCGCTTTGCCGAGATCCATTACCCGGCCCAGCCCCACGATCTGCAATGCACCTTCAGCGCCGGGGTGGTGCAGCTGGACGAGCAACTCGACGCGCTGACCATGGCCAGCGCCGCGGACGAGGCGCTGTACCGCGCCAAGCACGCCGGACGCAACTGCGTGGTGCGGGTCGAGCCTTAGCGCCAACCCTATCCGCGTGGTGTGCTTGTAATAGCCTCATCGCTGGCAAGCCAGCTCCCACAGGGAGGGCGCTTGGACTGAGAGCGGCGCGCCCGGTGTGGGAGCCGGCTTGCCGGCGAGAGGTCGGCGCAGGAAAACTACGCAGTTGCCCATACCCGGCACCAATACCGGCACTGTGCCACTTTTTTAAGGCGCCAACCCGCCGTCGTCATCACCTCGTCACAAAATCGCAATAACTTCAGGCCCGACTTCTCCACTCCCCCTCCGCAGGAAGTTCGCGGCTATGCGCCTGAAGTGGCTGACCAATTTCAACACCCTGTTGCTGGTAACCGTATGTATTGCCCTGGGCGCGACCCTGTGGTGGTCGCAACGCGCCCTGGAACGTCCCTATCAACTGATGGAGCGCTACCTGGGCCTGTCCCAGCAGTTCCAGAACGATGCCGCGCGCAATATCCAGGCCTACCTGGGCAGCGGCGACGCCCTGCGCCATGCGGCGGCCAGGGAGGCCAACACGCAATTGCAGGCAGCCCTGGCCGACTGGCCTGAGCCCCTGTCGGCCAAGCTGCGCCCAAGCCTGGACAGCCTGCACGGCTTCACCGCCAACGAACTGCTCGCCGCCGGCAAGCTGGCCGGCGATCCCCAGGCCTTGCTGCTGCAAGCCGAACGGGAGCTGGGGGCGAACCTCGAGCAACTGGCCGGCTATGCCCGTGACAGCGGCAAAGCCGACGCCAGTCGTTACCTGACGCCGCTGCTGGAAGCCTCGCTGCACCTGGGCCGCCTGTCCCTGGCCCGCGACAAGTTGGTCAGCAGCGGCCGCGCCGAGCTGGCCGACGAAGTGGACCGCGAACTGCAACAGATCGCCGCCCAGGCCCAGGCCATCGACGGCCTGCCGCTGCTGGGGGTGACCCGCGCCGCCGAATCCAATGCCGATGACTTCGCCGCGATGATGGGCCTGGAGTCGCAAGCCAGCGCCGAGCAGGAAGACGTCGCCGTGGGCCTGAAACGCGAGCTGCACAGCCTGCTCAGCCGCTACCCTGCCGAACTGCAACGTACCCGCGAGCAGATCGAGCGCCGCGCCACCTTGGCCGCCAGCACCGGTGAGCGCCTGGAGGCGGTGCAACAGGCCATCGCCGGCCTCGAGCCCGAGGTACGCGGCCTGCACGCCACCATCGCTGGCGAGGTACGGCTGATCCAGGGCCTGATGATCGGCCTGATCCTGCTGATCGCCCTGCTCATCGACACCCTGCAACGTCGCCTGGCACGCACCCTCACCAGCCTGGCGCCGGCGCTGTCGCGCTGGGCCGAGGGCGACTTCGCCCAACCCATCGCCCTGGGCCGCACCAACCGCGAGCTGCACGATATCCAGGAATCGCTGAACCGCCTGCGCCAGTACCTGGTGGAACTGGTCGGCACGATCCGTCACAACGCCGAACAGGTGGCCGGCAGCAGCCATGCCCTGGCCGGCATGAGCAGCGCCCTGCACGACGGCGCCGAACGCCAGGCCGGCGACACGGCGCAGATCCGCGACGCCCTGGGCGAGCTGGAGGCGACCATCCAGCAGGTGGCCGGCGATGCCAGCTCAGCCGCCGAGGCCAGCCGCGACGCCGGCCGGGCCGTGGAGCAGGGCCAGACAGTGATCGGTCAGAGCCTGTCTGGCCTGCGCACCCTGGTCGACGAGGTGCAAGGCAACGCCCGGATGATCGAGCAACTGGCGGAAGAGTCGGCGACCATCGGTGGCGTGCTCACAGTGATCCGCGCGATTGCCGAACAGACCAACCTGCTGGCGCTCAACGCCGCCATCGAAGCGGCCCGGGCCGGCGAGATGGGCCGTGGCTTCGCCGTGGTGGCCGACGAAGTGCGCTCGCTGGCGCAGCGCACCACTGGCGCCACCGGCGAGATCCAGGCGCTGATCGACCGCCTGCAGCAAGCCGCCCGCGATTCGGTGGAGGGCATGCGCACCCAGCTGGAGCACGCCGAGGCCACGGCCAACCAGGCACAGTCAGCCGATGGCGCGCTGGACGCGATCGTCAGCGCCATTCGCACCATTTCCGACACCGCGGTGCGCATCGCCGATGTGACCGCGCAGCAGACCGGGGCGGTGAGCGAGATTCGTGATCACAGCGAGAGGATCCACGAGCTAGGCGAGGACAACCTGCAGCGTATTGGCGAAGGGCGTGAGCAGGGCGAACAGTTGCTCAAGCTGGGGGGTGAGTTGAACACGGCGGTGCGGGCGTTCCGGCTCTGAAGCCATCGCGGGGCAAGTCGGGTCGCCGCACCGCTGCTCCCACGCTGGTGATGCTTGCCACTCTGCGCCCGCTGACCGGTTGGCGTGGGAGCGGGCTTGCCCCACGATGGCCCATAGCCCTGCCAAGTCCGCTATCATGCCGCCACGTTCCACCTCGCGAGTCCGCCATGCGCCGCCTGTTTTTCCTGTTGTTCCTGCTGCTGGCCAGCCCTGCGTTCGCCACCGGCCTGCTCGACAACCGCCCCAGCGCCACCCTCGGCGCCGCGTCCAACAGCGCTGACTTCCTGCCGGTGCACGAAGCCTTCAAGCTCAGCCTGATCGAGGCCGACGCCCAGACCGTCAAGCTGCGCTTCGTCGCCACCGACGGCTACTACCTCTACCGCCACCGCTTCCAGTTCCGCACCGAGCCTGCGGACATCAAGCTCGGCGCGCCGAACATCCCCCAGGGCGAGGCCAAGCACGACGAGTTCTTCGGCGACGTCGAGGTGTACCACGGCGTGCTCGATATCGAACTGCCGCGCAACGACGCGCGCGCCTTCACCCTGCTGGTGGGTTACCAGGGCTGCGCCGACAAGGGCCTGTGCTATCCGCCGGAAACCGAGCGGTTGAGCATCGATGGCCAAGGCGCGCCGCTGCCGGCAAGCGGCGAGCAGGGCTGGACCTGGAAGTCGCTGCTGCTGTTCTTCCTTGCCGGTGTCGGCCTGACCTTCACCCCGTGCGTGCTGCCGATGCTGCCGATCCTCTCCGGAGTGGTGCTGCGCGGCCAGGTCGGCGGCCTGCGCGGGCTGTCGCTGTCGCTGGCCTACGTGCTGCCGATGGCGGCGAGCTTCGCCGTGCTCGGCGCCCTGATGGGCCTGTTCGGCGCCGGCCTGAACCTGCAGGCGCGCCTGCAGTCGGCCTGGGTGCTGGTGCCGTTCGCCGCATTCTTCGTGCTGTTCGCCCTGGCCATGTTCGGCCTTTTCGACCTCAAGCTGCCGCAGGCGCTGAGCAGCCGCCTGGACCGCCTCGCCCACCGCACCAAGGGTGGCTCGCTGCTGGGCGCCGCGGTGCTCGGCGTGCTGTCCAGCCTGCTGGTCTCACCGTGCGTGTCGGCGCCGCTGGCCGGCGCGCTGCTGTACATCAGCGCCAGCGGCGACGCGCTGGGCGGCGCCCTGAAACTGTTTGCCCTGGGCCTGGGCATGGGCGCGCCGCTGTTGCTGGTCGCCACCGGTGGCGCCGCTTGGCTGCCCAAGAGCGGGCCATGGATGAACACGGTGAAGAACGCCATCGGCGTGCTGCTGCTGGGCCTGGCCATCGGCCTGCTCAGCCGCGTGCTGCCGGGGCCCGTCACCCTGCTGCTGATCGGCCTGTTGGCCGCCGGCGTGGCGTTGTTCCTCGGCGCCCTGGAATTCGTGGTCAAGACCCCACGCCAGCGCCTGGCGCAACTGCTTGGCCTGGCGCTGTTGGTCTATGCGCTGGCCTGCTGGTATGGCGCCCTTAGCGGCCAGGGCGACCCACTGCGCCCGCTGCCGCCACCCACCGTGGCCGGCAGCCCCGCAGCGGCCAAGGCCGACGCCTGGCAGACCATCACCCGCCCCGCCGCCCTCGACGCCGCCCTGGCCGAAGCCAAGGCCGCCGGCCAGCCAGTGTTGCTCGACTGGTACGCCGACTGGTGCATCAGCTGCAAGGTGATCGAGCACGAGGTGCTCAACGCGCCGCAGGTCGAGGCGCAACTCGGCGCCTTCCGCCTGCTGCGCTTCGACATCACCGAAAGCAATGCCGAACAGCGCGCCCTGCTCGACCGCTACCGCCTGTTCGGCCCGCCCGCGTTAATGTTCTTTGCGGCGAACGGCAGCGAAATGACCAGCGATCGGGTGATTGGCGAGATAAACGCCGGCGATTTTGCCCAGGTTGTGGCGCGCGTGCGCGGCCAACTCGGTCTATAACTTCCCGCAGCCTCTGAAAAATCCGCAGGCAAGTGACCAAAGTTAATCATCCGGTCACATACTTTGCGTGAATCTCGGACATCGTGCTGGCTATTGCCGGGAACTGGACACTCAGCGCCTGTTGCGGCATAGTCGCCGCGCTATGTCGAATTGCCCTACAAAACCAAGGAATCGCAGATGGCAACCCTACTGGTGCTGCACGGCCCCAACCTGAACCTGCTCGGGACCCGCGAACCGGGGCACTACGGCGCCGCCACCCTGGCCCAGATCAATCAGGACCTGGAGCAGCGCGCCCGCGCCGCCGGCCACCATCTGCAATACCTGCAGAGCAATGCCGAGTACGAATTGATCGACCGCATCCATGCCGCGCGCAACGAAGGCGTGGACTTCATCCTGATCAATCCGGCCGCTTTCACCCACACCAGCGTCGCATTACGTGACGCATTGCTCGCGGTGAGCATCCCATTCATCGAAGTGCACCTTTCCAACGTGCACAAACGCGAGCCGTTCCGTCACCACTCCTACTTTTCGGATGTTGCCGTAGGGGTGATCTGCGGCCTCGGAGCCACCGGTTACCGGTTGGCCCTGGAGTCCGCGCTGGAACACCTGGCTGCCAACGCACAGCCCTGATGACACAAGGCCTTGGCCCTTTCGGGCCGAGGCTCATGAAGAAACGTTTTCGACACGTTTAAAATACGTCCCCGACCGAACCTTGGGAGTTGCTGATTAATGGATATCCGTAAAGTCAAAAAGCTGATCGAACTGCTGGAAGAGTCCGGCATCGACGAACTGGAGATCAAGGAAGGCGAAGAGTCCGTTCGCATCAGCCGTCACAGCAAGACCCCGGCCGCCCAGCAGTTCTACGCACCCGCGCCAATGGCCGCCGCGCCTGCCGCAGCCCCGGTTGCCGCCGCTGCCGCCCCGGCCGCTGAAACCGCTGCCGCCGCACCTGCCCTGAAAGGCACCGTGGTGCGTTCGCCGATGGTCGGCACCTTCTACCGCAAGCCTTCGCCAACTTCGCCGAACTACGCAGAAGTCGGCCAGGCCGTGAAGAAGGGCGACACCCTGTGCATCGTCGAAGCCATGAAGATGATGAACCACATCGAATCCGATATCGGCGGTGTGATCGACGCTATCCTGGTAGAAGACGGCCAGCCGGTTGAGTTCGACCAGCCGCTGTTCACCATCGTTTGATTCGCGGAGAGCCAACGATGTCTGGGAAGCTCGAAAAAGTTCTGATCGCCAACCGCGGGGAAATTGCCCTGCGGATCCTGCGTGCCTGCAAAGAGCTGGGCATCAAGACCGTCGCCGTGCACTCCACGGCTGACCGTGAACTGATGCACCTGGGCCTGGCAGACGAATCGGTCTGCATCGGCCCTGCATCGTCCAAGGAATCCTACCTGCACATCCCGGCGATCATCGCCGCCGCCGAAGTGACAGGTGCCACCGCCATCCACCCGGGCTACGGCTTCCTCGCGGAAAACGCCGATTTCGCCGAGCAGGTGGAAAACTCCGGCTACATCTTCATCGGCCCGAAAGCCGACACCATCCGCCTGATGGGCGACAAGGTGTCGGCCAAGGACGCAATGATCAAGTCGGGCGTGCCGACCGTGCCGGGCTCCGACGGCCCGCTGCCGGAAGACCCGGAAACCGCGCTGGCGATCGCCCGCGAGGTGGGTTACCCGGTGATCATCAAGGCCGCCGGTGGCGGTGGTGGTCGCGGCATGCGCGTTGTGCACAAGGAAGAAGACCTGATCGAATCGGCCAAGCTGACCCGCACCGAAGCCGGTGCCGCGTTCGGCAACCCGATGGTCTACCTGGAGAAGTTCCTGACCAACCCACGCCACGTGGAAGTGCAGGTCCTGTCCGACGGCCAGGGCAACGCCGTGCACCTGGGCGACCGTGACTGCTCGCTGCAGCGCCGTCACCAGAAGGTGCTGGAAGAAGCCCCGGCCCCGGGCATCGACGAGAAGGCCCGCCAGGAAGTCTTCAAGCGTTGCGTCGACGCGTGCATCGAGATCGGCTACCGCGGTGCCGGTACCTTCGAGTTCCTGTACGAGAACGGCCGTTTCTACTTCATCGAGATGAACACCCGTGTTCAGGTGGAGCACCCGGTTTCGGAAATGGTCACCGGTATCGACATCGTCAAGGAGATGCTCAGCATCGCCGCTGGCAACAAGCTGTCGTTCCGCCAGGAAGACGTAGTGATCCGCGGCCACTCGCTGGAGTGCCGGATCAACGCCGAAGACCCGAAGAAGTTCATCCCGAGCCCAGGTAAGGTGAAGCACTTCCACGCCCCGGGCGGCAACGGCGTGCGCGTCGATTCGCACCTGTACAGCGGCTACTCGGTTCCGCCGAACTACGATTCGTTGATCGGCAAGCTGATCACCTACGGCAAGGACCGCGACGAAGCCATGGCGCGCATGCGCAATGCCCTGGACGAGATCGTCGTCGACGGCATCAAGACCAACATCCCGCTGCACCGCGACCTGGTGCGTGATGAAGGTTTCTGCAAAGGCGGCGTCAACATCCACTACCTCGAGCACAAACTGGCCAACCAGGAGTGATCGCGTTAGCGTGATGAAAGAGCCCCGGCCCCGTGCCGGGGTTTTTTATTTGCGCATGCCAAAACCCCGGGAGCGCAAGGCGTGGGTGATCCGTACACGTGGGAGCGGGCTTGCCCCGCGATACCAGGGCGGCAAACCCGATTGAACCCCGCCCAAACCCACGCAGTCCACCAATCAGGCCCACCTTCCCGAGGCCTCACGAGGAGACTCCCATGAAAGGTACTGCGCTATCCGCCCTGTTCGCGGCCGCCACCCTGCTGGCCTCGCCTGTATTCGCCGCCGACGACCTGTGCGCCATGAACCTGCAGAAGATCGACGACAGCATGGCCACTGCCGGCGCCACCTCCGAAGGCCTGGACAAGGCCATCACCGAGCACGTGGACCAGGCCAAGGCCGCCCAGGCGAAAGGCGATACCAAGGAATGCATCGCCATCACCAGCAAGGTGCTCGAGCGCCTGGAAAAGACCGAGAAAGGCAGCGGCTCGGCCGGTGGCAGCGGCACCTAGGCCCTGCGCGCACGCGGGCCGCCGAACCTTCTGTCGACGTCGCCCGCGTAAGCGCGTATACTCGGCCTTGCGTGCTGAAAGGCACGTTCAGCTAGAGCTGAGTGTGGGGCCGATTAGGATTCGACGCCGGTAGCGAAACTCTAGGTGCATGCCGAGTTGGTAACAGAACTCGTAAATCCACTGTTGCAACTTTCTATAGTTGCCAATGACGACCAATACGGTGCTGCTCTCGCTGCTTAATTGCAGCTGACATGCACTCCTGGTACCTTCGGGTCCAGCAATCATCAGGGGATGCCTGTAAACCCGAAATGATTGTCATACAGAACAGGATCGTCGTGCAGCACGTTGGGGGCGAAGCGACTAAAACTTACCCAACTCATCCAAAGCACCCTGCCCGTCGGGCGGCTGCGGATTAAATCAGTAGACACGGCTAAGCATGTAGTACCGACAGCGGAGTACTGGCGGACGGGGGTTCAAATCCCCCCGGCTCCACCAAATGATCAAAAAAAGACGTCCAGGGACGTCTTTTTTTGTGCCTGCGATCCAGTAAATACGCGGCTTCCAGCGCTTTTGCGGTCTTTTGAGAGTTTTTGAGTTCCAGCCATTCGGGTATTCCAGGCGGTATTCCAGTCCGTCCGGTGCTAATCTTTGGAATACCGAATCAGTGCCTGAGGACAATCTCATGCCTGCTCAAAACCTCCGCCTCTCCGATCGACAGCTCAAGGGAGTCAAACCCGCGTCCAAGGATTACGTCCTCACAGACGGTGACGGTTTGCAGCTCCGAGTACGCAGCAACGGCTCGTTGCTGTGGAATTTCAACTACCGCGAACCGGTGACCAAGAAGCGCATCAACATCGGCTTCGGGACCTACCCCGAACTGTCACTGGCGAATGCACGAAAGAAGGCAGTCGAAGCCCGCGAGCTGCTCGCCCAGGGCATTGATCCGAAGGTGCAGCGCAATACGCTGAATGAAGCCAAGCGTGCTGAGACGGAACACACTTTCGAGAACGTGGCTACCGCCTGGTTCGAGCTAAAAAAAGACTCGGTTACCCCGGCCTACGCCGAGGACATTTGGCGGTCGCTCACGCTGCACGTGTTCCCCGATTTGAAGACGACCCCACTCGCGAAAATCACCGCGCCGATGGTGATCGCATTGCTTCGTCCAATCGAAGCGAAAGGCAGCTTGGAAACGGTCAAACGTCTTAGCCAGCGACTAAACGAGATCATGACCTACGGCGTCAACTCCGGCCTGATCTTCGCTAACCCGCTCACCGGCATTCGGGCAGTATTCAAGAAGCCCAAGAAAGAGAACATGGCTGCGCTTTCGCCCGAAGAACTCCCCGAGCTCATGCTGGAGATAGCGAACGCCAGCATCAAACGCACTACCCGCTGCCTGATCGAATGGCAGTTGCACACGATGACTCGCCCCGCCGAGGCGGCGACTACTCGCTGGGCAGACATCGACTTTGAAAGGCGTGTCTGGACTATCCCCGCGGAGCGGATGAAGAAGCGCCGCCCACATAGCATCCCGTTGAGCGATCACGCCGTCGCACTGCTGGAGTCACTGAAGACTCACAGCGGCCACCGCGAATACGTCTTCCCGGCCGATAGAAATCCACGCACCCACGCCAATAGCCAGACCGCCAACATGGCGTTAAAACGTATGGGCTTCCAAGATCGGTTGGTCAGCCACGGCATGCGTTCGATGGCCAGCACCATCTTGAATGAACATGGGTGGGACCCGGAACTCATTGAGGTCGCACTGGCGCACGTCGACAAGGATGAGGTACGCAGCGCCTACAACCGAGCCGACTACATTGAGCGACGGCGCCCGATGATGGCCTGGTGGAGTGACTACATCCAGAAAGCCGCCACCGGCAGCCTGCTTGCCTCAGCCTACGGTCAAGTCAGAGACAAGAATGTGGTGCCGATTCGTTAGCACTGTGCAAGCGCAAGAATTGCGGTAACAACTGAGCGTCCAAAATTCGGGGCAAGCAGCCTCGCTTATATGCTTCTCAGCGCGGGTCCATCCAAACAGGGCTGCAAAGCCGCCCTGTTTGGATGGACCTCACTTTGAAGAGCTAAAAGCCACGACGTTGTCCGGGATTTACCACGGAATTCCACCGATGGATAACCGCTTTTCACGTCCCCAAGAGCGCTGAATTTCGGCCCTTGACCGGGTTTATCCACAGGCGTAGAACTGGCCCTGCAGAGGCTGTCGATGACAGCACCCCAGGTGACCCGAACCTTAAAGGTCACGCCGCTCTCGCGGTGGTTCTCCCCAAGGGCGATTCGCATCCGGCAGCTCGCCCGGTCACCTCCCCGGTGATGGATGCTCTTACACATATGACGCGCGTGCGCCAGATACACCGTACCTCGCTGCCCTGCAGCAACCTATCCGCTTGGCCGAATCTTGCGCCAACCTGTGCCCGTCTCTTTTCCTAAAAAGAGACGGGCACTTCTACCACTGCTGCAGCCCTGATCGCACATGGCTTTGCGGCAATCCCCCTCGTGACAATCGGCGTGACAAACGCTGATGTCACCAGCAACAGCGCTGTAGATGATGGTGCCGCAGACCAAGGAATGGACTGCACCTGACTGACAGTCAGGCATGCCCCGGTCATCGCATTGCTGCGTTCACCCGGCTCAGGATCTTCAGGTGCTGGTTTCGTCAGCCAGCACTGCCTCCACCCGCCCACCGGTTACGGTGCTCAGGAGGCCAGATCATGAGATGCCCTTGCTCCCGGTTGTAAGGAGCCGCAAGTCCCGCGTAGTGGACATTCCCCACAGGTCGCAGGGGCCTTGATCCCTGATAACACTCAGCATTCTTGGCGGGATGACGTGGGGCGAGGATTGGAGAACGGAAGATGAGGTGACCGATATGGCATTGGTAGGTAGACGCGATGGTCGTAATTTCGGTTACGGCAGGCAATTGAGCTATGCAGGACCGCAAGCGCTGAAAGGCATGTTCGCCGGTGGCCACTACGGCACGGTGAAGGCACACTGTGATCGGTGGCAGGCATTCGTAAAGTGGTGTCGTTCCGAACAGGGGCCCGGTATCAGTGATGCGAGGCAGGTTGATCGGAAGGTATTGGCGGACTATGCGGCGTATCTGCGCGACGTGGTTGGGCGCGGTGACCTTGCTGTCAGCACCGCACAAAACCGCCTATCCAGTGTTAACAGGACCATGGCAGCGCTTCGCGGTGATCAGTACGTGAAGTTGCCAAGCCCAAGTAAGGCGTTGGGTATGCAGCGCACCGGGGTTCGCAAGTCTGTGCCACAGGGCCAGGACCGCAAGCAGGTTATGCAGATCGTCGATGCACTTTGCCGTCATCATCACCCACGCGCCGCCGCGATTGTTCTGTTGGCGCGAGCCACCGGCATGCGCTTGCGTGAGGCTATCTTGGCTGACCTGCCACGACTAAGCCGTGAGGCTAACGACCTAGGCAGGATTAACATTCAGGAGGGCACCAAAGGCGGCCGCGCGGGTGCCTCGGCACCCCGCTGGATTTCGGTCGATGAGCATGTTCGAGGCGCACTCGGGTTTGCACGACAGGTATCACCTGCGAGTAGCCGCAACCTGATTGCTCCAGACGAAAGTTACCTGACCTTTCTACAGGAAACCGTCCGCCCTGCGCGGGACACCCTCCATGCAAACAACCTCAATGGCTTCCATGAGCTAAGAGCGGCGTATGCCTGTGAGCGCTATGAGCAGATCACCCAACACCCCGCGCCAATCAATGGCGGCAAATGTTGCCAGGTAGGTAGGAACCTTGATCGCGAGGCCCGGAGGCGAATTAGTTACGAGCTTGGGCACGGTCGGATCGACGTGGTCGCGGCCTACATTGGAGGACGGACATGAGCAAGCCATTCGATATGGAATTGTTCTTGGCTGGCGTGCTGACCGGCTCGCACGCAACCCGACAACGACATGTGCGACAGGCAAGGATCATCCAAGCCGAAATCGCAAAACGCTGGAAGCGAGCCACACCCTGGACTTGGCAAAGCAAGCACTTGACCTGGTTTCTCGATCAGCACCTTACGCCGAACAGTCAGGCAACGCGCTATTACTACGTGCTGACAGCACGATTGCTCACTCGTCGCCTAGAAAAGCCATGGATATTCAATGGCTAAAAAGAGTATCCGTGAACCTAGAAGGACTTTCTTTCTGGAATCTAGCCCAGGCCTGCCACCTTCAGAGTCTGAAGGTTCCAAAATCCCAGCGCCCCATAAACACCCGATGCCCCCATAAAACGCCACGTTAACCTATGGCTCAGAGCAGGATTTCATAGGTCAAGACCTGTTTCAGGTATCGATTAGGCAGCGAGGTGGGTAGCTCTCATCACTAGCGGCAGGGGGCGATAATTTTTCACTCCTCCTTGCTCACTGTGCCAGCTGCGTCACATGCTGAGTTACATTGCCGTCATTCGTACGTAACTGCCGCCTCCTCAGGACACGGCCCCTAATTCAGGGCCTAGCCCCTCCTGACCTTGGAATCACTTCACGACAGAACAATAGACTCTGCGTTAGCCAGGCCATCGTCAGATTCCAGATAGCGACTTCTCAGCTCAGCCACCCTGCGTTCATCCAAGCAGACAACATCGGTCAAGTGCTCGCGCTGCTCATGATCCGGGGGCTCAACAAAACCACGATCAAAGCGCAAACCGGCACGCGGGCTGAATATATAACGTGCATGAAAGTCCTGATCCAAAGTAGCATCAGACAATAGATGAATACGTATACAAACCCCTTGCCCAAGTAGAGCCTCAAGCATCCTTCCATAATCGGCAGCAATAAGGTCAAGGCGACGGTCATCCGTGCTTTTTGCGGTAAAGATACTCAGCTCAACTAGTCGATGCTCCTGCTGGCGACAAAGATCAACCATTGCCTTCAACACCTTGCAGCACTTGGGCATGGCCTGAAAATATGGATCGACTAGAACAATACGATCAGAACTCAGCAACACATACCGCGCAGCGTCGGCCAAAGCTTGAGCATCGCGCTTAACCTGCACATCACGATGATTTTCAAACAGCGCCTCTTCAACCTCGGCTAAACAATGAAATCGCTCTGCATCGTGGTTATCCCGCACCAAGATTGCTGACAGACGCTCGCGCACACCATCTTGTTTGGCATTGGCGATCCAATCGTCACCATCAAACGGCAGCCCCAAGCGCACCAGCCGGTCATTCTGGGCTTGGCGCAGCTTCTCGACGATACGCGCCCGCTCCACATCCCCCATGCCGCGACGCTCACAGGCCTCAATCACCAAACGGGGCCAAGGCTTAGGAAAGCGTGCAATCAATAAGCCCTTGCTGTAGCTGAACTTCTCCAGTGCGTACTTCAAGTCTTGCCAGTTATTGATAGCGTCCGGCTCAATGGCAAATATAGCGTGCATCAGAACAACTCCTCACCACGCTCAGCAAAGAAGCCATTGGGCCAACGGCTGGTGAACTCTCCATAGCGATCAATTTCTATACGCGTGGCCTTTACCCCGCCTGTTGCCGTGTCGAGGTAGATAATCGACACATCCTCAGGTTTCAGTTGCTTAAGACCATTGGGCAAATCGCCCTCACTGCTTTCGCGAATACGGCGCAAGATCCGCAGAATCAGATGTTCGCTATGGGTCTCAATCAGGAAGTTGCATTGGCGATTGGCCTGGGTGAGCAAATCACCTATGCCCACCTGAATTCGTGGATGCACATGCAGCTCTGGCTGCTCGCAGGTCACAAGCCCCTGGCGCGCCACCACAGCCGCCACAATCAGCGGAAACAACTGTGAAATCCCTACACCAACCTCGGAAAAGGCTACCTCGCAATGCCGCGCGTCATCCCACAGCGCCCATTGATTGCGCACCTGCTCAATAACGGCACCCTTAGGGGCAACGCTATCAGGCGCTAGATCATGCAGAAGCGCTTTCAGCTTCTCCATGTCTAAAGGCGCTTTCTGCTCTGACGGATTGCCTTCCTCATTAGCACTGCTGAAGCTGATTTCGAGCTTATCGCCATGTGCATCGAGCATGGCGCGCAACTCGCCCAGACTGTCGTCACCACCGGAATACACCACCTTGCTCACCACTGACTTTGCACGCAGTGAATAGCCCAGGCCGAGATGCCCCATCCACTGGTTAATCTCGGCCAGCAAGGCGGGCGCTGTGTGCTGGCGGCTGAGCGAGCTGACCACATCCCAGGCAGCCGCGCCGCTGTACCAGTCTTTCTGCTCAGGGTAAGGATTAGGCTGGCGCAAGGCATCGGGCACCATGCGCAGCGGGCCGATGCACAGACTCTGATTAAGCAGTGTCAGCAGGTTATCTAACGGAGCTACCAACACATCCGAGAGAACTTCATGCAGCCGTGTGGTGATACGCGGGTCGTCGTGTTCGACTGTGGTTTCCAATCGTTTGCCCAGCAGCGGTAAGGCGCCAGCAAAGCCTTTAAAACCCAGCTCGGCATGGGCAAAGGTCATTTCAGGCATATGCCAGGAGTCGCGGCGACTGACCAGCTGGGTGGGGCGCTGAGCGTTTAATAGCTCATGCAAGACGCTTACAAAGCCTTCGGCTTCGCGCTCCGGAGCTTCGTCCAAATCAAGTTCGGCCAGCAAAGCGGGATGCTGGTAATTGAGCCAGGCCAGCACCGGTTGCTTCATCCCCGCATCGCTGGTCAGTTCAGCGATCAGCGTATCGTCCAGCCACAGCTTGTAGCAGGCCACATAGGCGGTTTCGGCCGATTTAGACCAGCCAATATGCAGCTCCACAGCAAAGCGAGCGGCATCGGCGGTTGGGCTATCGACTGTTAGGCCAAAGTCCTCGTTGATCAGCTCATACAGCTGGTTGTAGCTGGCCCCGATGCTGCCGGACTTATCGATCTGCAGCTTGATGACAATGCGCTTATTCAGATCACCGCCATTCACCAAGCTGGCAAAGCCGCCGATGTGTTTTTCGCCCAACACATCAATGCGCTGCGGGTCGCAGTGGCCTTTGGCGAGGATTTGCTGCAGATAGAACAGCGCCTGTAGCACCGAGCTTTTGCCGACGCTATTAGGCCCAAACATCAAGGTTACAGGCGCCAGCGCGATGGCTTGGGTGGCCTGAAAGGAACGAAAGTTGGTGAGGGCGATTTCTGTAATTCGCATTTTTTATGCCCTAGCTCGGCCTAAGGCCGGCAATGTCTTATTTGTAATTTTTAGGTGGCAATAGCTCTGCCGTTGCATGCGCTCACGCAGCCTCTGCATGGCTCGCACGCAAACCAAACCGCTTTCGGCTGGTTGTCATACCGAGCAGAGATCAAGGGACCAAAGTCAGCAGGTTCTCGACTAGTTCCTTAAGCTCCGAGCGCTGCTCAGCGCCCTCTTGGTACATCGAGCGCTGGAGAATCTGTTCTGCCGTCATGTGCGGCCAGAACTTGTCGATCACATCATCCGCTTTGACACGCAACGCCTGGCCGATGATTTTCTTAGCGTCACAGGTATCGGTGAAGGCCACTCTGACACCCGTTCGAGCATCAATCATGTCAGGGCACAGGTAGTTCTCGATTTCTCGTTTGCGAGTCGAGTAGAAGGAGCGCCCGCGTGCTTCGACTTCCTGTTTGCGCTTTGCGATTGAAGCGACCTGCTCCGGGCTGCCGCCGATGTCGGAGTCCAGGAACACACACCAAGGTAGCCCGAGGTCATCGGCGAGATTGAGGGTGACCCAGTGCTTCACGCTGCCACAGCCACCAATCAGAATCGGAACAATGCCGGCATCCTCAAGACTGGACTGGAGATGTCCGCCAGCCTTCAGGGTATTGGCCGCATGGCGGAGGAAGGTGACGTCTGATTTACCTTCTACCAGCACGATGCCTTTCGCCCGCTCCATCCCTGTTTCGGGGAGCACACCCAGACTCTCGGCGGCCTCCTTGAGCACATCGTCATCGGGCATCTTGACGATAGGGATACAGTTCTCATCCTTGGTGACATAGCGGACGCCATCGATGGGCATCAGGCCGGCCAGGGCGGGGACGTGGGTGGTGACGATGATCTGCCGTTTGGGCTGGTTGGAAAGTTCCAGCAGCGCCTTCATCAGCATCATCTGGTAGTTCGGGTGCTGGGAGGTTTCCGGTTCTTCGATGGCATAGATCACGTTGCGCGGGCTACCAACCGCAGCCTTCTCGGCCTCGGCGCGGAAGAAATTCAGCAGGATCAGGCGGCGCACGCCGCTGCCGCGCTTGTTGATGGGGATGCCGTTCTCACCGTCCAGGGTAAAGCTGAAACTCCACTTGGGCTTTTCCTTGAAGCGCGGGGTTAGCTCGTTGGCCAGCTCGGGGGCCATTTCCCGCAGTTTGTCGAGGGTGCGGGTGGCGACATCCAGCACACTGGCTTCGATCTGCTGTTCCAGCGCGCTGATCTGATCCTGCAGGGCGGCCTGAGCCTCCTTGACCGCCTGCTGCAGCGGGTTCTTGGCCTCAGCGTCGCCATCACTGCTTTCACGATCCGCCTTGAACAGGGCGAAGGTGGGCAGCTGAGCCTCAATTTTTTCCCAGATGGATTTGCTGTCAGTCGAAAGCCCTTTGCTGACGTCGAGCAGCATCTCCTGACAGTCGATGGGCTGTGCTGCCGCACGGATCGCCTGCCGCCACTGCGAAGCCACGCGCTTGTCGGCCACCTGGTCGGCAATACCTTGCTGCTCGCCGAGCTTTTTCAAATCGGCCATCTTGAGGCTAAGCAGGGTTGCCAGCTCGGCATCCGCTGGGTGCTGACAGCGGATGGCGGTGCGCTCCAGCTTGCCGGTGCTCGCCTTAAAGGTTTTGACGATCTCCAGCGCCCCCCCGGCGTTGAGCAGGTACTCCTGCGCCAAGGACGTCTCGGCATCTTCATCCAGCACCAGCGCCTCAGGCAGGCCTTCGAACTCACAGGCAATCTCGAACTGCTCGGCACCCTCGGCCAGGCTAAAGCAGTTCATATCGCTTTTATCGGCCTTGACGTCGCCGCTCTCGAAGAAGATGGCCAGGGCTTCGAGGATGGTCGACTTACCATAGTCATTGCGACCGACGATGCCGGTCATGGCTTCGTCGAAGGGAATAACCGTGGTGGCGCGGTAGCCGCGAAAATGGATGAGCTTGACGGACTTGAGGCGCATGTGGATTTCCTTATCTACAATTGACCGGTAAAGGCTTTTTGGGTAATCGCTTTAAATAAGCTTTCCTCAGATTCCGACTGCATCTTTTTGATACTCGCCAAAACGGAACCTCTAATATTTTCGTACCTCTTTTGCTCCTGAATCGGAGGAATTGGGAGCATAAGCTCCTTCAATTGCTTTGCAGTGAGCTGAGGAACAGCTGCGCCTTGCCCAATGCCTTGAAGATGATTTTTTATCGCCTTCGAGACAAGCAAATCATGCAGGAATATATTTCCGACACCTGCGCCAGGTCTAATTATCATCATCTGAGCATTGATAAAGGCTTTTTCATGCTCACAGTCAAAAACACAACAAGATCCCAATGTTCCGCGAAGCGTGATAATCAGATCGCCCTTTCTGGCCTTACCCCGAGACAAAGCTGTGTATTTGTCTTCCGTGATGTACTGGCAAGATTCAAGCCTTAAGGTATCTGAGACTATATTTTTCGTACTTAAGAACAACACTCCTTCTGAAACAAGATCGTCACCACTTGGATATGCAGATGAACGATCACCATTTTCAAAAGTTGAAATTTGCCCTAGTGGCTTAACCTCCCACCCCTTCGGGTTGGTCACCGGGTCGCCGAACATGTCCAGAAATACGGTGCGGAGGAAGTGGTCGGCGAGCTGGATGGCTTGTTGGCGTTTGCGGCGAATGGCGTCGGCCTTGTCGAGGATGGCGGCGATGCGCTTTTGTTCGGGCAGGGGTGGGAGTGGGATATTGCTCTCTTTTATTATCTTGTCCGAAACCGCTGGATAGTTAGCTCCTGTAGCCTTAGACATCATGTCCTCGACAAAAGAACCTGTTTGAACCCAGTAAAACAAATATCGTCCATGCAGATTTTTTTCGTCAGCTCGGAGGACACAATACCCAGTAGAAGCAGTCGCACCATTTAGTTCAGCAGGAACCACAGCGACCCCGTTCAAATTTGGCCGAACTGTTGCAACTAGGACATCCCCTGTCACAACCAACTGACGAGCACGACTTGGGGCCTCTGCAGAAGAAACTTCAGTCACGTTATCTAGGTCAATAACTTTCCTGATTTTATCGACAGAGCTAAGATCCACATACTGAAAAACACCCTCCGCGCCAGCAGCAGGATTCCACGTCCGAACCTTGTCTGCATATTTGCCAATCTGAACCATCGGCCAACTCACAGCATCTCCTCCAGCTCATCCAGATCTGCCAGAATCTCCTGCTCCAGTCCTTTCAGGCGCAGCAGAATTAACTTCGGGTCCTCGTACTGCTCCTGCTGATACTCCACTTCCTTGTAGCGATTGATGGAGAGGTCGTATTTGTTGGCGGCGATCTCCTCGGCGGACACGACAAAGGCCTTTTTGCGCTTATCGCCGAACAGGGTGTTGATGGTGCTGGCGCTTAGATTGCCCTCCACCATCTGCCGGTATTTGTGCCATTGGGCGATGGCATCGGGCAGGTCGTTGCTGCCCTCGCCTTTCAGCTCGGTGCGCTTGTCGTCCAGCGAGTAGCCGTCGGCTTGCAGGTCATAGAACCACACGCGCTCGGTGCTGCCGCCCTTGGTGAAAATGAGGATGGCGGTGCTGACGCCAGCGTAGGGTTTGAACACGCCGCTGGGCAGGCTGACGATGCCTTCGAGCTGGTTGTTGTCGAGCAGCTCCTGGCGCAATTGCTGGTGGGCCTTGGATGAGCCAAACAGCACACCGTCCGGCACGATCACAGCGGCGCGGCCGCCGAGCTTGAGCGAGCGGAGGATATGGGCGACGAACAATAGTTCGGTCTTTTTGGTTTTCACCAGACCGAGCACGTCGGGGTTGGTATTGGTTTCGTCCAAGCTGCCTTTGAACGGCGGGTTGGCCAGCACCACGTCGAAGAAGTCCTGCTCCTGACGCGGGTAGTGCTCCTTGATGGATTTGCTCAGGGAGTCCTGATAGCGGATGTTCGCGCCGTTCACGCCGTGCAGCATCATGTTCATGCTGGAGACGCGCAGCATGGTGGTGTCGAAATCGAATCCCCAGAACATCTGACTGTTGAGGTGCTGGCGGTAGGGTTCGAGCAAGTCACCGGAATAATGAAAGTTGCCGTCTTCATCGGTGAAGGTGCCTTCCGGGCTGGAATACACGCGGTTGAGGTATTCCATGGTGCGGGCCAGGAAGCCGGCGGTGCCGCAGGCCGGGTCGCAGATCACCTCGGTCGGCTGCGGGGCGATTAGCTCGATCATCGCGTCGATGATATGGCGCGGCGTACGGAACTGGCCGTTGATGCCGGCGGTGGTGAGCTTACTCAGCAGGTATTCGTAGATATCGCCCTTTACGTCGCTCTGGGTCAGCGGCAGGTCGTTTACCATCTCCACGGCAGAGGTGAGTACAGACTCGTTCTTGATCCCCAGATCGGCGTCCTGCATGTACTCGCTGATATGGCCCAAGCCTTCGCGCTCACCGCCCTCGCCTTCGGCGCTGCCGAGTTGGGCGAAAAATGGATAGACCTTTTTCTTGAGGTGACTGTGCAGTTCCTTCCCGCTCATGTTGCGAAAGTTTTTCCAGCGCAGCAGTTGGCCTTCCGGTGTATTGGGAAACAGACGGTCGAAGGCCTTGCCGGTGCGGTTAGCCTTGCGCTCAGCCACGTCTTCTTGCATGTCGAGCATCCGAGCAAACATCAGGTAGCTGATCTGTTCGATCACGGTCAGCGGGTTGGTGATACCGCCAGTCCAGAATTTTTCCCAGAGCTTGTCGATATCGTTGCGTATCTTGCCGGTGAGCATCAGGCGTTCTCGTAGTCGGTTTCAGTGTCGGATTCAGCGAGCAGGTCTTGATCTTCGGTGCTGTCAGTGAGCGCCTCAATGTTCTGCTCGGCAGGGATAAAGTCGATTTCCAGCGCAGCTTTGTCGACGAAATAGGCAGGTAACTGGGCCTTGATGGCAGGCGCCAGGTTCTTGAATTCGCCCACCTGTTTGACCAGGTTGCCCTTGCCGCTGACCAGCTGGCCTTCGGCCTTAACATATGCTTCGGTGGCGGTTTCCAAGCCCTTTTTGATTTTCTCAAAGCTGGCCAAGAAGGTGTTGAGCTTTTTGAACACGCCCTCTGCCCGACTGGCCAGCGCGGCGGTGTGCTTGTTCTGATCCTCATAGCGCCAGAGCTGGCGCACGATATTAAGGCTCGTGAGAAGCGTGGTAGGTGTGGCCACCAGCACGTTGTTTTCGATGGCCTGCTGGAACAGGGTTTCGTCTGCCTTGAGTGCTTCGACGAAGGCCGACTCAATGGGGATGAACATGAATACCATGTCCGGAGAATTAAGCCCCGGCAGTTTGTAATAGTCGCGGTCAGCCAGTTCCTTGATGCGGCTGGCCACGGCCTGCACATGCTCTTTCAGGGCCTGCTTACGCTCTAAATCGTCTTCTGCGTTCACATAGCGGGTATAGGCGTTAAGCGAAACCTTGGCGTCGATGATCAGGTGCCTGGCCTGAGGCAGGTACACCACGGCATCGGGGCGCTGACGCCCCTCTTCGGTGGAGATACTGACTTCGCGCAGATAGTCCTTGCCCAGTTGCAGGCCAGAGCGGTCGAGTACGTTCTCCAGCACCAGCTCGCCCCAGTTGCCCTGCAGCTTCTTCTGGCCACGCAGCGCGGTGGACAGCTCATGTGCTTCGGTGGTGATCTGCTGGTTTAGCGTTTTCAGTTGCTCCAGCTCTTTGCGCAGCTCACCCTGCTGGGTGGTTTCGCGGTGGTGGATCTCGTGCACTTCACGCTTGAAGTTGTCGATAGACTGCTGGAACGGCGTCATCACGGCACTCAGGCTGAGCTTGCTGCTTTCCTGCAGGGACTGGGTTTTCGCTTCGAGAATCTCGTTGGACAGTAGCTTGAATTGCTCGCTTAAACTGGCTTTCTGCCGTTCGAAGTTGGCCTGCTCACGGGCATGGCTGGCCTCGCGCTCATCCAGTTCGGCCCTAAGCTTGGTTTCCTGGCGCTTGATCTCTGCCAAGTCGCCCTGCAGCGCTTCAATCTTTTCGCCTGCGGTCTTCATCTGCTCCTTCAGCTCTGCCAGCTGAGTCCGAGCATCCGTGTTGGCAGCCTCAAAGCCTTTGGCTTTTTTGCCCTCTTCGGCCAGTGCTGACTTGAGACCACTGACCGATTCACGCTCTTGCTGAAGCAAGGTATTCGCCTGCTCCAGACGACTCTGGTAGTCCTCAACTTTCGCGTTAAGGCTCTGGATTTCAGTCAACGCCCTTTCATGCTGAACGACCGCTTCATGATGTTGTTTGGCAGACTGCTCCAGCTTGGCCTCCAGGGTTGCATGACGGTCCTTGGCTTCCCGCTGTTCCTGAGTCAGCCGCGTCACGCTGTCCAACGCGCCCTGCAGCTTGGTTTTCAGGGTGCTCTCAGCGACTTGGAGCTCATGCCCTTGTGCTTCCGCGGCTTTGAGCTGCTCACTCAACGCGGCGCTGCCGGCCACTGCTGTCGTTTGAGCCAGTTGGGCCTGCTCAAGCTCGGCCGCCAGCTGACTAAGTTGCCGGCCCTGACGCAATGCTGCTGCGAAATAACCCAGCAACGCGCAAGCCAGTGCGAGTACAACTGTGATGACGATGATATCGGTGGTCCATTCACTGGCTTGCATGTGCGCTCCTAGTGACTGGTAGGCGAGTTGTCCCCGCGCAAGAAGGGCTTGAGCACGTCCACTAGCACGCCCACATCAGCGGGGGCAAACACGCCGTCGATGCCTTCGTGGGAAATGCTGGAAAACGGTGCGTCGTAGAGCTTTTCGATGACGATGCTGCCGTGCTGGGCAATGTAGCTTTTCAGTAGGTTCATGAAGCGCACCTGCTGGGCCGTGAGGCTGGGATGGGTATGCAGGAACTGGGCAAAATGCTGCTCAATGGCCTGTACATCCAGGCCAATCAGCTCGCGCACAGTCAACTGCAGCTCGCTGGCGGTGCGGCCATAGAACTCGTTCAGCACTTGCAGACTGATGCCAGGATGAGTAGTGAGGATGGTCGAGGTGAGCGAGTTCAGCTCCTGCTCAGCAATAGGCTCGCCCTTGTGGATTTTCTGCAGCGTCGGGTTGGCAGCCAGCATGCCGTCGAGGATGTCCTTGAGGCGGTGCCGGTAGATCATGGCCTCGTTGGCCCCTGGGATCTTGATCTGACGTTCAGCCACCTGCACGCCGCCATCGGCGGTGCGGGTGCCCGGCGTGCTGTAGAGCACTCCCTCACCGGACTTGCGATATTTCATGATGCCACGCAGCTCCTGCCGAGCTCGTTCCAGCTTGCCCACATTGGCGTTGAGCCAGAAGTCCGCGCTACGCACCTCCGCAATCAGGGCATCCTTCTGGCGCACGGCCTGAATATTGATGGCGAGCTTGTCGATTTCTTCCAACAAGGTGATCTTGCCATCCTCGAAACAACTGGCGCTTTCCACCAGACAGCGCTCGATAGCGGCGATAAGTTTGTCGAGCGCAGTGGCATGTTTGTCGCGCAGGACTCGAGCCGACATAAGCGGGGCAATGGTATTTGCAAGCAGTTGCTGGGTCTGGGCGTCGAACCTTTGCAACTGGTCGCTCTGCTGCAATTGGTGCACAGCCCGCAGCTCACGCTTGACGGCAACGCTACTCTCCGGCAGGTCATTGATGTCGGCACGCAGCAGTTCAATAGCGGTATCAAAGGCGGCGGCATGGTTCTGTTTGAGAGCCACCTTCGCCAGCTCCAGACGCGCTTCGAAAGTAGTTTGCAGGAGCGACTTGCCGCCCTTATCTTCTGGCTCTTCATACTCCTGCTCGAAGAAGTCGAAGTTGCCGTAGTGATCGAAGATGAGGAACTCGCTCTTGTGCTTGCCCTCACCAAACAGATTGGGGCGCAGGCGTGTGCCGCGACCGATCATCTGCCAGAACTTCACCCAGGACTTCACCGGCTTAGCGAATACCAGGTTAACCACTTCGGGCACATCAATGCCGGTGTCGAGCATGTCTACCGAGATGGCGATGCGGAAGTCGTTCTCCGGCTTTTTGAATTCTTTGATCAGCGTACCCACGTGCGGGATTTGGTTGTGGATGACCTTGCAGACCTTGCTGCCATACTGCGGGTAGAGCTTGCAGAAGAGTTTTTCCAAGTGCTCAGCATGGTCCTGACGCTGGGCAAAGACGATGGTCTTGCCGACCAGTGACCCCGTCTCATCCTTGATGCCATTGTCGATCAGGTTTTCCAGAATGAGGCGGTCAGTGTCTTCGCTGAAGATCTTGCGACCGATGTCCTTGCCGGCGATGGTGGTGCGCTTGGCCTCCTCCTCGCCGAGGTCCTCTTCAAGCTGACGTCGCTGTTCTTCGTTCAGGTCGTTGTAGTGAATGCCGTCGCGTAGGAAATCGGTGGTAAGGTCCTTAACGCGGAACGGCACCAGGTACGGCGGATCATTGTTGATGGCTGCATCGAGACCGAACTCGAAGGTCGGGTCGGTCGTCTCGCAGTCGAACATGTCGAAGGTATTGCGGCTGATGAACTTTACCGGGGTGGCGGTTAGGCCTACCTGCAAGGCATCAAAGTAGTCGAACAGGTCGCGGTACTTGTTGTAGATACTACGGTGGCTTTCGTCGGCAATGATCAGGTCGAAGAAGCCCACATCAAGCTGGGCGAAGCGGCTCATCATGCCCGGGTAGGTGGCGATGTAGATACGTGCGGTCTGATCGACCTTGTTGGTTTCACCAATTACGCAGCGCGGCTCGCTGGGCAGGTTATGTCTGAAAGCATCATCAGCCTGCACACGCAGCTCCTTGCGGTCACACAGGAACAGTACACGTTTGGCCCAACCAGTGCGCAGTAGCAGCTCGGCCAAGGCGATGGACACGCGGGTCTTACCAGTGCCGGTGGCCTGAATGATCAGCGCGCGACGACGCTGCTGCTGGAAGTTAGCAGCAACCGTCTTGATCGCTTCGATTTGATAAGGGCGGTCAGCGATGTTCAGATCCGGGTTATGACGCTCCAGCTCCGCTTTGCGGTATTGACGCTGATAGATCAGGTATTCGAGGCTGTCTTTGCTATAGAAGCCGTACACCGGGCGGTAGGTGTTGTATTTCGCGTCGTCCCAGATGAAGGTCTCGTAGCCGTTGCTGTAGAAAATCACCGGGCGCTGCATGCCCATGCGCTCGAAGCCATCGGCATACATCCGGGCCTGTTCGCGTCCGGCCTGCAGACTGACATTGCCGGATTTCTTGGCCTCGATCACAGCCAGCGGTTGGCCGTTGTCACCCCATAGCACGTAGTCAGCACGGCCCTTGCCAGAGACGTTATCGGGGAAGTCGACGTCCACTTCCTGGCCTACCTGCGAGGGATTACTGATATCCCAGCCCGCCTGAACCAGCATGGCATCAATCAGCAGAGCCCGGGTCTTGGCTTCGTTCCACTGCAGGCTGTCGGCAACTTTCTGACTCTGCTGCTGACGGCTCTGCTGATCCGGCTTAGCAGGCGGCTCCAGCTTATCAAGATTGCGGGTGCGCTCCTGCTCCAGCTTATCCATGACTCGCTGTAGCTCTTCCTGCTGCTGAGTGAGCTCCCTCTCGTAGCTGGAGACGGTCTTCTGCAGGCTGGCGAGAGTCGCAGTCGGATCCTGCACCTCGGCAAAGGGCGAAATATCAGCCTGTGCGGTGCCGTAGTACCTGATGGCCATGTACATGGCCAGTTGATGAGCGGTTTTCAGTGCCAACTGCGCATTGCGCAGGTCACCTTCCGCACCATGAGCGGTGTCATTGCCCTGGATACGCAGGAAGTTGATTTGGTGAACCAGAGGCTTGCTGACGCAATCGGTGAACACCGAGCTTTTAACCAGTTCGTAAAAGGTCGACTGCGGCATACGTGGCAGCAATTCTTCCTTGTAGATACCTTTGGTCAACTCCTCGGCAAAACTGCGCAAGCGCGTCAGGGCGCTGCCCGGATCAATGTGAATCACGGCCTCGGCCAGGCCAGCTAAGTTTGCCAGCAATTCGTTGCCGGGACGAAGGAACTCGAAGTTGACTGATTTCATATAGGCGATTCTGTCCATAATTCTCCTCATAGCGAGGAGCGTGCCAAGTTTCTATTCGACGTCGTACTTGCTCATCCAGTTGGTCAGCGTTTGCTGGCTTTTCAGCCCCAGCAGGCTGGCTGCACGGGTCTTATTGTGCCCGGTCACTTTCAGAGCCTGACGCATATACCGCCTTGCGGTATCTGCAATTATCTCTTGCAAATCAATAGGTTGAGAAAATATCTCTAGCTGTTCAGCATGCCCATCTTGAGGCATCTGGAAAAGCGCCTGCTCTATATCTCCAGCCTCAATCAAATCGCCCCGGCACCACAGCGCCGCACGTAACAGGGCCGATTGCAACTCACGAACATTACCGCGCCAAGGATGGCGAAGAATAAGATTCTTTGCCTCTGCGGAAATTTTCTTATCGCCTAGAGTGTCATCTTGCCTGGAGGTCTCCTCCAACAAGGCGTCAGCCAGGAGCAACAGATCACCCTCTCGCTCGCGTAATGGCGGCAAGTGCAAAACGCCAACGGCGACTCGATAGAACAGATCCTCACGGAAACGCCGTTCCGCCACCGACTGCATGAGATTGCGGTGGGTAGCAGTAATCAGGCGTACATTGACCCGCACCTCCTGACTACTGCCCACTGGCGTAATCACTCCATCCTGCAACACCCTCAGCAAACGCACCTGGGCGTCCGCCGTCAGTTCGCCGAACTCATCAAGGAACAGGGTTCCGCCATCCGCCTGCTGGAACACCCCGGCACGATTCTCCACCGCGCCGGTGAAAGCCCCTTTACGATGGCCAAACAAGGTAGAGTCAATCAGCTCAGGTGGAATAGCCCCGCAGTTAAGCGCAATGAAAGGCGCTGACGAACGAGGACCAGCATTATGGATGGCTCTGGCAAACAACTCTTTACCAGTGCCTGTCTCTCCATAGAGCAACACTGGGACCTGCTTCTGAGCCAGCACCTGCGCTTGCGATTTAAGCAGCAGCATGCGCTCGCTTTGCGTAATGATGCTGGCGAAAGCGGCATCAACCGGCGCCCGACTGTCGGCGAGGCGCAACAGCTTATCGGCACTGATGGAGTTGGCGGCTGGCACATACTCGGCCGCAATCTCAAATGGCACATCAACCTGCTGCACCCCCTGCTCCAGCGAAGATTGATAGAAAGTCGCCGGGTAGCGGGTCTTGCCCAGGAGAATCCACACAGCCTGCATGGCCGGAGTGCCGGGGCTAAGCAGGATGGAAAGCTGATTGGTATGAAGGTGCAAGCGAGTCAGGTGAGCATTGGCAGCCTGGTAGATATCCCCGAAATGTACAGGGCTCGTCAGTGATTCATAACTGACGGAGACCGGCGTACTGACCTGCTCACGGAGCCAGGCGATATAAGGCTCGACCAGCTCAGCCGAATAAGACGAAAGCAGTTCTGCACGATCGAACGTTTGCGCTCTTAGCGTTGCCAGTAAAGGCCCTGCTTCACTGCCTGTTAACGCCTTCAGATCGTTCCCTCCGACCCAGCAGAGCAACACCTTCTGCTTTGTAGACACGCCTTCCAATCCCCTAGGTCCTCTCGCGTCCAAATGCGCGTCTTGGTGGCATTGTGCCCTGTGGCAAAGATGCCGGATAGTAAATCATCTGGTTAGCTTCAATCGCGCTGACGCGCTGGCTGAGAAAGGTGTGAAGATCATGCTGAAAACTGCTCAACGTTACCGACTAGGCAATGCATAACGCGGAGTATGTGCTGCAGCGCTATCAGATCGATCCGAAGTACCTCGATCAAACCCTGAGGTGCAGCAGGTTGTGATTGGGAGGCTGAGTGGCTCGCGGTAGAGATGGTAGCTACCTGCCGTCCCCCGCACTGATCCGTATGTGCGGAACTGACGGCAAGCCTGCAGACGATGAAAGGCCGATCTACGCGTGCATAACACGCAACAAGTATTCAACTATTTTCCCGCCCGATGCGTTGCTATCATCTTTCGAATCCTGCTTTGCTCGGTTCACTTCATCTGAAAAATATACCTCTTTCAGTCCCGGTAGATTCTGTCGACGTAAACGCGCGGGCATACATGGCGCAGTAAATGCCAGAAGCAAGCAAAGGATAACTTTCTCGCGAAGGGCTCCGCGTGGGCGATGATCTCCAGACCTCGCCATAGCCTCAAACAATTTATACATGAAGCACGACAGATGAAAAATGTCGTCTTCCCCCACCAAGGCCTGCGGATGAACGCCTATATTCACGTAGCAGGTGTAACGTATCTGGCTGTCGACTGGCGGCAGCACGGGCCGAGGCCATATCAGTTCGCTCGCGGCTTCGAGCACATCGGGCTGTACGCCAGGCACAGTAAAGTTGAATCCTTCGCGCTCGCGAGCTTCCTCCCCTGAAGGCTGGCTGCGATGCAATACGATAGTGGGGGCTTTTTCTTTGCGCGGCGAATCATCTCGTAGCTCCACATCAACGCAAAAGCCGCGCAACTCCAAATCAACCAGGGCGTTGAGAATGATTTCAACCAGCTGCTGTCGGAAGTCCCTGTTCAGCTTGCCCTGGTGGTCGAAAACTGCGCCTTGTATTTCTTTGACGTCCCAAAGAATACGATGCAAGTCTGGTGTCACAAGGCTGTACCAATCGCGCAACCGTCCGGCATCCTCGGATACATTTTCGCAAAGCGCGGCACGTTGTCGAAGCGCAGCCAATTCAGCTTGCAGCTTTGCAATTTCGGCCTGGGCAGCCTTTAGTGAGTTCTGTGCCTGCTTGTCACGTGCTTTCACGGCTTTGGCGAGGCCATCACCGTCAGTAAGGTTCGAAAACCGGGTTTGCCCAGCAACGTCCCCATGGAAACGGGCTACAGGCACGCGCTCAATCGGCCCAAGCAACTGATCATGCCAAGCAGCAAAAGTGAGATCTTGTGCAGCGCCTGCGGGAACGCTGCCTTTAATCGCACGGTCGAGAACGCTTTCTTCGACCCCAGAAAAATCAGGTTCTTCACGGAATCCCGGGAAAGACAGAAACAAGAACGCCGGTTTGATGGATGATGTTCGTGCGAGCAAACACATCTACAAACCGGCGTTCT